>NZ_JBQSYR010000004.1:0-161358 GCF_052379505.1 Glutamicibacter sp. 363 | reverse complement strand
TCTCAGTGAGGTATGCCTGTGCGAACCAACCACCGGCCTCTGCGCCCGGCTAGCCAAGGTCATTAACTTCTTCTGACGCGGCCATGCCCAATTTAGGACAGAACAGTCAGGCGTATGCCTAATAAGTTTTGCTGCATGCCTAAAGAACAAGCGACTCATCCCAATAGTGAGGTCAGTGATCGTTTTTATTCCTCGGAACGCTGCCGGCTCTCCAATACTACATAAGATGTAAATTCCAACTACCTATGACGTAATTATGTTCTCAAATCTGTTGCGCTAGGACGATTCTTTGATTATCAAAATTCTGTTTGATAAATTGGTCGCAGTTAATTTCAGCTTCTCACCCTAGATAAGGCAAATTATGGGAAAACGACTGGTTACTGCAGGAATTGCGGGTGCAGTAGTTTCTGCACTTCTTTTCCCCTCTGTCGCGTACGCTGCAGAAAACCCTTCCGAGCAAGTTGCAAAAGCGGTTAAAGCAGCCACCCCTGACGAGCTGCCTGCGCCGGAAACAGATGCACAAGTACTACGTGATGAAATCACCCTGAGTTCTGACACCTCAGGTGACTCTTTGTCGATTCCTCTCATGCGAGATGAGCTCATCGAGATCCAGACGGACAGTGCCGAAGGTACAGAATCTTCGATCGGCATCTCTCTACCTCAGCAAGCCGGTGTGTCGAAGCGCGGAAAGACGCTCAACTCAGGAACGGCTGTATTCGGCGGAGACGGGGTTGATGTCGTAGTGGAGCCAATTGAAGCGAGTTCAGTGCGAATCAACACAGTGCTGAGCGCTAAGGAAAGCCCACACGAGTTCACTTATAAGCTGGATCTACCTATACAGGCGAAGCTCGAGCTGCAAGAAGACGGTGCGATCGCCGTGATCGATGAGGGCGTATTCATCGGCGGTGTAGCTGCTCCCTGGGCCCGGGATGCTTCTGGTCGCGAAATCTCCACACGGTACATAATTGATGGGCATTCGTTCACACAAATCGTCGACCGGAATGAATCAGTAGTCTACCCGGTTGTAGCTGATCCATGGGTCGGCAAGGCTTTGATCGCAAAGACTTCCTGGACGGCCTATAACAAGAAGTACAAGGGCTACACTTTGGAGGTTTACCCGACGCAGTGGGGCAGAGCCAACGTTTGGCTTTTGTTCGGACCGGCCTTGTACGGATCAATTCGTAAGGCGTTCTATTATGAGATGAACTCGAAAACCCCTGGTACTCGTGAAGAAACTGCGTCGATGCGAGATCAGCTGTACTGCCATATTGACGCGGTTCGTCTTAGGGACCCGCTCAAAAAGAGTTGGAATCTGGATACTTGGCGTCCGAAAGTGAGCTACGCACGGATGCTTCGGGCTCTGTGCAACCCTTTATAGAAAGTAAGTAACATGCGTAAAAGTCAGCGAAATGTGTGGGGCCTAATTATTGGTTCCTTGCTTTTGATCATCGGGGTCGTTCTATTCACTTGGTATAATATGGCAGTTCTCACCCCAGCCGAGATCCAACGGCTAGAGGCTGGCGGCAGTGGAGAAAACACTGCTTTTGAGAGCTTCGCGCTTTGGGGATCGCCAGTGCTCGCTCTCGCTGGTGCGGCCATCATAGCCATGGCGTGGATGGTTAAGCGAAAGAACAGAGCCGCGAGTTCTAACCCGCAGTGATGAAAGAAGGCCAGTACCGAATCGGTACTGGCCTTTCTGATCGGAGAGCTACTTGACACCCTTGTACTGGGTGTTGTCGACGCCATCGCTGGTGGTTAGCTTGGATCGCTGATTCTTGATGTGGATATTAATCGCTTCTGGTCGCTGAGGACTTGGCTGCAAACGTTCGGCGGCTCGGTCGTCGTAGTGATTATTTGGGGTTGCTCATGTTTCGCCGCCGAGCGCACTGACCGCACCCGAAGACCACAAGAACGAACACGTAATGTCACCAAGGAGCCCATCACGCCGGTTATCGATGCCAACAACCATCACATCTCAGATGGAAAGTTCGCACACAAACCTTCACGAGAAACCGGCCTCGGAATTTTTCAAGTCAAACGGTACCAACACGAGTTTAATTAGCTCTCAAGCAGCCTGAGCTAGCCGGTCCTGCGGGTTGTTGATCCATGCAGCTTCCGGCAGCGCGAGGAGTCTCGGATCATTAGAGGTACTAAACCGTTCAGGATGCCTTGCACGAGCCGCAGCCAGGGCCTGCGAACGCTTCGCAGCCACCGCGTCAGCCAGCCCGTAGTGAACGTTTGCAGGCGTATGCAGACCAATACCCGAATGCTGATGAGCACAGTTGTACCACTGAACGAATTCGTTCCTGAACTCCCTTGCACCCCCTAGCGATGCGAACCGTTCGGGGAACGTAGGCCCATACTTCATGGTCTTGAAAAGCGACTCTGAGTTATCCCGAATTCGGGATAACTCAGAGTCGTGGTTTAAGACTTTGAAGTATATGCCGGTATTTCCTGAGCGGTTCGGTTCCTTGGAGCACGCCAGGGATTTTATGGGCCGGTTTGTTCATGCGTATAACACTGAGCATCGCCAATCAGGATTGGGTTTTCATACTCCTGCCGACGTGCATTTCGGGATGACTGGGCACGTGGATGACCAACGCCTAGCGGCGTTGGAAAAGGCATGGGCGGAGCATCCTGAACGGTTTGGAAAGAACCGGCTCCCGAAGAAAATGTTGCTGCCTGAAGCGGCTTGGATTAACGAACCGATCAAGCAGGAAGAAGGAGAAAAGATGTTGGCCTAAGACTTAGTGGTCTCACTTGACTTGAAAATTTCCGGCGCGAGATTAGCACTCGACAAAGACTGATACCAACGAGAAATGAACTCAGCGTAAGGTTTCGAATCTTTCATGAAACCGCCGCCGAATAGCAGCGGCCTAACACGCTCCGGTGTTAATCCTTGAGCTGCGCGAACGGCCGCAACGATGTCACCGCGGTCAACCAGTTTGGCAAGATCTTCACTCATTCGCGCCACCTGCATTCGATGCGGTCACGAGGTGGTGAGGCTTTCCCTTCGCGGTGGTTTCACCATGAAGGTCCGCTTCCTTAGCTTTGCTTATACCGCCAAGCTTAGTCCGCCTTGCTGCGACTCGATAAGTACGCGCATCGAAGGCAAAGACCCTCTGAAAGTTTCCACCATCTTGGACAGCGACTTGCACAGGCGGCAGCGAACCGACCGTGGCGCATCGAGGCTACAGCGCAGATTGCCGGATCGAACGTCCACAGAACCAAAGGATCGAGTTCCCCGAACCGACGTGATCCGAGCTGGCCACTAGCGCGGATTCCCCGGGCCGCAGGAGGGCTCTGCGCCTTCGGATTGATTCGCTGAATGCTCCAAGCTCAGGGGCACTGCTACTAGATGGAGCTTTAAAAGCCGTTGCCGAGGTCAGTTTCCTGACCTCGGCAACGGCTTGCCGGCGGCTATGCCGCCTTCTCCATTATCGGTGTGGCAGTTGCTATCCCCGATTCCGGGACAGTCTCGAGCCAGCCCTGCCAAGCTGCGTGTTCAATACTGGCTGAAGCTTCCGTGTTGCCGCTCATCGCTGTGCTCCCGTCCACAGCTGGCCTTCGTGTTCGACCAGGTGATACACCGGAAGCGGCGTCTCCTCGGCGCTGAGGCACTGCCCGGAATCCAATCGATAGATTTCCTTGTGCAGCGGGCAGGCGACCGTCGGCACGCGCTGGCCGTCAATGATGGTATCGCCGAGAATCCCGCGAGCCATCACCTTCGCGCCGCTGTTCGGGCAGTGATGCGAGGCCGCGAAGAAGTCCCCGGATTCGGTGCGGAACAACGCGATTTGCCGGCCATCGAGCAGGGCGCTTTCTCCCCACCCTGGTTCCAGGTCCTCCGGTCGGCAGACCGACGCGAGGTTGGTTGGAATGTCTAATACATACTCTTCGACTACAGCGCTCATCACTGCGCTCCTTTCAACTGGGTGCCTTCGATAGTTCGAGCTTAGAACTCCAATGTTTCGCGCCGTGCGTACTGCTGTTCCGCCTCGGTAAAGCCTGCTTCACCGCGTAGCGCAACCAAGGTGAGCCCCCGATCCCTCCCGGAATATCAAGGATCTTTACGCGACTCTTCGAGGAAACGCCGTGCGGAGCACCAGTTTTGATTCCAACATATTTCGCGCTTCTCACCGGCTATTTTTTGGGTGGTGGAGAAAATTGTGGCCCCCGAAACATAAGGGTAATTGCGGCGCAAAACTAACTTTCTAAGCTGGGATCATTCACCAACGAGCACTGATCTTTTCGAGCGAAAGTCGAGTTTCATCATGGGCACAGCACATGGATCCCGCCGCATTGTGGTGGTTGGCGGTGGCCCCGCCGCGCACCGCTTCACGCAGGCCATTTCAAACCGCGAGCCAAGCGACCTGCACATCACCGTGCTCACCGAAGAAACACACATTCCCTACGACCGGGTGGCCCTCTCCCAGGCATTGACCAACCCCGGAGTCGACCTGACCCTCGGTGAGGTTGAGCTTTGGGAACGCGCTCATGTCACCCTCGAAACCGGTGCAGCGGTCACCGAGCTGGACAGCATCAAGCAAACCGTGCGCACCGCCGACGGGCGCAGCTTCGAGTACGACCAGCTGGTCCTGGCCACCGGTTCGAATGCCGCCACTCTCCCGATTCCGGGAGCCGAGCACACCCACGTCTACCGCACCCTGGAGGACGTCTGGGCCATTGCCGAGCAGGTCCGCGAGCTCACCGAATCCCTGGGCCGCGCCCCGGTGGTGGCCACCATCGGTGGCGGCCTGCTCGGCCTGGAGGCCGCAGCCGGCGCGCAGGCGCTGGGCGCCGAAGCGGTGGTGATCGACGGCGGCAAATGGCTGATGGGCACCCAGCTCGATGAGGGCGCCGGCCAGGCCATGGGGCGGCTCATCGCCGACACCGGATTCACCGTGCACGGCGGAGTCTTTCCGAAAGAGATTCTCGCCAGCGCCGAAACCGGGCTGGTCTGCGGGGTGCTGATGGCCGACGAGCGCACCATCGACGCGGATATGGTCATCGTGTCCATCGGGGTGCGGCCCCGCGATGAAATTGCCCGCAACTACAACGCGGCGCTCGATGCTTCGGAAAGCAGCCAGCCGCGCTTCGGCATCGGCCCGCGCGGCGGCATCGAGATCGACGCCGGCTGCGCCACCGCGATCCCGAACGTCTACGCCATCGGCGAGGTCGCGAACTTCGAGGGGCTGTGCATCGGCCTGGTGGCGCCGGCCAACGCCATGGCCGAGGTCGTGGCCGAAAGGCTGCAGGGCGGAACCGCCGAGTTCGCCGGCTTCGATACCGCCACCAAACTCAAGCTCTCCGGGGTGGACGTGGCAAGCTTCGGCGACGGCTTCGCCCGCACCGAAGGCGCGCTGGAGGTCGTCTATGCTGATGCTCCGCGCGGGCTCTACCAGAAGGTCGTGGTCTCTTCCGATGCCAAGGTGCTGCTCGGCGGCATTTTCGTCGGCGACGCCACCCCCTACCAGTCGCTGCGCCCGCTGCTGGGCCGCGAGCTGCCCGGCGAACCGGGTGCCTACCTCAGCGCGCTGGGCGGCGAGGCGCCGCAGGGCGAGCTGCCCGATGAGGCGGTGCTTTGCTCCTGCAACAATGTCAGCGCCGGGTCGATCCGCGACGCCGTGGGCGGCTGCGGAAGCTGCGAAGGCAGCGAGCCGGTCACCAAGCTTTCCGAGCTCAAGGGCTGCACCCGCGCCGGCACCCAGTGCGGTTCCTGCGTGCCGATGCTCAAGAAGCTGATGGAAGCCGAGATGCTGAAGAACGGCGCCGAGGTCTCCGCGGCGATGTGCGAGCACTTCGAGCTGTCCCGCGCCCAGCTCTTCGAGGCCGTGCGCCTGGCCGGGCTGACCAGCTACCCGCAGATCATGGAGCGCTTCGGGAAAGGTGCGGGCTGCGACATCTGCAAACCGGTCATCGCCTCGGTGCTCGCCTCCCAGACCTCGGGCCACCCGATGGAAGCGGGACTGGCCGGCGCGCAGGACACCAACGACCGGGTGATGGCCAATATGCAGAAGGACGGCACCTATTCGGTGGTCCCGCGCATCCCGGGCGGGGAAATCACCCCGGAAAAGCTCGGCGTCATCGCCGCCGTGGCGGCGAAGTACAACCTGTACACCAAGCTCACCGGCGGGCTGCGCATCGACATGTTCGGCGCCCGGCTGGAACAGCTGCCGGAGATCTGGAAGGAGCTGGTGGACGCCGGATTCGAGTCCGGCCAGGCCTACGGCAAGTCGCTGCGCAATGTGAAAACCTGCGTCGGCTCCTCCTGGTGCCGCTACGGCATGCTGGACTCTGTGGCCATGGGCATCGAGATGGAGCTGCGCTACCGCGGGCTGCGCGCCCCGCACAAGTTCAAGATGGGCGTCTCGGGCTGTGCGCGCGAATGCGCCGAGGCCAGGGCCAAGGACGTCGGAGTGATCGCCACCGCCGAGGGCTGGAACCTGTATGTGGGCGGCAACGGCGGAGCGAACCCCGCCCACGCCCAGCTGCTAGCCGGTGGACTCGACGATGCCACGCTGCTGCGCTACATCGACCGCTATCTGATGTACTACATCCGCACCGCGGACCGGCTGCAGCGCACCGCGCATTGGATGCAGGATCTGGACGGCGGCATCGAGCATGTCAAGGCCGTGGTGGTCGAGGACTCGCTGGGCCTGGGCGCGGAGCTTGAAGCCGCGATGGAAACGCATGTGGGCAACTACCAGGACGAATGGGCGGCCACGCTCGCGGATCCGGAGAAGCTGCGCCGCTTCCGCTCCTTCGTCAATGCCCCGGACCAGAAGGACGAGGAGCTCAGCTATATTCCCGAACGCGGGCAGCACCGCCCGGCCGAGCCGGTGCGCCTCGGTGCCACGATCGGCATCGGGGCACCGAGCTAGGCGGCTACCAGCGTGGGTGGATCTGCGCGCGCAGCTTCGTGTCGTACAGTTCGCGCACCGCGGCGTTGAAGCCCTCAGAGAGCTGCAGCGACCCGGCGGCGGCATTCGCCCGGGCCTGGTCCGCATTGCGGGCCCCGGGGATGATGGAGCTGATGCCTTCTTGGGCGGCCAGCCAAGCCAGGGCTACCTGGGCGCTGGTCGCCTGCGGCGCCTCGGCGGCGGCCAGCTGCGCGAACTGCTCGGCGGCTTGCAGCCCGGTGGTGTAGTCAACCCCGGAGAAGGTCTCGCCCACGTCGAAGGCCGAGCCGTCGCGGTTGAAGCTGCGGTGGTCATCTGCGGCGAACTTCGTCTGCGGCGTGTAGCGGTTGGTCAGCAGCCCGCTGGCCAGCGGGACGCGGGCAATGATGCCGACTCCTGCTTTGCGGGCCGCGGGCAGCACCTGCTCCAGCGGTTTGTGCCTGAAGGCATTAACGATGATCTGCACGGTGGCGATATTCGGACGGGCGATAGCGCTCAACGCTTCATCAACTGTCTCCACCGAGACCCCGTAGGAGCGCATCCGCCCCTCGTCCACCATGGTGTCCAGCGCATCGTAGACCGCATCGGTGGAGTACACCGGCGTAGGCGGGCAATGCAGCTGCACCAGGTCGAGGGTGTCCACCCCCAGGTTGGCGCGGGAACGATCGTTCCACGCGCGGAAGGCCTCCAGGTTATAGGCTTCGGGCACCTGCTCCACGCGGCGGCCCATCTTCGTGGCCACCGTGACCTCGGCCTGCGGGTTGGCCCGCAGCCAGCGGCCGATGAGCTGCTCGCTGCGTCCGTCCCCGTAGACATCTGCGGTGTCGAAGAAGCTGACGCCCTCGGCGTAGGCGGCGTCGAGCACCGACTGAGCTTCGGCTTCGTCCACCGCTCCCCAGTCGGCGCCCAGCTGCCAGGTGCCCAGGCCAATGACGGAAACGGTGCGGTTGGTGCGTCCAAGAAGTCGTTGTTGCATGTACCCGAGCTTACGTGGAACGACTCGCCAAATCGCACCATTTCCACACGCCATGAAGCGATTCGTTGGATGGATACACAATCAGCAAGAAAATTTTCACCGCATCCGGAGCAATCGGTCCGCCCTTAGCCGTTGGCCTGGATGACATAGAACTCGGCACCGGTGGGATCCGCGATGACCGCGAGCCTGCCGAAGTCCGAATCCATGGCCGGGCTGACTTCCGCGCCGCCCGCGGCAATGGCGTCGGCCACCGTTTGATCGGTGTCCTCCACCGCAAAATACACCTTCCAACCGGCGAGCTTCGGGTCCTCGAAATGCGCAATGTCCATCACGCCGGCCTTTGCATCTCTTCCGGCGCCGAGCGTCTGATAGCGGAACTCGTCGCTGTCGCTCATCACCTCCAGATCCCAATCCAGCGCTTCGCGATAGAACTTTGTTGAGGTTTCGAATTTGGTGGTGTGCAGCTCATGCCACACCGGGGTGCCTTGCTCCCCCATCTTCTGATAGCCGGGATGGCCGCCGGCCTGCCAGAGTCCCACTCCGAGGCCCGAGGGGTCGCCAATCATCGCCATTTTCCCCTGTTCGGGCACTTCCATAGGCGGCATGTAGACATGCCCCTGATGCGCTTGGACTTGGTCTACCGCCGCGTCGATGTCCGCAACACGCAGGTAAGTGCTCCATACGTCCGGGAAGCCATTGTCCGGATCGTTTTTCATAAGCCCCGCGACGGGTAGCCCGTCGATGGCGGCCGTGGTGTAGCCACCGTAGGTTTCCTCCTCCCCCACGACATAGCTCCATCCAAAGAGTTGCGAATAGAAGGTCTTGGCAGCCTCGATGTCCTTGGTCAATAAATCGATCCAACACGGAGATCCCGGTGGAAATTCTGGCGTCGACATGGTGCTCCCTTAGATTGCGAGTTGTCAGTGATGACACGCTGAGTCTAAAACGACCGTGCAGTCTATTCAATGGCTACGACCAGCAAGGGTCAAGACCTCTCTAAGAAAGTGGAAAACGTAAAATGAAACGTAGTACCTTGATTTGACACGAAGTTCCACTAGGCTTGTAGAGTGATCCACCTCACTAAGTTTTAGCTGTTGATCCTAGGAGCCCTGCGTGATGCGTTCGAACTCAAACCTGACCATGTCGGTGGCGGCCATCTTGGCCGAAAGCGCCGCGCGCTATGGGGATCAGAACGCGATCACCATGAGCGGCCAAAGCACCACTTACAGCCAGCTTTGGGATGAGACCCGCGCCTACGCTGGAGCCTTGCGCGATCTCGGAATCCAACAGGAAGACCGCGTGGCGGTGCTCATTCCCAATGTCACCGACTTCGCCCGGGTGTACTACGCCATCCTTTCCTTGGGAGCTATTGCAGTGCCCATCCACGCGTTGCTGAAGAAGCAGGAGATCGCCTACGTACTCGAAGATTCCGCCGCCAAGCTGCTGATTTGTGCCGCTCCCCTGCTAGGCGAAGGCGCAGCCGGAGCCGAACTGGCCGGCGCCAAAGTCCTCAGCGTCTTGGCACCGCCGGAGTTGGAAACCGACCGCTTGGAAGACCGCGCGGCGAGCGCGGATCCCATCAGGACCTATGAGCCACAGCATCCGGAGAATATCGCCACGATCCTCTACACCTCCGGCACCACCGGCACGCCAAAGGGCGCCCTCGGCACCCACCTGGCGTTGATCGAACAGACCAGCACATTGTTGTTGGAAACCATCGATATGCGCCCCGGCGATAAGCTCTTCGGCGGCTTGCCGCTGTTCCATACCTTCGGCCAAACGGCCGTGCTCAACACCGGATTCCGCGCCGGTGCCGAACTCGTATTGCTTCCGAAATTCACCGCGAAAGATGCCCTGGACCTGGTCTTGGACCAGGAAATCGACTTGTTCTTTGGCGTCCCCACCATGTACGTCGCACTGTTGGAAGCCGGCAAACAACGCAGCGATAAACCAACCAAGCTACGCTATGCGGTCTCCGGCGGTGCGTCGCTGCCGGTAGCGGTCCTGAACGCCTTCGAGGCGCGTTTCGGAGCTCGAATCCATGAGGCGTACGGACTGACCGAAACCTCACCGGCCGCCACCTTCAACCATTTGGGGCGCGAGCCTCGCCCCGGAACTATCGGCACCCCCATCTGGGGAGTCGAAGTGGAAATCGCCGACCCTGCCTATCCGAACGAAATCCGTTTGCTTCCCCGCGGAGAGCTGGGAGAGCTGGTGATCCGCGGACACAACCTGTTCTCCGGATATCTCAACTGCCCGGATGCGACCGCCGAGGCCGTCGTGGATGGGTGGTTCCGCACCGGAGACCTAGGCACGAAAGATGCAGAAGACTATCTGCGCATCATGGACCGCACCAAGGATATGGTGCTGCGCAACGGGTACAACGTATACCCACGCGAGGTGGAGGAAGTGCTGGTCAGCCATCCGGAGATCTCCAACGCGGCCGTGTACGGCATTCCACATGCAAAGCACGGACAGGAAGTAGCGGCCTCGATCACGCTGGAACCCGGGTCGACCCTGAACCCGGAAAGTATCGGCCGATGGGTCAGCGAACAGATCGCCGCCTACAAGTATCCAAGGCACATTGAGATCGTGAAAGAATTCCCGCTGGGTCCCAGCGGGAAGATTCTCAAACGCGAGCTGGTAGCCAAGCACAGCGGCTAGGTACCGGTGCACGCCTCCGGCAGCGGGCTGCGCCGCTAGTTGATTCCCTCGAAGCGCCAGCTGAATTCTGGGCGGCGCTTGGCGGCAAAAGCCGCTCGGCCCTCCTTGAGGTCTTCACTGCGCGCGTTCTTCCGCCACAGCTCTTCCCAGTAGGCATCAAGCAGTGGCTCCGGCTTTCCTTCGCCGGTCAGTGAGATGGCTTCCTTGGTGTGCTGAATCGAAAAGTTCGAATTGGCTGACATTTGGAAGAGCAGGGCCGCCGCCTCGCTATCCAGCTTCTCCAGCGGTACAACCCGGGTAAACAGGCCCCACTCGGAGGCTTCTTCCATGCTGATTCCGGCGCCGCTGAACAGCAGGTATTTCGCGCGGCTCTGGCCCACCCTCTGCACCAGGCGTTCGATGCCGGGCCGGGGAAACACCAGCCCCACCTTGGCCGGGGTAATGGCAAGACGGGTATTGTCCGCCGCCAGTTGGACGTCGCACGCGGCCGCCAGCTGCCAGGCACCTCCGAAGCAATTGCCGCGCACCACCGCGATGGTCGGTTTGGGACAGCTGGTAATCGCGTGGTCCACCAGATCAAAGTGGTTAACCAGGCCATCTGCGCTGGGCTGGTCAAAGAGCACCAGATCCATTTGATCGATGGCGATGCCGGCGCTGAAGTTCGCTCCGGCCCCGGTCACCACGATGGCCGCGACCTCGGGGTTTGCAGAGAGCCCTGCAAACGCGCCGACGAGTTGCAGACACATGTCTTTGGTCAGCGCGTTGTACTGCTTCGAATTATCCAGGCTCACCGTGGCTACGTTGTTGCTGATCTCGACACCGATGCGGCCCTGCTGTTGCTGACTCATCAAACACCTCAAAAATCCTGCACGCGCCCAAAAGTTATTCTCTGCTCACCGTGCCACACTAAGGGTGTGGATGCACAGATTATTTACACCATTATTGCCGGATTACTGCTGATCGTCTCTGCCTTGGGAACAATCATTCCGGTCCTGCCCGGCTCCTTGCTCACTATTTTGACGCTTCTCGGCTGGGGTTGGCTGCTGGGGTCCGGCGCTTCCTGGTGGGCGGCGGGACTCGGCATGCTGATCGCCGCCTTAGGCTGGTCGGCCTCCGCGGTGCTGACCGGGCGCAAGCTCAAACAGCATCAGATCCCCAAAGGATCGATCTTCTGGGGGTTGCTCGGTGCGATCGCCGGCGCCATCCTCATTCCGGTCGTGGGCTTGTTCCTCGGCTTTGCGGTGGGTCTGTTCCTCGGTGAGGCCGCTCGCCACCGCAAGTTCGGTGGCGCCTTGGCCTCTTCCTGGGCGACGTTGAAGGCCATGGGTATCGGAATCATTGTAGAGTTCGGCTGCGTCCTGCTGGCCACTTCCATCTGGGTCATCGGCCTGATCACCCACTTCGCGACCCGCTAGATCCAACCGCGTTCCTGGGCAATGCGCGCGGCCTCGATCCGATTCGACCCATCGGTCTTGCCGATCGCATTCGACAGGTGGTTGCGCACCGTACCCACCGACAGATGTATTTCCTGTGCAATCCTGGAGACCGGGCTCCCGGCCGCCGCGAGCCCCAGGATCTCGCGTTCCCGATCGGTCAGCGGATTGCTCGCGGATTCAACCGACAGCATCGCAAGCTGCGGGTCGATGACCTTGCCGCCGGCCTGCACCCGGCGCACGGCGTCGGCTAGTTCGGCGGGCGAGGCGTCCTTGACGAGGAATCCATGGGCTCCGACCTCGAATGCCTGCCTGAAATATCCCGGACGGTCGAAGGTGGTCACGATCAGCACCTTGATCTGCGGATGCTTCGCGCGAACCAGTCCGGCGGCCGTGAGGCCATCCATGCGCGGCATCTGCACATCCAGCAGCACCACGTCCGGGGCGTGAGCGGCCACCGCGGCCAGCACCTCGTCTCCGTCGGAGCATTCGGCAACCACCTCGAGGTCATTTTCCATGTTCAGCAGCGCCACCAGCGCGCCGCGGACCAGGTGCTGGTCATCGGCAATCAACACCTTGATCATGCATCTGCTCCCGTAGCCCCGAAATCGATTCGAATGCTGGTTCCGCCTAGCTTCGACTCCCCCACTGTGCAACTGGCTCCGAAAAGCCGGGCCCGTTCACGCATGCCGCGTAGCCCGTGGCCTTCCTTGGCATTCTGCAGGCCATCTCCGTCGTCATCGATACTGAGCATTTGCTCAGATAGGCCAACCCAGACCCCGCTGGCGTGCGCATGGCGCAACACATTGGTCAGTGACTCCCGCACGATCCACGAAACGTGGGAACGCAGCGCCTGCGGGATGGCTTCTGCCCGGCCCACGACATTAAACTCAATGCCGCTATCGGCGCACACCTGCGCCAAGGCCTGAAGTTCCCCTTCGAGATCCGCACGGGCCATTCCATGCACGGTGGTGCGCACGGAATCGAGTGCCGTGAGCGCCAGTTCGCTGAGCTGCTCAACCTCGCTTCGAGCTTTCTGGACTTCGCCTTCGTCCAGTAGCCGCAGCGCCAGCTGCGCCTTGAGATTCAGCGCGGTCAACGAATGGCCAACCCCGTCATGCACGTCGCGAGCCATCCGTTCTTGCTCGCTGAGTACCAGGAATTCATCCTTGATCATGTCTGCCGCCACTGCCCGGCGGATCGTCCCGGAGGTGACAAAGTAAATCACCATGAGCATCACGTTCAACCCGGTGAGGAAGAGCTGTTGCAGGAACACGCCGTAAGCCAGCGGAAGGCCGAAGCTCAGGACCAGTGCCACCGCGTAGGTCACGTACATGACCTTGCGCTTGAGCAGAAAGGCCGAATATGAGGTCAGGAATGGCAGCAGCCCCAACGCGCCGTCGTGCAGGATCGGAATACTCGCAAACATGATCGCTGCCATAATGCCGAAATAGGCATATACCTCGAAAGAGCCGCTGCCGCCGTGGCCCACCGTCCAGGAGAACCGTCCGTAGCCGCGAAGGTAAGCGGCCGCGTACACGAGAATCAGGCTCAACCCGAGGACCCGCAACGCCACCGGGAAGTCCCCCTGGAGCAGGGTGAGTGTCGGGTAGATGAGGAAAATAATCCACACTCCCGATACCCACCAGCCGAATCTGCTCCAGAACCGGTCTACGTCGGCCTGTGCCTGACTACGTTCGGTCACTGCCGTGCCCGTGCCTTTCGCGTTGCGATCAGGGCGAAGATTGCGAAGAACGCTGCCCATAGCACCACATTAGTCACTGGGATCCACAATGCATCGGGAGCGAACCCGGTTTCTGCCGGAACATCTTGCAATTGCAGGAAACGTACCAGCGCGACATAGCCGTACATCGGGGTAAAGCGGGCGATATCCAGCATCAAGCCGCTCAGCGGCATGAACACGTTGCCGAAGAACGCGAAGAACACCATCAATCCCGAGGCCAGGCCCAGCGCGGATTCGGATTTGAAGAGCATGCCTACGCCGATGCCGTAGCAAGCGAACATCAGCGAACCAACTATCGTGATGCCGAAGGCGGCGATCCACAGCCACCATTCTGTGGTGGTGGCGCCCGTCGCAGCACCCAGTGCGTAGACCAGAGCCGCGGAGATCGCCGCGATGGTGGTCGCCACGAACATCTTCGAGGAGACGAAGGTTGCCGGCGACATTCTCGTCAAGGCGATCTGGCGCCCCCAGCCCTGCATGGATTCGGTAGCAACGGTACCGGCGATGGAAACCGTCGAGATCGCGGCCCCGTACGCTGCCATCGAAGCCATGATGTAGAACTTCACGTTTCCCAGCCCGAGGACTTCCTCGCCATAACTGGGGATGCTGCCGAAGAGCAGATACATTGCCGAAGGCATCAACAGGGAGAAGAACAGGTTGTAGCCATCTCGAATGTTTCGGGTGAACTCGACACCGACATATGTGGGATTCATGATGCGTCCTCCGTCAACTGAACAAAAGCGTCTTCGAGGCTTGGCGCGGAGATCTCCAGATCATAGGCGCCATACCGGGTCAGAAGTGTTCGTGCCAGCCCGTCCGAGTCCTGGCAGCGGAAGGTCACCCGCATCCCTGACCGCTCTTCGATCTCGGGCTTGGCTTCTTCGCTCATGAGCTGGTCGATGCTTCGCGTGTCCGGCATGGTCGCGACTACCTTGCGTCCGGAGATCATCTGCCGTAATTGCTCTGTTGCCCCGTCCGCGACCACCGCGCCGCGGCTGATCAGCACGGTGCGTTCGGCGAAGTTTTGTGCCTCTTCGAGGTAGTGGGTTGCGAAGATGATGGTTCGCCCGTCGATGGCTTCGTTGCGCATGGTGTTCCAGAATTCGCGGCGAGCCATCACATCCATCCCCGCAGTGGGCTCATCCAGGATCAACACATCTGGGTTGGGCAAGAGCGCGAGAGCGAATTTGATGCGTTGCTGTTCACCACCGGAGCATTTGCCGACGCGGCGCTTGGCGATCGGGGTTAGTCCGGTTCGTTCCATGACTTCGTCGATTCGTCCATGAACTTGGTGCATGGACGCGATGACCTTGATCGTTTCGTAGACGGTCATATCTCGAAGCAGTCCGCCGGTTTGCAATACTGCGGAGACCCGGCCGCTGGACACCGCCTTGTGCGGGTCCAGGCCAAGTACCTGGGCAGTTCCTGCGGTTGGCGCGGTCAGCCCGAGGATCATGTCCACGGTGGTGGTCTTCCCTGCACCGTTCGGCCCCAGCAGGGCGACGATTTGTCCGGTGTGAATGGTTAGATCGATGCCTTTAACGGCTTCGACCTTGGTACGGGGTGTCGTGAAAGTCTTGTGAAGCCCCGTCAGCGTGACAGCGTCGGTTCGGTTCAGCGTTTTCATACTCTTATTTTTCTAAATTTCCGGTGCTGTGCACAGAGTAGAAAGTCACGTCCCGCCCATGACGGTTGTCATGGGTCATGCTCGCCCGCCTGACCTCGAACGAACGAGGTGGCGCCTCGGTAGACGTTGCCCCGCCCGGTGCCAGCATAGGGACGAGTTGGCTGTGATCTTGCCGATAGGCTCTGGCGCTGTGCCGCCACACTCCACCTGTGCGCCAGCTAGCGCAAAGGTTCGGTAAGCACCTGTCAGGATGTAATTTCGGCGTTTCTCCACGCACTTTCGGTCTGTGATCTGCATTAACGTGCAGGGAAACTCCCAGTGATTTCCCGTAGTCTTTTACCGTGCTAGATCTTTCTCCTTTCCTCTCGCTTATGACCGAGTTCGGGACACCAACCATGGGAGCCGCGTTTCTCCCCGACTGGTTGAACCCCAACGTCTTCCTCCGCGACCCAGCCTTAGGCCCATGGGTCATGCTGCTGGTGTGCGGCATCGTCTTTGCCGAGACCGGATTGCTTGTCGGGTTCTTCCTGCCAGGGGATTCAATGCTCTTCACCGTGGGGCTGTTGATTGCTTCGGGAACTCTGGATATCTCGCTGTGGCTTTTTGCCCTCGCGATCTTCGTTTGCGCCTTCGCCGGAGACCAAACGGGCTACATCATAGGTAAGAAATCTGGCCCCGCGATCTTCAAAAAGCCCGATTCTCGTTTCTTTTCCCAGGCGAACGTGGAACGTGCGCACGAATTCTTCGAGAGATTCGGTGGACGCGCGGTCATCCTTGCACGCTTCGTCCCGGTGGTTCGTACCTTCGTGCCGGTGATTGCCGGCGTCGCCAAAATGAACCACAAGACCTTCGTTTTCTACAATCTTGTCGGCGCGCTGCTCTGGGGTGTCGGCGTAACCCTGCTGGGTTACTGGTTGGGCCAGATTAGCTGGATCGAAGAGAACGTAGACATCATCTTCATCTTGATCGTGCTGATTTCGGTCATCCCGATCTTCGTGGAACTTCTCAAGGCCCGTATGGCGTCCAAGAAGAAGGCAGCGAATCGGTCTGACGCAATCGACGACTAAGAGCTTTTAGCACCCCGGCTGCGGAATTGTCCGCCAGCCCATTGCACGCCGCGGCGTATCAACCACTGCTCGCAGGGTTGAATACAGCCGCGGCGTACCCCTTTGCAGACCAAATCGGCCCCGTGGTCCATGGCTCTGACCGCCTCGGTGGTAGCCGGCCGCAGTGCGTTCATGAGAACCTCGCAATCGCAGTATCCGCCCAGCAGCTTGATCTTGCGTTCCAGCGCGGTGGCTCGGGGCGCCGAATGGTCTCGGTAATATTTGAGCATGCGAAGCGAACCTTCGCAGGGGACGTCCTCGGCTACCCGATAGAGGTAGCAGGCAAGGCATTCGTGTTCAACGGGTAGCGGAAGATCGCGCATGGTGGACTCCAAGCTGGGCGGCGGACATTGATTCATCCCAGCTTCGGGCCTGCTTGTTCAACGCGTTGCCCCGCAACGGCGAACTGTGTATAAACTCCCTTTGCTAAATATTCCTTTTCAGGAATGCATCGATTCGATCCAGCGCTTCGGCGACACGATGGTAGCCCGCAGCGAAAGAAAGCCGAATATAGAGATGCCCCGCAAATGGGTCAAAGTCCCCGCCGGGGGTGAGCGCCACATGGGTTTCTTCCAAGACCGCGGCACAGAACCCAGAGGCCGAACCAAACTTTTCGAGCACCGCCGGGCGCAGTTTTCCGTAGAGATAGAACGCGCCATCGGCAGGGGCCGCCTGGGAGATGCCAAGCTTTTCCATGCTGCGGAGCACCAACTCACGGGTGCGCGCAAATTCGGCTACCCGGCTCTCGGCTTCGTCCAGACTCGCTGGTTCGAAGGCCGCCAGGACGGCGCGTTGCGCGGGCGCCGGCGCACAAAGGGCAAGGTTGGAAGCTAGGCCATCCACCACGGCGAGCATATCGTCGGGGACGATCATCCAGCCCAAACGCCAGCCGGTCATTCCCCAGTATTTGGAAAAAGACGAGACGACGATGCTGGTCTGGGAGTATTCCCAAGAGGTATGGCCCCTGCGTTCGGGAACAAACTCGATTCCGTGATAGATCTCGTCACTGATCAGCCGCACCCCATTGGCCTCGCACCAGCAGGCAAGGCGTTCAAGCTCCGCGGCGCTGAACATGGTGCCGGTGGGGTTATTCGGCGAAGCTATCACCAGCCCGTCGAGGCGTCCGTGTTGCGCCTTCGCCGCCTCGAGAAGTTCCACCGTCGGCTGGAAACGCTGCTCGGGTCCGGTGGGCAGGTCAACAACTTGCAGCCCAAGGGCTTGCAGAATATTTGCGTAGGCCGGGTACCCAGGGCGCGCCAATGCGACGATATCTCCCTGATCAAAGGCCGCCAAGAACGCGAGCTGGAATGCGCCCGAGGAACCTGCAGTCATGACGAAGTTCCTCGCGGGAATCTCTATCCCGTAGGTCAGGCGGTAGTGCTCGGCTAGCGCCTGCCTTGTTGCGGCTAAGCCAGTGGTGGAGGTGTACCCGAAATCCGCATGTTCGGCGTGGAGCTTCGAAGCCAATTCATTAACCGCGGCCGGTGCCCCGCCACCGGGTTCGCCGACGCAGAGCGAGATCACATCATGTCCGGCGGTGCGCATGGTGGCCACCGAATCAACAATCTGCATTACTTCAAAGGGCGGCACCTGTCCGCGAGCAGATACCTTCACTGGGCGTTCTCCGCTCCAAGCGCCCGTTCCTTGACCGGGTGGCGGGACAGAATGGAAATTCTATTAAAAGCGTTCATCGAAATCGCGATCCACTGGATCGCGGCAACCTGTTCATCGGTGAGCAGCAGTCGTGCCGAAGCTACGGCGGCGATGCGTTCCTCCGGGCAGGGCAGATCCGTGGCAGCCTCGGCGATGGCAAGGGCCGCGCATTCGAGCTCGTCAAACTGTCCGCCGCATTCATCCCATGTGCTGAGCAAGACGATGCGCTGCATGCGCTCTCCGGCTTCCAGCGCCTTGCGCGTGTGCATGTCGAGGCAGTAGGCGCAGCCGTTGATCTGCGAGACCCGAAGGTTGATCAGTTCGGCTGTCCGGTCGCTGATGCCGGCTGCCCGGTAGGTCTTGGCAAGCTGGTTGGAGAACTTCCCCATGGAGTTCCACAACTCGGGATTGGTCTTGTCTAAAAAGAGTGGGTCTGAAACGGCCATATCTGAACCCTACCGGTTTGGCCGCGGTTGCTCTTGCTGAGCCGGCGCCTGTGTCTTGGCGGCTGCCGGTGTTCGCGGAGCCCGCCCCGACCGGCGAACCCAGAAATAGCGTCTCCGGACAGGCCGCGCGCCAGATTGCCGGCACCCCTAAACGCGAAAAGGGCCCTTGCTCCACGTGTTTCACGTGAAGCAAAGGCCCTAGTCACAGATGTTTAGTCTTCGTCGGCTGCGAGCTGCCCGCAGGCGCCGTCGATTTCTTTGCCGCGCGTATCGCGCAGCGTGGTGGGTACGCCGAGGCTGTCCAGGCGGCGCACGAACTTGCTGGTGATGTCCTTCTCGCTGCGGGTCCAGATGGAGCCCGGTACCGGATTTAATGGAATCGGATTCACATGGACCCAGCCGCGACCGCGGGCGTTGAGCTTCTTCGCCAGCAGCTCGGCACGCCACTCATGGTCGTTCATGTCCTTGATCAGCGCGTACTCGATGGAGACGCGGCGTCCGGTCTTCACATAGTAGTCAAACGCGGCGTCCAGCGCCTCGTCGACCTTCCAGCGTGAGTTCACCGGGATCAGCTCATCGCGCAGCTCATCGTCCGGGGCATGCAGCGACAGCGCGAAGGTGACCGGCACATTCTCTTCGGTCAGCTTGCGGATGGCAGGCACCAGACCCACGGTGGAAATGGTGATGCCGCGGGCGCTCATGCCCAGGCCTTCGGGGGCGTCGGCAACCATGCGGTGCACCGCGTTCATCACGCGCTTGTAGTTCGCCAGCGGCTCGCCCATGCCCATGAACACGATGTTGCCCACGCGTTCGTCCGGATGCTTCTGGCCACCGAGGCCGCCTTCGGCGATCACCCGGTTCGCCTGGACAATCTGGTCCAGGATTTCCGCGGTGGACATGTTGCGGGTCAGCCCCGCCTGTCCGGTGGCGCAGAATGGGCAGTTCATGCCGCAGCCGCACTGCGAAGAGATGCATAGGGTGATGCGGCCCGGGTAGCGCATGAGCACGGACTCGACCAGCGAACCGTCGAACAGGCGCCAGAGGAACTTGATGGTCTTGCCGTCATCGGTGGTCAGTCGCTTGACCTCGGTGAGCAGCTTCGGGAACATGGCCTCGGCCAGTTCCGCACGGCGCTCCTTGGGAAGATCGCTCATCTTCTCCGGGTCGGTGGTGTAGTGCGTGAAGTAGTGCGTCGAAAGCTGCTTGGCGCGGAAGGCCGGAAGGCCTAGTTCCTTCAGCTTCGCTTGGCGTTCGGCAAGGCTCAGGTCCGCCAGGTGCGTTGGCGGCTGGGCGACGCGGCGCTTGGTGGCGAACTGCAGTTCTGGACGGCCATCGGCGCCCATCTCCTGTTTCCATCCTTCGGCCGTTGGCACGACCTGGGCGCGGCCTTCGGCCTCGGCTCGGGACTTGGAGATGCGCAGCTGCTGGGCGCGCTGGGCAGCGGCCTGCTCGGTGCGCAGGGCCTTGCGTTCAACGGCGGAAAGTGTGGTGGAGTCGCTGGAAGTCATTACTACCTATTGTTTCACGTATCCACTGGAAGTTGGCGGTGAGTTTGGGCACGCATGGCACCGAGGCCTCCAGCGCCCTCCACCTCGGAGAGAACCAGCGGCCCTCTGCTGGACATCAGCTGCTTCCCGGACCTCCACGAGGGGTCATCGTAAAGCTGCGGGCTGCACCGTCATGGAGGCGTTGGCTCGCTGCCAGGCGTGAAATCAGGGCATCGCGCCCCGATGCCAGCCACCATGGCAACGGCCGGCCCAGCATCATATTCAGCTGCGCGCGCGAACCCGCCTTGCGCGCGGCCTGCAATCGGGTTTCGGAGAAACCGGCCAAGGATGCATTGGAAGCCAACCGCCCAGCCAGCTCCAGCGCGTCGGCAAATCCCAGGCTGAGTCCCTGTCCCCCAATGGGACTGATCTGGTGCGCGGCATCCCCGAGCAATACCACCCGCCCATGGACCATCGAGGCAACCTGCCGGTTGGCGGTAGCGAACCGGCTGTGCATGGTGCAGCTCGCGGCGTCAAGCACAAATCCCACCCGCTGGCAGAGGGCATCAACCACGTCGGCGGCCGAGCTGCCGGAGCTCTGGCCGTCCACACGCAGGACCCAACGACGCAGGGAACCAGGCAAGGGGAAAGATTCCACTATCCCCGCCGGGTGCAAAAACAGGGCGGCGGTGTGGGTCAGCTGCGTGGTATCCGGAAAATCTCCCATCAGGTAGGCGTCGGGCAAAGCTCTGCCGCCGAATGGCACTGCCAGGCTCCTGCGCACCGACGAGTTCACTCCGTCGGCTGCGACCAGCCATCGGGCTCGGTGCGAGGTACCGCCGGCGGTGAATTCCACCCCGTCCGGCGACTGCGACCGAAGGCCGGTGAACTCGGCCCCGGAGACCAGTGTGCCCGGAGCAAGCTCCGCCAAGCGTTCGCGCAGCAGCGTCTCGGTGACCTGTTGGGGCAATGACAAGACGTAGGGGTAGCCCCCGCCGATCACCGCGAAGTCCATGATGCCAATGATGCGGCCCGCCGAAACTCCGATGCCGCGGCGGATCGGGACTCCGCATTCCTGCGCCTGCGGGCCTACCCCCGCCAGTTCAAGGATCTGCTGGGCCGGCGGATGCAGGCCGATCGCTCGTGAATGCCCGGCTAGTTCGGTTCGCTTCTCGTATACCGTGGCTTTCCGTCCTCGTTGGGCCAACAGGATCGCCAGGGTCAATCCCACCGGCCCGGCTCCGATGATCGCTACCTCATCCACTGCCGGTTGACTTCCAGAGCAGCACATTGCGGTAAGTCCGTTGTGCTTGCACCTCCCAGCCAGACCTGGCCAAAGCAGCCAGTTCCGCTGGCGTGTAGCTGCGCCGGATGGAGACCAGCCCGTCGCGGCGGATCAGCGAGGTACCGGCCAACGGCAGCGTTGCCGTGCCGAACAACAGCAATGCCGCTCTGGCGCGGCGAATATCGCTATGCAGGCCGATCCCGGCGCACAGCCGCTCGGTGTCCACCTGCAGCTGCTGCAATTCGCCCGCTTCCAGGTGGTGCAGCAGGTGGTTGGAGAGCACCACGTCAAACTGCGCCCCGGCGGCGGCAAGCAGCACACTGGTAGTCTCACGGAATTGCACCACGCCCTCCGGCAGAGCCGCCTGGCGCAGAGCCCGGCGGGCGTAGTCGATGGCGCGCGGATCCGGATCTATCCCGAGAATCTGAGTCGAAAACCCATCGGCGAGCGCCCAGCGGGCCAGATTCATTGCGATGTCGCCGCCCCCGCAGCCCACATCCAGAATTCTTGTTCCGGGCCGGCGGCGCAGCACGGGACGGATGAAGCGCGCGTAGTTTCCGCGCCATCCGGCGACAACCCGATTTACCAGCGGAAACTGCGCGTAGGTCCGGCGTAGCAATGCAGGGTCGCAATCCGGTCGATCCATTTCCTCGCTGGCTCCGATGCTGCGCCGCAGACCCGTCATTCAGCCGTCCCGTGCAGGGTGAAGAGCCCGGTTTCCACGGTCAGTCCGGGACCGAAAGCCATGGCGCAGACGCGTTCGCCCGAGCTGGCTTGCCGATCATCCATGATTTCCTTGAGCACGAACAGGACCGTCGCGCTGGACATGTTTCCGTATTCGGCCAAGACCTTTCGGGCAGGGGCTAATTGGGCATCACTGAGTTCGAGGCGATTCTGGACGCGGTCCAGGATCGCTCGGCCACCGGGGTGTATCCCCCAATGCTTGATCTGGGCGAAGGTCGTTTCCGGGATGGAAGCCTTCGCGAAGAGCGGTTCCAAGGCGCCGCTAATA
Source organism: Glutamicibacter sp. 363 (assembly GCF_052379505.1). Taxonomy (NCBI): domain Bacteria; kingdom Bacillati; phylum Actinomycetota; class Actinomycetes; order Micrococcales; family Micrococcaceae; genus Glutamicibacter; species Glutamicibacter sp. 363. The sequence goes on along the minus strand of NZ_JBQSYR010000004.1, from coordinate 139,023 downwards.
TGCTCATCAATGATGTGCGGAACATAGGTTCCGAGCACCATCTCAAAGCCTTCGTCCCCGATATTCCATGCCATGGCCTCTTCGCCGACCGGGGTGAGCACCGTTTCAAAGGCGTCCATGCTCAATCCGCTATCGCCGTGTGCGGTGACGATTGCCGCCGCGGCTCCGTCGGCAAAGAGCGCAGAACCCATGATGGTGTCCGGGTCGTTCGAGCTGTGCACATGCAGGGTGCAAAGTTCCGCGCAGGCCACCAGCACCGTTGCTTGCGGATCCGCGAGGCAAAAATCCCTAGCCGCACGAAGTGCAGGGAAAGCCGCATAGCAACCCATAAAGCCCAGATGGTGCCGCACGGTATTGGGCTTCAGACCCAGCGCGCGCACAATCTGGTAGTCCGGTCCTGGGTTATAAAAACCGGTGCAGGAGACCGTAATGACGTGGGTGATGTCCGCAGGTGTCAGATCCGGGCAGTCGTCCAGGGCTTTCTGCGCGGCTCCGATAAAGAGTGCCGGGGCGTGGGCGGCATATTCGCGGTTGCGGGTGGCGGTGCTCGGAGAGTGCAGTTGCTGCGTGCCCGCGTCGTAGAACAACGCGCTGGCCGGCGGGTGGTGGGCATCGAAGTCTTTGACGCAACTGTAGCGGGTGTTGATCGCCGAGGAATCGAAGGAGGTGGCGATCAGCCGCTGACCCAACCGGGACAGCCCCGGTTGCAGTGCAAAGACATCACGGACTTCATCCTGGCGAAGGAGCGTTTCTGGTACGGCGGTCTGGATAGTACGCAGCATCACTGGCATGAGCCGAGCCTAGGCCTACCGCCACGCTACGTAAAGGGTGCAGCGAAACACAGGACGAACACGAAGAAATGAAATCGCTCAATACTCTGAGTAGTCGGACATAATATGATTATCTTGGATTTTGCGCTCAAGGTTTCACCAATAAGAAAGAGGCCCGCGTGGCAAAGGCATCTATGCATTCGCTCGAAGGAATTCGCCGCACCATTCTGGACGGCTTCTGGTCACCGGGAGATCGCTTGCAGCCCACCACGTTAGCCGAGCAATTCAGCACCAGCACCACCGTCATTCGCGAGTCCTTGACCCGTTTAGCCGGTGAAAACCTTGTTGCCATCCGCCCCAATCGCGGATTTTTTGTTCCAGATCTCAACCTTGGAGAATTGGCAGACATTACCGAGCTTCGCTGCGCCACCGAGGCGCTCGCGGCACGGCTGGCCGTGGAACGTGGAACCGTAGCCTGGGAATCCGGGCTCATCGCCGCGCACCATAAACTTTCACGAACCCCACGCCGTCTACCCGAAGATCCGGATCGGGTGAACCCACTCTGGTCGGCTGCGCACCGCGAATTTCATCATCAGCTTTTGGCTCCGTGCGAGTGCCAACCGATGCTGAAGCTCTCCACCGACTTGGCAAATTTCACGGAGCTCTATCGCCGGTGGGCCGCGCCGTCACAAGCGGCGGTGGCGCGCGATGTCGAGCAGGAGCACGCAGATATTCTCGATGCGGCCCTTGCTCGCGATGCGCAGAAACTCGGCGCGCTGCTGCGCAAGCACTTCCAGGCCACGGTTGACGTCGTGATGCAAGCCGGTTTAGTCGAGCAGCCCGCATAGCTGCAAGCTTCTCAGCGAGACCCCGGAAGGATGGTGGTCGTGGCGACCGCGCTGTTCATCGTTGCCACTGCTTTGCGAACCGCGTCCCCGGCGCGGGAGTCCGTGGCGACTTCCTTGATCCGATGCTTGGACTCTGCAGCGCTCAGCGGTTCGATCTCCTCGGCTAGGACATTAGGCACTACGCCCATGCCTTGCAAGATGGATAGCAGCGTTGCCTCGTGGGTTTCGGCCTCCCGCTGCCCCTGAAGCACCGACCGCAGCCCGAAACGGAATTGGCGTTCCAGTTGCCCGTTCAGTACTTTCACATTCCCCTTGCCCAGACCAAAGAAGCTGCGTTCCCCGTGTTCCACAAGTCCTTGCTTGGCTAAAGAATCCGTCACTAGGCGAATATTGCACAGTCGGTTGATCGCAACGGCCGAATCCAGGCTTGTGCCGTCTTTGCCCTCGAGCTTTTCCAGGGAGTGCGCCAATACCGGGTCCCCGATCGGCCCCGCTCCGATGATGGTGATGCGCGGATTCGAGTCTTCGGTAAGGCCTACTCGTCCACCCAAGATCAGGTCAGCAATGACCGCGGCGTTCATTCCGTACCCATAGGAGCTCATCACCGTCTCTGGGCGGCCGTCGTCCTTGGTCAGTAGCAAATACAGCTTTTCGGAGATCAACATATTTCAAGGCTATCGACTCTGGAAACCTGCGTCCTCCCCATTACGGCGGATTTCGCCGTGGCTTGAATGCGGATCGATATTTGCGGCCGCCGGATCTTGCGCACCGGCCAGCTGTTCACGCTGCGCACGCCTGCGCGTCCGCTTTTCCTTGCGAAGTTGCTGTTGCTTGTCGTGGATCAATGCCGAAGTTGTTCGGATGAACACCGAGATCCAGGTGAAGAGAATTGCGACCACGGCAAGTTCAAATCCGGTGAGGTTGTAGTAGTTCCATTCCTGCCACAGCAAGAAGGCCAGCCATAAAGCTCCTAGTGCCGTCAGCGACATCAGATGGAAAACCACCGGATATCCCGGAAGAAGCACCGTGGTCCCCGTCAGGAGCAGCATCATCCCGGCCGCCGCCAACCGGACAAAAGCAGCATGCACCTCGGGGGCAACATTTACCGGAACTACCCCGATCAAAATAACACCAAGGGCCACCGCCAAAAGGCACCAGCGGACAACGCCGGGACGCGGGCGCAGATGCTTTGCAATCCGGTATTTCTCCAAGCTCGGGCGGCACCTATAGGTCCGTGAGAGCTTTGCAAGATCTCTGGTCATAAATTCGGTAAAGGCCATCAGCACGAGCCCGGAGACCACCAACGTCGTGTTGAATGTCCAGAAGGAACCAATCCCCGCGTCATAGGTACCGAGGGAAGAGAACATCGACTGCCACCAGCCTCGGTCCTCGGCGAGCAGCATGCTGATGACGACTCCCGAGGCCATGAAGATACCCAGAACCACCGACAGAGTTTCGGCATTTGTCCGAGCCGTGGCAACCAAGCACAGATAGGCGCTGACCCCCGTCGCGCCGCTGACAAGCAAGGAGCCGGCAAGCATATCCACGCGCAGTCCAAAAAACGCCTGCTGCATCAGGTGGAAAGCCACCATCAAGATCATCACCGTGCTCGCTGCATGGACTAAAACCAGCCCACTCAGGGCGACTGCCTGACGCCACCTGGGGATCCGCCCGAGCCACGGCTCGCGTGATAGCAGCAACCGCCGAAAGGCCACCGCACTGGCCAGTGCTGCTGCCACCGCTCCGGTTGAAGCGGCGACGGCACCTACGGATAGCCCACCGGCCAGAGCCGGGCGATTACCTGCGAACAGGATGAGCCCGACTATTAATCCTAGGATTGAACAGATAAAGCCTGCCCACAATGCCTGCCGTTCAACGTCTAGTTCTGTGGCCGGTTTGCCATGGTTTTGAATGCTCTGATCGGTCCGCACGGTAGCAATTATCTCACTGATAGACTTTTTAGCCAGTTTCTGCCTACGCCAGCGCCTGGGTTAGCCCGTTGACCAGCAGCGTCACGGCCCCGGCAAACGCGACGAGAATAACGAACAAGCGGCTAAACCTCTCCGGAATCTTGGGAGCGAGGAAGTTGCCCAGCAGTATTCCCCCAACCATCGCCATCAGGCAGCTCACCCACTGCGTCCAATGTAGTTCGGGAACTCCGCCCTTGGCCAGCAGCGAAGCGACGGCCAGAACAAAGAAGTACAGTTGCACCGAAATGGCGAATTTCGCCTGCGGCCAACGGCTGGCCACCGCGTACCCAGCAATGGCCGGACCTGACACTCCGGCGGTAACAGACATGAATCCGGAAACGGCACCTGCCCCGATTGCCAGCCCCTTGCTTTGCGCGGTACGAAGATTGCGCACCAGGAAGCTCGAGCCCAGGGCAAGGATGACCATCAAGGCAATCCCGATGGTGAGCCACGGGCCGCCCAAACGCGCGGCAACCCAGGCGCCGGGAAGAGTCATGATGACCGCAGGAATGAGCATCAGCAAGATCTTCTTATACTCAACGTCCCTGAATACCTGGATCAGAATCAAAAAGCTGCTGCAGGCTCCGAGGAAGTTGACCACCATGACCCCGTGGTGAGGCCCGAGAACCATCACCAGAAATGGTGAAGCAACCAGCGCGAATCCCATTCCGGAGATTCGCTGTGTAGAAGCCCCCACAAAAACGGCCGCGGACAATCCGAGCAATGCGCCGAGTTGTAGCGTATCCAATAGTTGCTGCCTTCCAGTTCCTGCGCCGAACGCAGTCGCGCCCTATTGCTTTACGTTAGTGCACCCGGGCGCGACCTCAGAATACGAATTCCGCGCTGCCTCGTTCTACGCTGGTCTCGTGAGTATCGACGTTGATTATCTGATCATTGGCGGCGGAGCCATGGGCTCGGCCGCCGCCCACGCATTAGCCGCACGCGGCCGCGAAGTGCTCATGGTCGAGCAATATGCGCCGGGCCATCTGCACGGTGCCTCGCATGGGGCGACCCGCAACTTCAATCCGGCCTACGCGGAAGCCCCCTATGTGCGGTTGCTGCAACGCGCGAACCTCCTGTGGGACGAGGTTGCCCTGTCCGGTGGCACCAAGCTGCTGAACCGCACCGGGTTGGTGAACCACGGCGATCCAGTCGGGCAACGCCGGATCCAACGCAGTCTCGGCGCGGCCGGATTCGACTGCGAGTCCCTGAGCATGGCAGAAGCCGAAGAACGTTTTGCCGGGATGAAATTTGAGACCGAGGCTCTGTATATTCCCGCAGGAGCCCAGATCAATGCCGGTCTTGCCGTTTCGACGCTGCAACGCCTGGCGCTGAACTCCGGGGCCGCGATTCACCACAATCGGCGTGTGTCGGCCCTGGAAGTGATCTCCGAGGAACTTGTCAGCATCCAGCTGGAGGAGCCTGCGGGGAGCACAACCCTGCGAGCACGCCATGTCATCGTGGCCGCCGGGGCATGGAGCCGGTCGCTCCTCGGGGAAGCCATCAGCCTTCCACGGATCCATGTCACCGAAGAGCACCCGGTTCATTTCACGCAAACCCCGCTTCCTGCTCGGTGGCCCGGGTTCAATCACTGCTTGGACCCCGCACGTGATACCGGTTCCCCGGTCTACGGCCCGATTTATGGAATGCACACTCCGGGCGAGGGAATCAAGGTCGGCTGGCACGGCTCGGGCCGCATAGTTGACCCGAATGCCCGCCCGCATGAGCTCGTGGACGAACAAATTCGGGCGTTGCAGGCTTATGCCGCACGCTGGTTGCCTGGTGTTGACCCCGAACGTTTTGAGACGGTCTCCTGCACCTATTCCAATACCGAAGACGAGAACTTCATTTTGGACCGTTTCGGACCGATCACCGTGGGTGCTGGATTTAGCGGGCATGGGTTTAAGTTTGTGCCGGCCATCGGCGAGCATCTGGCCGATCTGGCCACCGGAGCCTGCAGCACCGAGCCGATTTTCGCCGCGAACCGCAGGATCACCCGTCCTGTATTTCTGGAGCGGCGCCGTCAGGTCGGGCTGGACTAGCTCTCCTGTCAGGGGTCCGGCTGCTGCTGGGTATTGCAGCCAAACGCGCTGTTGGCCCATTAAACGCGTTTTGGTGAATCCGATTCGTTCGGATTCACCAAAACACCAGCATTGGCGCTAGTTCTCCTAGCGATACCAATAGATCATTTTCGTCGTCTAATACGTCATAGAACTAATAGCCAAACTTACTAGCTTCCTCACGGGAAACCCCAGCAATGTCGCGCACAAGTTGCGCTTTGGAATCCTCTGCATGCGCCAACGACTTAGCGAAATGGCGTGATGCGCGGCCACGGTTTTTCATGAATTCCTCCAAATCACTTACGAGGATTCTTCTATGTGTACCAACCCGTGGTTGTTCAGGGATGACCCCCTGGTCCAATAAGCGGCATATAAAAGTTCGACTCATGTTCACCATTTCAGATGCTTCTTTCGGAGAGACCTCCGCGTCAGGCGATCGCCTGACGACAAGGCTCTTGCCCTCTTCAACAAGACCAACTACCTGCATCAGCATGTCAGCTAATTCGTTATCGGCAAGAGTCTCTAAAACGGCACGAACATCTTGAGTCTTGTCTTTTGGTGCTAGAGGTAGCTCAATAAGTGACATTTCGTGCCCTTCAGAATTCCATACTAACTAACTTAGGTAGCACAAGTGACTCAACTGAAACTAGCTTATCTCGGCCAACGCGGCTTCCGCAAGAGAGAAGCTACCGGCTGTGAACAATGCCTCTCAACACTCGGCGTTGGAATTACCAAAATGGTCACTAAACAAAACTCGACGCTCTACGTAGGATAAAGCCATGATGAATGCACAACTCGTCGGGGTTCGACCAACGCTGTATGTACTGCATGAATGCCTATCGGCCCCAGATGATTGGGCAAACCCGGAGCAATATAGAGCCGTCAAACAAGGTCGCTTCAAAGACGCCGGCCCACTCTCCCAACTCCAGCATCCCGTTATCCAGTCAGGAAACTGGGCAACAAGTGATCCAGAATGTGCCAACTCGCACATAGTTTACAAACATGCAGTTACCTGTGGAATGCCAACTCCTTGGCGCGAGCTAAAACCTGGTCAATGGCGAGGACTCGTGACTCAACCCAAGCAGGATGCCCAATGGTGGATACTGTTCGCTGGACTTCGCCGTGCAGGCGACGAGTCGAACGTTTACCGAAAACTAGATTTGATGAAACGGCATGCTCTCTTAGCGCTTTACCCGACGTCAGATGACTACACACTCCAAAAACTTGAAGTTGCAAATGCCACGGAGAAAGCTTGGGAGGCCAGCTGCGCCGCTTCCATACTCTCTTCAGTCAGCAAGTCGATTACTTTAAATCATAAGGTCGAAGTTACGCTCCCACTCCACCCCTCGCACAAGGGCGCTGAGCTAGTGGTTGATTTCCACGTGGAACGCGTCGAAGATCAACAGGCACCACACGAGCTGCCCGCAGACATATTTTTAACCGTCCATACTAAAAATTGGTCCGACTCGACGCTTCGTGATGTTGTCGTTCCCATCATGATTGGTCTTATTGATCCAGTTCAAGAACACTGGGAGATAATTGAACACAACGGCAAAGATATGGTCTACCTTGTTCAGACCACCGAAGTGAAGATTCAACAACTCCTCGCTGCTGAAACTTTAGCTAACGCATCGATCGACACGTACACGCACAAACCCGAAGTGCCGCGCACACACTACGCGCACTATGCTAGGCAGAGAATTCTCACTGACGCATACGTCTATGGAATAGTCAGCCAAGCTATTTGCGGATTCAACTTCGTTCCATCGCAAGACGTATCAGATATGAAAATTTGTCCGGACTGCGAGAGAATATATGAAGCCTACGCAACATAGTCTTTCCTGCAATTGCGTTGCGACTTACCCGAACTCTCTGCGTCCAGCACGCCACCTTAAGTTGGCAGCTGCTGAGTGATGCAGTGGATTCCATCACCGCGCGCAAATAGCTCCCGGGCATCAACCCCCACCACTTCCCGCCCGGGGTACGCCTCCGCCAAAATCTGCAAGGCCTGGGCATCCATCGGATCGCCAAAGGTGCAGGCGATGACTCCGGCGTTGGTGACCAGATGGTTGATGTAGGAGTAATCAACCCATCCCTCGGTGTCCGTGAGCACCGTCGGGGCCGGTACCGGTATGAGCGTGAGTTTGCGCCCCTTGGCGTCAACTGCAGATTCAAGCTGCTGGCGCACCTGCCCGGATACCTCAAAGTCGGGGTGCTCGGGGTTTTGCTGGTCGTGGAAGAGCACCACACCGGGTGCGGCAAAACAGGCCACGATATCTACGTGTCCGCGGGTTCCGAATTCTTCGTTGTCGCGGGTCAATCCCCGTTCCAGCCAGATGGTCTTCGTGGCACCGAGCAGCCGGGCAAATTCCGTTTCAATATCGGCTTCCGCTTTCCCCGGATTGCGTCCCGGGTCCAGCTGCACGCTGCGGGTTGCCAAAACGGTGCCCTCCCCATCCACGTGAATGCCGCCGCCTTCATTGGTGATCAGCGCTCTTAGCACCTTGGTTTCGGTCAGGGCAGCAACTTCGCTGGCGATTTTGCTGTCCTTTCCCCAGTTTGCCCATGCTTGGGCGCCCCAACCGTTGAAATTCCAGTTCACCGCAAAGAGTTCACCCGCGGCATCACGTACGAAGGTTGGACCGATATCGCGCATCCAGGCATCATCCAACTCGCGTACCGCGAAGTCCACGGATTCCCCGAGATGGCGGTGGACTTCGGCAAGTGCGCTTGGATCAACGATCATCGTCACCGGGGTAAACCGGGCAACCGCGCGGGCCACGTTGGACCATGCGGTGCGAGCGGCTTCCGCCTCCGCCTCGCTCTGCCCCAAGGTGTATCCTCCGCTTGGAAAAGCCATGAAGATCCGCTCGTGGGCTGCGGTTTCGGCGGGCATGAAGTAGTTAGGCACTGGCCTGCTCCTCTTCCCCGAGTTCACTCTCAACGCGCGCTTCGGTCAGGGCTGCGTAGGTTTCCGGGCGGCGTGTGCGCAGGAATGGGAACAGCGTCAGCCAGTCCCGGCGGGCATCGAGGTCCAGCCTGGCGACCAGCACCGCTGAGTCGTTGCGTGGGGCGCGGGCCAGAATCCGGCCATAGGGGTCGGAGATGAAAGAGGAGCCGTAGAAGGTCAACGCCCCTTCGTCGCCCCAGCGATTCGGGACGACCATGAACAGGCCGTTGGCAATGCCATTGCCGAGAATGGTTTGGCGCCACAGCGGTTCGGTATCAAAATCCGGGTGGTCCGGTTCGGATCCGATGGCTGTGGGATAGGCCAGCAGGTCGGCCCCGGCCAGCGAGTAGATGCGCGGCGGTTCGCTGAACCACTCGTCCCAGCAGGTAGGCAGTCCCATGGCCAGGTCTTTCAGGCCCGAGATGCGGTGCACCGGATAGGGTTCCTCGTTGGGGCCTTCGCGGAAGTACTTGTCCTCGTAGTAGCCTGCGGTCCGCGGAATATGCAGCTTATTGGTGGTCGCCACCAGTTCGCCCTCCGGAGACACGACAATCGCGGTGTTCAGCCCCAGTCCATCACGTGATGGCGCCTTGCGGAACAAGGAAATATGTACGTGGATCTGGTGCTTGGCTGCCATCTGCGCGGCAAAGATAAATGTTGGACCGGTCAACAGCTCTTCTGCGGACACATCGGCGGCGGCCGTATCCGGGATTACGAAGGCCGGGTATTTGCTCAGCGTCAGCTCCGGTAGGAAGACAATTTGTGCGCCATGGCCCGCAGCTCGCCGGATTCCATCTTCAAGCTCCGCTTCCAGGGTTTGGCGGTCTTCATGCCAGCGGTGCTGCACTAGGGCAACGGTGATGTCACCACGCACTTTTTCTCCGGCACGCGCCGGGGAGACCGGTGGGTTCAGGGCGAGGACTTCTTGCATTTGGTTCACCTCGGGATATTTAACGAATGCTATTCGTTTTCAGATTAGACCTAGCCCATCGCCAAAATCAAGGATTTTAACGAATGGTTTTCGTTTAGTCTGTGTATGCTCTAGTCAAAGAGTCTCGAAGCAAAGGAAGTCCGTATGGCTAGACCGTCGAAACCAAAGCTCAGCACCACTGCGATTGCCGACGCCGCGCTCACGCTTGTCGACGCACACGGTGAGTTCACTCTGCCGCAACTGGCCAAAGCACTCTCGGTGACTGCATCTTCGCTCTACAACCATGTAGAGGGCAAGGCCGAGATCATTGAGTTGATGCGTGGGCGGGCCATGTCAGAAATCCAGCTACCCGATCTGGATCGGGTTGACTGGCAGGAGGCTGTTCGCCAGATCGCCATGGAGTATTGGGCTTCCTACGCCAAGCACCCAAGATTGATTCCACTCTTCACCAGCCATACGGTCCGGGATCAAACAACGCTGCGAGTCTATGACGCGTTGGCTGAAGCTTTTGCCGTGGCTGGTTTTGAGCCGAAGGAACGCCTGCAAGCGATCACCATCATCGATTCGTTCGTCCTGGGTTCGGCCCTGGACGCTACAGCGCCGCGCGCTGTATGGGAGGCCGACACCCAGTCCTCCCATGCATTCACCGAGGCGCTAGCAGCGGGACTACAGGAACCAAACCGCGCCGAGCAGACGTTCTTTCACGGGCTTACGTTCATACTCCGAGGCCTGACCGGCAAACAGAAAAAAGCGGATTCCTAGTGCAGTGTGCAAGTCAATTTCTTCGAGGTTCCCAACAACCCAGCCGTCGCATGGACCTTGTTGAAAACGATTGGCACAGACGTCCACCCTGAGGGATATGTGGCAGATATTTTCACCGTGATCGTGCGATCGTACCCTAGAAGATCCCCGAGGAGCGAGAGCAACGTATTGAGGATCCTGGAGCTGCCCACCGTAGTGAGACTTTGTTGCCTAACAGATGCTCCTAATGGAATATTCGTAATTTGGTTCGTATTCGACGGGGTCCCATCAGCATTGTTGACCTGCACACTCACCAAGTAGCCGGTAGGTGCTACCGATCCAGACAAAGGCGCAGACCAAGTAAAGTCGATCGTCTGATTCCTCGTATTGGTGTTTCCTACCGTTGATTGCGCGCAGTTGGTTCCCGCTGGAGCAGACATTACATCTGTAGCTACTGCAGCCGACCCTTGCGCAGTGGCACCAAAAGCAGCCGTAGTTGACTCAACCCTGCCCGCCCAGCCCACTGACACGGCTAAAGCAAGGACGACCACTAGCCCGGTCCAGGTAAACAATGTAGAATTTCGATCCCTAGAATCGTCTGGTTTCCCAGTCGCGCTAGGCCGAATACGACTATCGATATCATCCAAGTCATCGCCATCATTCGCACCTCGGCGAATGAAAGCTAGATAGAATACATACGCGCATAGTAGCCCTCCAGCGAAGAAGGCCCAAGGCTGGCCAAACCAACTAATCACGTACCCCAGATTTGGAACGCTGAATAATAACCGGTCGGCGCTCTCCACCGCATACGGCTGCAGGTCCGCTACAGGATTGGCATCGCCTTTGAGAATGAGTCCCAGCGGCGTATTCTCCAGGATCCGATGGGTAACCCGCATTTGGTCTGCTGCTACGACGGAAACCACCTGGCCCGGATCCAGTTCACTGACCGGAGTAGGGACTGCTAGACCAAAAGATCCAGTCGGGATCTCCGGCGCCATCGACCCCGAAGCAAAAACCAGTGGCTTGAACCCGAAGATTAGAGTCATCGCTGTCATGAGAATGCAAAGAGAACCAAGTACGGCACCTAGGTTAAGCACCAAGCCTTGCCATCCGCACGCGATTTTGTTCTTGTTCTTGTTCTTGTTCTTGTTCTCAACGGTTGGTGATTTTCGCAGACTCATACTAGGAACCAACCGTTGAGGTGAAGGTCAGGCCAATGCTTGTCGTTGCGCCTTGCAGTGAGTTGGCAGCCGTTGTCGGCAATGAATATTGGATGCAAAGCAACTCGGAAGCGCCAGAATCCAAAGAGCGTGGAGTCGAGGAACCGTTGAACTGCGCACCGGCGCTCTTGGAGACTATGGTCGTCCCGCCTGAACACGTGACGTTGGAGCCGCTGCCGCTAACGGTTGCGCCGATCTTTACGGAGATGTTCAGACCCGCGCCCAAGGTCGAAGCACCTGATTCGGTGATCTTTCCCTGAACCGTGTACGGAGCCGATATGGTTCCCGTATTTTTCACAACCACCGTAGACGCGGAGCTGGTGCCCGGATATAGATTATTGCCCGTAATGGGCATCTGATAGGTAGTTGCATTGGCTGCACCTGCCGTTGCGCCGACTCCAAGCGCCACGGTCGCGGAACTGATATTGGAGGTCGCGGTGGCGGTGCCTGTCCACGCAGCCAACGTAGAAACCGCGCCAAAGCCCACAAGGATTCCCATGGACAGGATCGCCTTGATACGAATAGATCGGGTGCTCATCGTTTGCCACCAGCCTTTGTTACTTCAGTTCGATTCTGTCTCCACGAGAGCATGACGGCCGCGCATCCAACTACCAATGCACCGATCCCCAAGACGATTACCCCTCCGCTGAACCCGGTATCACTGAGCTGATCCCGCTGATCCGGCGTTTCGTTTTCGGGGGAATCTTCTGGGGGCGCGTGGGTTTCTCGTGGTGGTTGCGACGGTTCGGGCTCCGGTGTCTTGCCTATGCCGGTTTCGACCGCGTTGATCTGCACCTGCAGGGAACGCTTTTCCTGATCTTGCGACCCGTTCGTCGCGGACCCCGGCAGCCCCATGCGCAGTCCCACTTTGACCGTTTCCTCCGGTTCCAGACGGAAGCGCGACAAGCCGATGGTCTCGAAATAGATCTGGGTGTGCGCTGCTGATGCCTTGGGTCGCACGCTAACTTCAACCTCTTGGCCGCGGTCGTTTCGAATCCACAGCGCGCCAATGATTTCATCGCCTGGCACCAGAACGGGCTCCCCGCTGAACAACGGCGGTGGGGCCTGTGAAAAATTCCTGCCATCACTGCTATAGCTCAAGCCAGCGGCAATATCTTGATCACCCCGAGCATGGACGGGAGCTGCACTCAGACATGCAATGAGTGCAGCGGCCGAGGCCTTCAAAAGGACCGGGTGAAGACGAAGAGTCATGTCCGTTCCTTTCGTTGCTTCTCACGCCAAGCTCCGGCGAACATGATCATCGAGTAGACCAGCAGGCTCCCTGCAGCAGCCCAGGTCAGCCAAGTGCGTTGCTGGCCGGAAATGGCCGAATTGATGAAACCGAGCAATGGCATTGAATACCAGAGTTTGCCCCTGATCTGCTCTGGCCTTACCGGATCGTCATCGGTGTTGTTTGCATCCCCGCGCAACGTGAATTGCGTTTCACCCGACAAGGTAGAGCTTACGGAGACGACCCGGTGGGTAACCACCTCAGGCTCACCGGATTTCAACTGGTAGGTCACCACGTCGCCAATCCGGATCTCTTCCGTATCTGCAGGCCGCACTACGATTAACGACCCCGGAGGGAACTCTAGCCTCATGGAACCTGTCAGCACGGTATAGGCCGTGGCACCGCCAAGTTTTGGAATTACGATCATGACGGCGATCAAAGCCAGCACAACGAAGAGGGCAAGCCAAGATGCAACTTGCCCGCTCCACCACAACAGGCCCGTCTTTTCACGTTCTTTTTTGAGTTCCGCTCGTGTTTGCGCGGTCATCGCTGCTGCCCGACAAAGCCCAGCCTGAGTTCCAGCTTTCCACCGGCTGCTGCCTGGGAGGCGCCAGCAGGAAGCGAGACTCGCACGCATAGTGTTTCTTCGCCCCCAGCGCCTTCGGCTGGCAACGCCCTGGGCGCTGCAAACTCCGCGGCATCCCCTAGCGAACCTGCATAGAGTTGCTCGCCAGCGAGCGGCTGCCCAGCTTCGCAAGCGGAGGCAGACATGCCGGCGTGAATGCGCAGCTGGCTTGCTTCGGACAAGGCAATATCGGCGGCAGTTGGTGAGGTTGCCGCGTTGACCGCTCCGTCCAGCCGATAGCCCAGATCGCTGGTGCCGCCATTGCTGATAACCAGTGGCGCCTGCGTGAATTGCCCCGGGACAAGGTTGTCGCTGCCGAGCTCCAAGAACTGGAAATGCTGCGTAGCGTTTTCGCCATCGCCGGCAAGCAACATCAAGGAACCGGTCTGAAGCGTTCCGGGATCCACGCTGCTTTCTGCGCGCCACGAAGCGACCGTACCTTGGGCGCCCAGTCCGAGCGCCAAAAGCACGGCCGCTATCAACGCAAACTTCAGAGGCTTGGGCATATAGGGGCTATCCCGCGTTCGTTACCTAGGAGCGGACTTGATCCAAAGTCAAGGTCAGGTCGCCCAAGTCAAGAGGCTGGTCATAGGTCGATGGCGGGGTGTCGCCTACGGCGCCTTCAGCAAAGGCAACGGTAATCAACACCGGAACATTGTAGGTGCCTGGCTCGGCAAAACTCAGCGTGCCGTCTGGTTCTTCCGTAATACCAGCAGCCGAGGCGTCAACTTCAAGCCCCACCGTCACGTAACCATCCAAAGCGCCCAGCACGGTCTCGGCTTCGGCAATGCTCAAGACACCGGCAATGTTCTTGCCCTCGGCGTCAATAGCGACGGTTTGGCCATAGGTCACCGTATCCCCGGGTACAAGCTGCTGCGTTTCAGGATCGAATGGCTCCGGCGCTTCCGTGTTGCTGATGTCTTGCCAAACGCCGTCGGCGCCCAGGGTCAGGTTCAGATGGCCGGTCTCAACCACGCCTGCGTCTACCGTCTGCTGTGATTGCCAGCGGGCCACCGTACTGGCACCGCCGAGCAATAGGGCACCCGCGGCAACGGCCGCTATCGTCGCCTTAGTTACTTTCTTCATATGCTCCGCATCCTCAAAATAAGAGTGCCTGTGATGGCACCTACTTTCAGTAAAGCGTATTTAGGAGCAAATTCAACCTGCCTTTAGCGCGAGGACTTCTTGGCTTCGGTCGAGATCGAAGATTTCTCGTGAGGTTTTCTGCCGCCTCCTGAATCACGAACAATTATTTTCGTTTTATTCGGTGCTGAGTAGCGCATTTAGCGGATATCGAAATAGCAACTTTTATCGTCAAGCTCCATTCGCCGACTATTGCCTGGCTGTCTTGAACCGATCGTCTAAAAATTATTAGACGAGTAGACAACTCCACATAGAGCTACCATCGCGTTGAATAATTAAAGTCAGCGTTCCAGATTCGGCGCAGAAGCAAAGAGGTTCAAGCCCATGGCGCGCGAAAGCTGTCCAATGGCCAGCTGCGCTCGAACCGAGTTGCCAGCCATATCCAAGGGCGGCGAAAATGCGCCGATGGCGCCTTTGCCGGGCGCTACAGCCACGATGCCTCCGGAAACTCCGGATTTGGCCGGTATGCCGATTTCAAAGAGCCATTCGCCCGAACGTTCGTAGAGGCCATTGGACGCCACCGCGGCCAAGGTGTCACGGCAGACATCGGCATCCACCACCTGTTTTCCGGTCACCGGGTTAACCCCACCGTCGGCGAGGGTCGCTCCCATGACGGCAAGATCATAGGCGGTGACATTCAGCGAGCACTGCTTGGTATAGGTATCCACGGCATCCAAGGGATCCCCCTCGAGCCGCCCGTAGCTCTTGAGCAAACGGCCCAAAGCCTTGTTTCGTTCGTTGGCCAGCGACTCGGAGTGGTAGACCTCGTCGTCCAGGGACAGCGCGCGGCCGGCGAAGGCCGAAAGCCCTTCTCTGACGTTCTCCCACTTTTTAGCTGCGGTCTTGCCGGGAATCATTTCCGTGGTGGCGATGGCTCCGGCGTTCACCATGGGGTTCATCGGGTGTCCATTGTTCAGTTCAACGGCCATCACCGAGTTGAACGACATTCCGGTGTTGTTCACTCCGATGCGTTCGCGGACGACTTCGCGCCCATGCTCTTGCACTACCAGCGCGTAGACGAACATCTTGGAAATTGACTGGATGGAGAAGAGATGCCGGCAGTCGCCAACTTCATGCACCGATCCGCGAACGTGGGACATGGCAATGCCGAACAGGTTCGGATCGGCTTGGCCGAGAACTGGGATGTAGTGGGCCAGCAGACCGTCATCTGCGTCGGCATAGCGCTCATGGGCCTCTTTGAGGAGCTCGTCGATGCGCTGATGCTCCAAGTCACCAGTGGATACCTGCTGTTCGACATCATCAAAGTCGGTAGGAATAGTTTCATTATTCCCTTCCGAAGGATAGTTCATCTTCACCTGCCTTTGCCTATGGCGCCATTAGTTTCCTACTACGTGTTTTGAGACTACCAACAGCGACCTCAGTTGGCATCTTTCAATTCGGAGTGCGACTGGCTGCGCAGCACCGAGGGTCCCAGCTGATCGATTCCGCGGTGGGGCTGCAGATGCTTTGACCGTGGAACAAAGTGTGTTTTCGGTGACAATGTGCACGGCCTTACAGCGTTAACTCCCGTTCTGACCTAGCATTTTCAGTATGGCTAAAGGTATTACTTTTCATACGCGCAAATGGGTTCGCCCCGAAGACCTCAATGCAAACGGCACGCTGTTCGGCGGAAGCTTGCTGCGTTGGATCGACGAAGAGGCGGCAATCTACTCGATCATCCAACTTGGCAACAAGCACGTGGTCACCAAATTCATGTCCGAGATCAACTTCATCGCTTCCGCCAAGGAGGGCGACCTCATCGAGATGGGCCTGACTGCTATCGACTTCGGTCGCACCTCGGTCACCCTGCGTGCTGAGGTGCGCAACATCTTCACGCAGGAATCCATCCTGACCATCGAGAAGATTGTGTTCGTGAACATCGGTGAAGACGGCAAACCAGAGCCACACGGTTATGACCACATCACCTACACCCGCGACCGCATTCCCCTGGAAATCACCAAGGCACTTGTCTAGCTTCCGGCGGATGCCTTCAGCCATTACCCGGTTGACGGTGTGGAAACGGCCCCGATCCTCGTGACGAGGATCGGGGCCGTTTCGCATCAAGGCTCTAATTGCGTCCCGAAAATTTGCATACTTTGGCTCTTGTTCCGCGTGGCCTGGTAGGGCAAAGTAAATGCCGGGCGCATTAAGCGCCTTCCCCCCAACCGAACGAGGTATTGAGTATGAGCCGGATGATCTTCGTCAATTTACCCACCGCTGACCTAGCCAAAGCGGACACTTTCTACGCTTCGTTGGGGTTCGAGAAAAACCCGGTCTTCTCTGACGAGAACGCTTCCTCCTGGATGATCAGCGAGAACATCACCGTGATGGTGCTGGTCCAGGAATTCTTTGCCAGCTTCCTCGTCGATGGAGACGTGCCCGCACTGGGCGCACCGCACCGCGAGACGCTCAACGCCATCTCGGCTGAGACCAGGGAGGGCGTGGACGAGTTCGTAGCCAATGCCCAGACCGGCGGCGGGAGCATCTACCGCGCGGCAGACGAACCGTTCCCGGGAATGTACCAAGCAGCCGTGAAGGACCCCGACGGACACGTCTGGGAAATCGCATGGATGAGCCCAGAAGCCATGGAGAACCCTGGCGGCTAGTTCAACAATCAGCTAGACGGGGTTCTGTCGCTGGTCCGTGAGGGCCTCGACGGGATCCCTGCTTGCTTATCTCGCTAATCCGGCATCCTGGAGTGCTGCCTGGTCCTTTTCTGCAGCTCCTTGCGGTATTGCTTCTTCATGCCGTCCGCCGGACGGATCGGTTGCTGCCATCTCGGTTCGAGCTCATCACCCAAGGTCACCCCACGAAGCCTGCGACCGAACATTGGCAGGACCCACTGGCGCAGCCACTCCACGTCGCGGCGCACCGCCTGCACCGGAGATACCCGCTCGATATCGCCGAAGTCTTCGAATGCAAGCTGGTGATTGGCCCCTAGGATCTCTAGCACCCTGATGGCCATGTAACGATGCCCGGCCCGGTTCATATGCAGCTTGTCGACGTCCCACATGCGCCGATCGCTGTAGACCTCCCATTCCCAGTAGTCCACCAACGTGACCATATCCCCGTGCTGACGTGCTAGTTCCCGGACACGATCGTTGAATTTCCAGTTACGCCGCTTAAACGGAGCAAGCATCGGGTGCACCGGGATATCGAAGCCGGTAAAAAGCAAAATTTGGGCGCCAGAGGTTGCCAGCCGCTCGACCGCGGCCGTGTAATTTGCCAACACCACATCCAGGTCCTTGCGGAACTCCAGAATGTCGTTTCCACCGGCATAGAAGCTGATGACATCCGGGTTCATGGCAAGGGCAGGTTCGATCTGCTCTTCGATGATCCGGTCCAGCCGGCGGCTGCGGATAGCAAGATTGGCGTAGCGCCACCCGGGATCTTCTTTGGAGAGCTGCTTGGCCACGCGATCCGCCCAGCCACGCACACCGTTGGGCAGGCGAGGTTCCCAGTCCCCCACACCCTCGGTGAACGAATCCCCGATTGCTACAAATAGCCGACTCATGACTGGCTACGCTACTCTCGGCAATTGACCAGCCAATGACTTAGCGGCAAACGAATCCTTACCGCCACATGTCGTTCGGGCTCACCTTGGTGCGCGGGAATCGCCAAGCAGGCCCGTTCCGGGCGGGTGAACAGCGCGGGTCCGCACAGCTCGTTCAGCGCACCTCGGCCAAACATTTCATCACCGACTGGCCGCCCACCTGCTCGAAGTCCTGCGATACCTGAAGCGCAATCGCCTCGGCGATCCCTGTGGTATCCATTCCCATATCCGGGCCGGCGAGCACCGGGAGCTGTCCGAGCACGCGCACCGCGGCGGATTCGATGGCCAGTGCCGCTTGAGTTTCGCCCAGATGGGCCAACAGCATAGCGGCGGATAAAATTGCGCCGACGGGATTAGCCCACCCCTTGCCAGCGATGTCCGGGGCCGAACCGTGGATGGCTTCGAACATGCTTGGGGCGGATCCGTCGAGGTTGAGATTCGCGCTGGCTGCCACACCGAGTCCGCCCTGGATCACCGCGCCCAAGTCGGTAATGATATCGCCGAACAGGTTATCCGTGACCACCACGTCGAATCGTTCCGGGGATACCGGCAGGTGGAAGCACATTGCGTCTACATGCACATAGTCCACTTCGACCTGCGGGTAGCGTGCACCGACCTGAGTGACCACTTCCTGCCACAGCTTGCCGGCTTCGATCAGGATATTTTTCTTGTGGCACAGGGTGAGTTTTCCGCGCCGGCTGGCGGCTAGTTTGAATGAGTATTCGACGACTCGGGTGATGCCTGCACGGGTATTGACCGATTCTTGCACTGCCACGGTGTGCTCGGTGTTTGCATGAATGGTGGACCCCTGGCCTACGTAGGCGCCCTCGGTGTTCTCCCGGACGATCACCAGATCGCAGCGTTCGGGAGTCAGCCCCGCAATGGGCGTTGCCACACCCGGATAGAGCTTGACCGGACGCAGGTTCACAGCTTGCTCGAATTCCTGGCGCATAGCCAAGATGAAGCCGCGCTCAAGGATCCCGGGTTCCACCGCGGGGTCACCCATGGCGCCGAAAAGAATTGCCTCGTGACCGCGAAGTTGTTCGGCAAGTTCAGGGCCCCACAATTCTCCGGTCTGCAGGTAATGCTGTGCCCCCGCCTCATATTTGGTCAGCTCTAGCGCAAACCCAAACGCCTGCTGAGCCGCCGCCAATACCTTCAACGACCCGTCCATGACCTCGGGACCGATGCCATCACCGGGAATCGCTGCAATATTGTAGGTTTTCATAAGGAATGCCTTTCAGGATTGTCCAGGAGAGCTAGTTGTTTATCGAAGTACTCGGAGAGATGCTGCAGAGCCTTGCCGCTAGCACCCTCGCGTAGAGCGAGGACAAGCTCCGTTAAGTCGATTAGCGAATTTTGAAGTGCCTGCCCACGCCGTCCGTGGCCGGGCAGGATAACCTCTTCGGTCATCCGCACCAAGCCTGAAAAGCTTTGCAGGTAGCTGTTGTTCGAAGCATCGAGAAGCACCAGATGGAATCTGGACATCGAGCGTTGATCACCGGTGCGGGCTTGTTGAATCAGCCGCTGAAGTTCATTCAGCGCCGTTTCGGGCAGCTGGCCGCACAGCAATTTGCACGCCGCCGACTCGAGCGCTTCGCGAAAGACCAGCGCCTCGCGGAGTTGGCTTCCGGCCATCATCCGCACCATTGCGCGCCCGGCAGCGTCGATGTAGATGATTCCCTCGCGCTCAAGCAGACTTAATGCTTCCCGCAGTGGGGTACGGCTCAAGCCGAGCTCCTGGGACAGTTTGCTCTGCGCAAGAACCTGTCCGGGGAGGTAGCGTCCGGAGAATACGCGTTCGCTGATTACTCCCGCGGTTTCCCGGGCCAGAGAGACATTGCTCCGCCATTCGGACGTCATCATCACCGCCTCGCACTCCGGCGGTCGCCCGCAATTTTTGGTATCCAGAAGTTATTTGGTGAGAATCACTGTTCCCGGTGCACCACCACATGTCAATGAATTCAGCAGTTTTCGCAATATTTGGTGCCTTTTAGGAAAAATCCATTGACTGCGAGGTAGATCACTGATTAGCTTTGGTCATCTACTGGTCAGACCAGTAGAGCTTCTGATAATCGACGACGCGAAAGCAGGAACGGTGTCCACTTATTCAAAGGCCTTCCCGGATGGCTTGCCCATTGGTGATGCGTGGGTTCCGTGCGAAAGCTCCGCACCAGTCGTCTTCCCTTACGATTCATCGCTCGTTGCCCAGGCACCTGTGGGCACCGCCGAGCATGCGAGCCAAGCACTCGATGCGGCGCAAGCAGTCGCCAAGGAAGTCGCGCGGCTGAGCACCGGAAGCCGACGGGCGATTCTGCTTGCGGTCCACGAGAAACTTGCCGCCCATCGCGAAGAGCTGGAAAACCTGCTGGTACTGGAAACCGGCAAGCCGCTGGTCGATTGCCGCGTTGAGGTCGCAAGAACGCTGACTACCTGGGCCGCGGCGGCCGAAGAGGTCGCCCACGCCCATGGCGAAACGGTTCCCCTAGATCTTCAGCCATCCGGTGCGGGAATGATTGGCTATTGGACCCGTAAGCCGGCAGGAATTGTCATCGGCATCGCCGGCTTCAACTACCCGCTGCTGCTGGCAAGCCACAAACTGGCCCCGGCCCTCGCGGCCGGCTGCCCCATCATTCTCAAGCCCGCCCCCAACACCCCTTTGGCCACTTTGTGGGCGGTCCACCTGATCCGCCAGGCGCTTGCCGAGCATCGGGTCAGTGCCGCGGCGGTGCAGCTGGTCACCGGCGGGATCGAGGTCGGGGAGATACTCGTCGGCGACCCGCGCTCGGCCGTCGTTTCTTTCACCGGCTCGGCCGCGGTGGGCCACCAGATCGCCAAAAACGCGGCACCACGCAAGGCGGTGCTCGAACTGGGCTCCAACACCGGCTTCATTGTGGCCGAAGACGCGGTGATCCCGGACGCGGTGGACGCGGTGCTTCGCGGTGGCTTTTACGCCAATGGGCAGGCCTGCATCTCGGTGCAGCGCGTGCTCCTCGATCAGAAAATCGCCAAGGAGTTTGAACGGCAGCTGCTCGCCCGCATCTGTGAGGTCATCGTGGGCGACCCCCGCTCGGCCGACACCCGGGTGGCGCCGGTGATCAACGAAGCCTCCACCGAACGCATCATGGATTGGATCAACGCCGCCGTCGAACGCGGCGCGCAGGTGCTTAGCGGCGGCGAGGTGCGCGACGGGGCCATCCTGCCCACGGTGCTCAGCGGCGTGCCCACCGATGCGCAGCTGTGGTGCGAGGAAATTTTCGGGCCGGTGATCTGCCTGCGCACTGTCCCGGATCTGGACACCGCCTTCGAACTGGTCAATGACTCGCGCTATGGCCTGCAGGCGGCGATCTACAGCACCAGCCTGAAGACCGCGTTCCGGGCAATCGAGGAGCTGGAAGTCGGCGGAGTGGTGGTCAATGAAATTCCTGGCTTCCGTTCAGACATCATGCCCTATGGCGGGGTCAAGGATTCCGGCATTGGCCGCGAGGGTCCGCGCTTCGCCATGGAGGAATTCACCGTCACCCGCATGGCCATTATCAGGCCGTAACTAGCAGTCCTCAGAGAAAGATTCATCGATGGATTACACGCAGTTGTTTCAGTTCTCCGGCCGCCGCGTCCTGGTGATTGGCGCAGGCAGCGGCATTGGCCGCGAGGCCGCGCTGGCCCTCGGCGCTCATGGCGCCGCGGTCATCTGCGCCGATCGCGACCTGGCAGCGGTCCAGGTCACCGCCGGCGAACTCGGCGCGAACGCTTCCGTGCTGGAACTCGATGTCCTGGATTTCCAGGCAGTACGGGCGGCAGCCGCCGAATACAGCGACATCAGCGCGCTGGTTTTCACCGCGGCCACCAACGTTCGCAAGCGCATCGTGGACTACTCAATGGAGGAATTTGATCGCGTGGTGAATCTGAACCTTCGCGCCTCCTTCGCACTGCTCCAGGCCTTCGCCCCGCGGATGGCGGCCAACGGCGGCGGGTCGATTATCGGCATCGCCTCCATCCGCGCCACTGTCGTCGAGCCCGGGCAGAGCGTCTACGCGGCCACCAAGGCGGCGCTGGTCCAGCTGGTGCGCACCGCCGCGGCCGAGTTCGGCGGCCAGTCAGTCCGCGTTAACGTCATTGCCCCCGGCGTTGTGGAGACCCCACTGACCAGCCAGATCAAGGCGAACGAACAGTGGTACAACGCCTATTCCGAGAAGAGCGCACTGGGACGCTGGGCCAAACCCGAAGAAATGGCCGGGGCCATCGTATACCTGGCCTCGGCGGCCTCAAGTTTTGTCACCGGCTCGGTGCTGACGGTCGACGGCGGCTGGACCGCAATCGACGGACGCTTCACCCCGCCAAATTAGCCTGCACACCAGCTGCGGCGTGCAGCGAGAACCCTGAGGGAAAGGATCTTAAGATGCCGCAGACACCCGAAACTCCGGCCGCGGCGAAGACCCGCGCCTTCGAGGCGATTGTCAGCCATATCGAGAATCAGGTGCTCGCCGGGGAGCTGAAAATCGGCGACCACCTGCCCGGCGAGCGCGAACTGGTGACCCGTTTCCAGGTCAGCCGGTCCTCGGTGCGCGAAGCGATGCGGGTGCTTGAAAGCAGCGGCATGATCGCCTCCCGCCCGGGTGATCCGCGCGGAGCGGTGGTGCTTTCCCCTACGGCCACGCCGCTGCGCAAAATGATCACCCGGCTCACCCATACTTCCGCCTCCAGCCTTGCCGATCTGCTCATCTACCGCATGACCCTGGAGTCCTCGGCGAACTCGCTCGCCGCGACGAGGCGCACGGATGCCGATCTCTTGCAGCTGGAAAAGGCGATGGCGCGCATGCGGGCCGCGCGCCTGCAGGGCCAAATGGCCTTCAGCGAAGCTGACCTCGATTTCCATGATGTGGTCGCCAAGGCCAGTGGCCATGCCTTGTTGCAGATCTCCGGCGAAGCCGTGCGCCAATCAATTGAACAGCTCATCGCCTCGCGCATCGAGCAAAGCTCGGATGACCATGCACTGATGCTGCGCACCATCGATCATCACGCCGAGGTGTTTGCGGCCATCGAGCAACAGGACGCCCATCTGGCGGAGCATCTGGCGCGCAGCAGCCTATTCGAATACTACGGGCATCTGCTGGGCGCCGAGGAGCGCGAAGCATTGGCCGCCTTGGCCTCCTTCGGCAGCCCGGCCGAGCCCTGATCCCCCGAAGGGCAGGCTCGACCGTGCCCGGTGGGCCTAGTCCAGGGCCAGCCAATTCGGTGTTGCCTGCGCCGGGCGATGCGCCTCATACCAGCGTGCCGCGCGCAGCAGGTCGGCATCGGCGCCGACCCGGGCGGAGAGCTGCACCCCAATGGGCCGCCCGTTGGCGGTGAACCCGCAATTGACCGTGGCAGCAGGTTGGCCCGACATGTTGTACGGAACGGTGAAGGCGATGTGGCTCATGGTCGCATCCGGGTCCACCACCGGCATCGGCTGCTCGGCGGGGAAGGCGGCCATCGGCGAGACCGGGGAGATCACCAGATCGAAACCTGCGGTCGCGGCGATCGTGGCCCGTTGCATCTGGTCGATCGCGCCGAAGTTCCGGATGGTGTCCGCACCATCAAATCCGGAGCCGCCGGCGCACCAGCGCACGATGTAGTCCAGGACCTTCCCCTGCTCTGCTTCGGAAAGCTCGCGGTAGTCGGCCCAGGAGCGGGTGCGCCAGAACCTGTCCAGCCGGTCCAGCATTCCCTGATCGATAAACGGATCCAGCCGCTGCACGTTGGCCCCGGCTTCCGCAAAGGTCTCCGCGACCGCTTGCACGGCCGCAAGAACCTCGGGATCGACCTCGGCTCCCGCGTTCGCCTCGGTATGCAGCCCGACCTTCAACCCCCGCACGTTATCCCGCGCGGTTTCGAAGTCCATGGGCGCATAGGGCCGCGCGGAATAATCGCGGATATCCGGCCGGCCGAGAATGGCCATGAACGCCGCGAGGTCATCCACCGTGCGCGCCATAGGTCCCGCGGCCCGTCCGATGTACGGGGCATCCAGCGGAATCAGTCCGGCGCTCGGCTTGAGCGTGGCTAGCCCCTGCCAGCCGCCGGGCAGCCGAATCGAGCCGCCAATATCCGTTCCCACATGGAGCGGACCGTACCCGGCCGCGGCCGCCGACCCGGCCCCGGCGCTGGAGCCGCCGGTGGTCCAGGCCGGATTCCAGGCGCTGCGCGAAATGCCGTGCAGGCTGGAGACTCCCGAGGAGAGCATGCCCCAATCCGGCATTGTGGTGGATCCGAGGATCACCGATCCGGCTTCCAGTATTCGGTCGGTGATCGGCGCGTTGGCGCGCGGAACCTTCGGGTTGGCCAGTGCGGTCCCCGAAGGCATGGGAATTCCCGCGCGGGCCACGTTCTCCTTCACCGTGGCCGGCACCCCATCCAGGGCACCGCGTTGCCGCCCGGTTGCCCAGCGTTTTTCACTCAACCGGGCCTGGGAGCGAATGTCTTCCGGATCGAACTGATACATGGCATTCAGCACCGGTTCGCGTTCTTGGATCCGGGTGATCACCGCCTGGGCGACGTCGACCGGGGAGAACTCCTTGGCCGCATACCCCTGGCCGAGCTCGCGGGCGGAGAGCTGGTGCAGCGCTGTGGTGCGGTTCGATAGCTGAGACATCTGGACCTTTCAAAAAGCACAAGCGCTTCTAGCGCAGTGCCAGCTCGTTTTGGAGGGACATCGAGGAGTTCACCAATGTCCGGGTGTAGTCATGCTGCGGGTTGTCGTAGATCTGCTCGGTAGTGCCGCTTTCGACAATCTGCCCCTCGTTCATCACCACCACGTTGTCGCAGATATAACGCACCACCCCCAAATCGTGGGAGACGAAGACCAGGGTGAGCTGGTAGTCATCCACCAGGTCGGAGAGCAGGTTCAGCACCTGCGCCCGAACCGAGACGTCAAGGGCGCTGACCGGTTCGTCGGCCACGAGCACCCGCGGTTCGCAGATCAGCGCGCGGGCAATCGAAATGCGCTGGCGCTGCCCGCCGGAGAATTGGTGCGGGAAGCGTTCGGCCGCGTCGGCCGGCAGCCCCACGGCTCCGAGCATTTCGGCCACCTGTTTGCGCAGCTTGGCGCTGTCCACCTTTTGCCCCGGGGCGAGCAGCGGCTCGGCGATGATGTCGCGGACCCGCATCCGCGGATCCAGGGATCCCATGGGGTCCTGGAAAACGATCTGCAGCTGCTGGCGCAATTGCAGCAGATCGCGTTCTTTCGCACCGGAGACCTGGTTTCCCGCGACCTGCACGCTACCGGAGGAAGGCTGGTCAAGGCCCGCCAGAATGCGAAGCAGCGTCGACTTGCCCGATCCAGATTCGCCCACTACCCCGAAGCGCTGGCCGGCGGCCACCTCGAAGGACACTCCGCGCAGGGCGTGGACCTCGGAGGGCTTGCCGAAGAGGGTGGAACGGCTCACCGGGTAGATCCGATGCAGGTCCTTAACGCTGATCACCGGTTTTTCGGCAGGCTTCTCCTGGGCGGCAGGCTCTGGCGCTACTTGGGCAGCTTCCGCCGGGGCCGGCTCCTCCCGCACGTTCGGCGGCACATAGGCGGCGGCCGAGGCCACGGTGTACAGACGCCCCTGGGCGTCGGTGGCGTCCAGATCGGAGGCGGCAAGAAGTCCCCGGGTGTAGGGGTGCTGCGGATTGCTGAAGACCTCTTCGGTGCTTCCTTCCTCCACCACCCGTCCGTCGTTCATGACCAGGACCCGGTCGCAGACGTTGGCCACCACCGACAGGTCGTGGGTGATGAACAGCAGCCCGGTGCCGCGCTCGGTCACCGATTCCAGGATCAGGTCAAGCACTTGGCGTTGCACGGTGACGTCCAAGGCGGTGGTCGGTTCGTCGCAGAGCAGCAGGCCCGGGTTGTTGGCCAGCGCCATCGCCAGCATGGCGCGCTGGCGCTGGCCGCCGGAGAGCTGATGCGGATAGGAGCGCGCCGCACGTTCCGGGTCCGGGAGCTTCACCGATTCCAGCATCTGCACCGCCCGCGCGCGGGCCGCGGCCTTTGAAGGCACGGTCCTATGGCTGCTCATGATCTCGGCGACCTGCGGGCCTACCTTCATCAGCGGATTCAACGCGGTCAATGGCTCCTGGAAGACCATGGCCATGTCTTTGCCGCGGATCTTCTGCAATTCCCGGTCGCTGGCCTCGAGGAGGTTTCCCGCGTAGCCCGCGAGGTGAATTGAGCCTTGCGCGGTGACCCCTTCGGGGAGCAATCCCATCAGCGCCGAGGTGGTTATGGACTTGCCCGAGCCGGACTCCCCGATCAGGCCCACCCGGTCTCCGGGCGCCATGCTCAGGTTGAAGTCGCTGACCAGGGTGCGCGTCTTGGTGCCGATGGACAGGTTTTTGACCTCCAGCAATTTGGCGGCCTCTGCATGCTTCGCCATCATCAGCGCTCTCCGTTCAGTTTCGGGTCAAAGCGGTCGCGTAGCCCGTCGCCGAGCAGGGTGAAGCCGAGCACCGCGACGGCGATCGCGGCACCGGGCCAGACGGCCAGCATCGGGAAGGTGCCTAGGAACTGCTGGGATTCTTGCAGCATGCGCCCCCAGGAGGGCACCGGTGGCGGGGTGCCCAAGCCGAGGAATGACAAGGCCGCCTCGGCCAGCACCGCGATGGCGAAGGAAACCGAGCACTGCACCACCACCATGCCCACGATATTGGGCATCACGTGGCGTCGGGCAATTCTCCAGCCGCTCTGGCTGGCGGCCTTGGCGGCCATGATGTATTCGGTGCTCATCACCTGCAGGGTTCCGCTGCGGGCCACGCGGGCGAACCCGGGGATCGAGCCGATGCCGATGGCGAGCATCGCGGTGAGCGTGCTGGCGCCGAAGACCGCGCCGAACATGATGGCCACCAGCAGGGCGGGGAAGGCCAGCAGGATATCCGCGCCGCGCATGGTCACCTCTTCGGTGATCCCGCCGCGCATGCCGGCGAGGATCCCCAGCGGCGTGCCGATGACCAGCGCGATGCCAACGGCCACCAGCCCGACCAGCAAGGTGATGCGCGCCCCGTAGAGCACCCCGGAGAACACATCCCGGCCGTAGCGGTCGGTGCCCATTAGATGCGCGGCGCTGGAACCTTGCAAGCGGTCCGCGGGAAATGCCTGGACCGGGTTGTAGGGGGTCCAGAAGAATGAGACGAGGGCGGCGAGCACCACAACTGCCACCAATGATCCGCCCACGATGAGCGTGAGCGAAAGCTTGCGGCGGGTTTTCTCCACTAATACTTGTTCGGCAGCCATTACGCTCCCTTTCGAATGCGGGGATCCAGGATCGTATAGAGCACGTCCACCACCAGGTTGATGATCAGCGTGATGGCCACCAGCACCATCACCACCGACTGGACCGTGAGCAGGTCGCGGTTGCCTACCGCGTCCAGCAGCATCGATCCCAATCCGGGGATGACAAAGACCCGTTCGATCACCACGGCGCCGATGATCAGCGCGGCCAGCTGCACGCTGGTCACCGTCAGCACCGGGATGGAGGCATTGCGCAAGCCATGCTTGACCAGTGATTCGAGCTTGCCCAGCCCCTTGGACCGTGCGGTGCGCAGGTAGTCTTCGCTCATCACCTCCATCACCGCCGAGCGGACGTAGCGGGTCAGGATCGCGCCCTGCACCGAGGCCAGGGCGAGCACGGGCAGGAGCACGCGGGCCAGGAAATCGCCGAAGTCCTCGCCCGGCGGCGTCCAGCCGTTGGCCGGCAGCCAGCCGAGCCCGACGGCGAAGACGACCACCAGCAAGATGCCCGCAAGGAAGTTGGGAATCGCGACGCCAAGCTGGCTGACCCCGCTGATGATGATGCCGCTGGGGTTGCGGTGCTTGACCGCTGCATAGGTGCCAAAAGGCACGGCGATCAGCAGCGCGACAAGCATCGCCAGCACCACGAGGATCAGGCTCACCTGGACCCGGTCGATGATCAGCGGGCTGATATCCTGCCGGGTGACGTAGGAGGTGCCGAAGTTCCCCGCCGGCAACCCGAGCGCCCAGTCGAAGTACTGCACAATCAGCGGACGGTCGGTGCCGAACTCGGCTCGCGTCTTGGCCAGCAGTTCCGGGCTGGCGTTCACGCCCAAGGCGATCTGCGCCGGGTCCCCGGGAATTGCGCGCATGAAGAAGAACACCGCGACAGTCGCAATCACGTAGGTGACAGCAAATCTCACGAGGTTAGTCAGTAATCGGATACCCACGTGCGTTCCTCTCTGCCAAAACGGTGCTGCGGATTACTTCCAACCGAGGTTGGTCAGATCCAGCGCCTCGGTCACGGAGTTCGCAGGGATTCCGGTGACCTCCGCCTTGGCAACGACGATGTTCGGGAAGATGAACAGAGTGTTTGCCGCCGCGTCGTCGACGATGGTGCGCACCACCTGCTTCATCCCGTCCACGTAGCCGGCTTCATCGGCGGCGTCGGCCTCTGCGGCGAGGTCCTTGATCTTCGAGTTGTCATAGCCGAGGTAGTAGTCCGGGTTGTTGAACATGGCCAGCACGTCCCGGCTTTCCACGGCCAGCACCACGGACATCTGGTAGTCCTGCTTGGTGAAGACCTCGTCCAGCCAGACGGCAGGGAATTCCGCCGATTCGATTTTCGCGTTGATTCCCACGTCTGCCAGCTGGGAGACGACAATTTCGGAGACCGCCGTGGCATAGGGGCGGGTCGGGACGGTGAAGGTGATGTCCAGGTCCTGGGCGCCGGCTTCCGCCAGCAGGGACTCGGCCTTGGCCGGATCGTAGGGGTAGACGTCGTTGAGATCTTCGTAGTACGGGTCGGTGGTCGGGACCGGGCCGCCGACCACCGTGCCGTAGCCGTTCCAGGCGGTGTCCACCACGGCCTGCCGGTCGATGGCATGCATCACCGCCTGGCGCACCCGCAAGTCGTCGAAGGGGGCCATGTTGTTGTTCATCGACAGCACGATTTCACCGTTTGAGGTGCCCTCGAGGACCTGGTACTTGCCATCGGATTCGAAGCTGGAGAGCAGCTCCGGGGACTGCATGTTGTAGACGACATCCACGTCTCCGGACTGCAGCGCGTTGGTAGTGGCCACCGCATCGGCGAAGTAGCGCAGCGAGACGTTCTCCACTGCAGGAGCTTCGCCCCAGTAGTCCTCGCGGGTCGCGAACTCGATGGACTGGCCGCGATTCCATGCGTCGATTTCGTAGGGGCCGGTGCCGATGGCGGTCCCCGCCAGGTCATCGACTCCGCTCGGATCGAAGATGGCGCCGACCAGGGTTCCCATATCGAACAGCCAGGCGTTGCTTGGCTGCTTGAGGGTGACGGCGACCTCGGTGTCGCTGTTGACCTCCACCGAGTCGACGATATCCATCTTCTTCTTCAGGCTGGAGACCCAGGCGTCGGATTGGACGCGTTCGATGCTGAACTTGACGTCTTCGGCGGTGAAGGCCTCGCCGTTGGAGAAGGTTGCGCCCTCGCGAAGCTTGAAGGTGTAGGTCTTGTTGCCGTTGCTCAGCTCCCAGGATTCGGCGAGCAGCGGCTGGATCTTGCCTGCCTGGTCGATCTCGACCAGGCCTTCATACACGTTGGACATCAGGGCCTGCGGGATGGCGGCGCCTGCGGTAGTGGTGAAGTCGAGGTTGACCGGTTCGCCGGTCAGCGCCACCGTGACCGAGGTGTTCTCCGCCGAGCCTTCCGAAGAAGTTCCGCCGGATCCCGCCGAGCAGGCGGTCAGGGCCAGGGAACCGACCATGACGGCCGCAGCCAATCGGCAGTAGTTCTTTTTCGCGCTCATGAGATCTCCATTGGGTCAAAGTGACAACTGAGTGATGTGATCCATACAACACCATATATGCTGATATTTCTACTAAGTTTTCTGGTCTTACCAGTAAACGACATATTTGGTGGAGACCGCGCGGCCGGGGCAGCTGCGCTAGCTTTGTCCATAACGCACTCATCCTCGCAATCAAAGGAAGGCTCCACATGAGCAAGCTGACTTTCACGCCGGCCGTGCCGACATTGACCTACGAGCGAGTTGTGCAGCAAATCGAAGAGGCGATTCTTTCCAAGGAAATCGAACCCGGGCAGCACCTACCCAGCGAACGCGAGCTGATGGTGCAATTCTCCGTGAGTCGGCCAACGGTGCGCGAAGCACTGCGCGTATTGCAAAGCCAGGGGCTTATCGCCTCTCGGCCCGGCAGCCGCAGCGGCCCGATAGTTCTGCCGGTATCCCCGGATAATCTCGGACGCTCCTTTGCCAATATGGCGCGGATTGCTTCCTTGTCGCTTTCCGAACTGGTCCAGTTCCGCATCGTGCTGGAAAGCTCGGCCTGCCAATTGGCGGCGGTCATGCACAATGCCGAGCAGCTGGCCGCGATGCGCGACGCCATCGAGCGGATGGAGGTGGAAGCGGGAACCGGATCGGATTCCTTCAACCGGGCCGATCTGGATTTCCATGCGGCCGTCTGGGAGGCCAGCGGCAACGCGCTGCTGCGGATCTGCGGCGAGGCGGTATCGGGAGCCATCCTCAACGTCATGAATGAGCAAATGAGCCATTCGGACAATGAGCGGCGTGAAATGAAAAAGGTCGTGGCCCTGGACCGCGCCATCTTCGAGGCCATCGCCGCCGGCGAGCCCGCCGCCGCGGGGAACGCGGCCAAGACGGCCATCTCTTCCTACTTCAACCACAGCCTGGATGAAGAGGGCCTGCGCGGCCTGCAGGCGCTGGTCAATCCCGCCTAGCAGGTGGGGCTCAATGCGCGGTGAGGTCTTTTCGCATGATCAGCCGCGGCATTCGACTGGCCACCGCATCCGTGCTCCCGATCAGCTCAAATCCCACGCGCTCAAACATTTTCCGCGTCCCCACAAAGGCCATGGTCAGATCCATGCGCCCTTCGGGATCCACCGGGTAGGCTTCCACCGCGGGCGCGCCGAGCGCCTGGGCGTAGCGCAGGGCACCGGTTAGCATTTCGGTGCTCACCCCTTGCCGGCGGTAACCGCTGCGGACCACCACGCAGATAATGCTCCACACCTTCAGCTCATCCACCGGGCGAATGAGCTTTGAACGCTCCAGCCGGGGGATCTGCGAGCGCGGGGAAATACTGCACCAGCCCACCGGTACCGAATCCCGGTAAGCCACCACTCCCGGGGCAATGGGTTCGGCGCTCAGGGCGCGCATCGCCGCTGCCCGGTCCCCGGCACCGAGCAGCTCAATTTCCTTGGCTCCCAGGCGATGCGAAAGGCACCAGCAATGCTTCTCGCGTCCGCCGGGATTGACCACTGCGGCGAAATCCGCAAAACGATCCGCGGTCAGCGGCAGCACTTCCCAGTTGGCTTTGCCTGCTGCCGGACTCTGCGCATTGGCTTCCATGAATCTATCCTGCACCCCCGGGTGCTTTGGCGATACCCCAAGAGAATCATTCGGGTTTTCCCTACTCTTCTTCTCCGGATCTCTCGATGTTGCCGGAAGCCACGTCAGCATACTGTTGAGCTATGACTTCATCACCAAAGCTTCTCCCGGACGAGAACACCGTCCGGCCACCGTTGAGAATCGGACTGACGATTCTTCACCTGGCAGTTCTGGGCAGCGTCGGCACCGCCATCTCCTGGCTCTTGCTCGGCTGGCTCGCAGCGGGTGCTGCGCTGATATTCCTGCTGGGATTCGGCATCATCGTGCTCATCGGCTTGCTCTACGCGCTCTTCGGGCTCTCCTGGCTCGAAATACAGCGCGTCTCCGGGCTCTATGACCTGAACGTCGCCACCTTATCCTGGCGTCCACGACGCCGTGAAGGTTTCGGCGAATATCTCCGCTCGCTGGGGCGCAACCTCGCCAGCGGACGCATGTGGGCCTCCTTCGGCAGCTTCGTGCTCTCCTGCATCTTCGGCTCGCTGATGATCGGCGCGTTGCAGTGGACGGTGCATACCGCCATCGTCGGCTTCGCTCCGCTGAGCGATGCCGACACCGTATCCGGTCCCTTCGGACTCTTGGTTCCGGCTTCCCAGGCCCCCTGGCTGTTCCTCTTCACCCTCCTGGGTGCGGCGGTGATAGTCGGCCTGGCCTTCTTGCACCGAGCGGTCACCTGCGCCATCATCGGCGCGATTGCCCGTGAATCGGCCATGACCGAACGGGTGCGGACCAGCTCGGTCCAGCGCGAAGGCGCGGTGCGTGCCGCAGAGGTAGAACGCACCCGCATCGAGCGCGACCTGCACGACGGGGTCCAGCCCCGGCTGGTTTCGGTGGGCATGACCCTGGGCCTGGCCCATCAGCAGATCGACAAGGACCCGGCGCAGGCCAAGGAGCTGATCGCCGAGGCGCATGCCTCGACCAAGTCGGCGATCACCGAGCTGCGCCAGCTCACCCGCGGGATCTACGCCTCGGTGCTCGATGACCGCGGATTGGATGCGGCCCTGTCCGCGGTGGCCGGACGCAGCCATATTCCGGTGCAACTCGATGTGCAGCTTTCCGGACGCTACCCGCGGGACAGCGAATCGGCGGTGTACTTCGCGATTGCCGAGGCGCTGACCAACTCGACCAAGCATTCCCGGGCGGCGACCTGCCGCGTGACGGTGCGCGAACGCGAGGAGGCCGGCAGGCGCTGGCTCTTCGCGCGCATCGAGGACAACGGGGTGGGCGGGGCACAGATCCTGCCCGGCGGCGGACTGGATGGGATCAACAACCGCGTCCTGGCTGCCGGGGGCACACTGCGCCTGGACAGCCCGCAAGGCGGCCCGACCGCGGTGGAGGTGAACGTGCCATGCGCGTCCTGATCTGCGAAGACTCGGTGCTCCTGCGCGAAGGCCTGGTCAGGCTGCTGGACCACTCCGGGCATCAGGTGGTCGCGGACCTGCCCGACACCGGCGGACTTATGGATTTCCTGGCCCAAGCCGAGGCCTCGGCATTCCCGCAGATCTGCATCCTGGATGTGCGGCTGCCTCCGACCTACACCGACGAGGGAATCCGCGCCGCGCTTGAAGTACGCAAGAACTACCCGCAGCTGCCCTTGCTGGTGCTCTCCCAGTATGTGGAGGAACGCTACGCCTCGGAGCTGATCTCCATGCAGTCCGGAAGCCTGGGCTACCTGCTCAAGGACCGCGTTGCGGATGTCACCGAATTCATTGCTTCCCTGGAGCAGATCGCGGACGGCGGCACGGTACTCGACCAAGAGGTGGTGGCACAGCTGTTGACCAGACGCAATCACGATGACCGGATGCAGCGGTTGACCGATAGGGAACGCAGCGTGCTGACGGCGCTGGCCGAAGGCAAATCGAATCAGGCCATTGCCGCCTTGCTGTTCCTTTCGGAGGCAAGCGTTGAAAAGTACATTACCTCGATCTTCCAGAAGCTTGGACTCGAGGCAGATGGGACGGGAAACCGGCGTGTGCTCGCCGCCCTGGCTCATATCCAAACTTTGGGCACCACTCGCAGCGACAGGACAAACCCATGAACTCCCCAACCATCAACGCGCCGGTTGCACCGCAGAATCCGCAACCCGCCGGTTCGAAGAAAACCTTGACCCTGGTGCTGGGCCTCATCGGCGCACTGGTCATCCTCGGGGTGATCGCCACCTCGGCTTGGCGTGCTTCACACAGCCTCGCCAACTCCAGCAGCTCGCAGAGCGTCGGCGCCGCTGGCGTCACCGCACTGGAGGTAGACGCGGATGCCGGAAGGTTCACCGTGCTCTTCGCCAACGTTCCCGAGGCAACGCTGGAAGTGCGCAGCGCACGCAGCGGCGAATGGAAACTCCGCCGCGACGCCGGCACCTTGCTGGTCAGTTCGCCCAACGACTGGGGCGACTGGTGCTTCACCGGTTGCGACTGGGATGAAAACGAGGTCACGCTGACGCTGCCTAGTTCGCTCAACGAAGGCACGCTCGATGCGGACCTGAAGATGTCCGCCGGAGAATTTTCGGTCAATGGCAACTTCAACGACCTGGTCATGGAGATGAGCGGCGGCACCCTGGATGCTACCGGCTCGGCCAAGGGCTTGAGCGTGGAACTGGGCGCCGGGAAAACCGATATCGACATGGCTGACGTGCAGAGCGCGAACTTCGATGTTTCCGCCGGCCGCATCGACAGCACCTTCACCGGCAGCGCGCCGCGCAGCGTCCAGGCAGAAGTCAGCGCGGGGATGCTGCAACTGACCCTGCCGGATACCGAATACAACGTGCTCCAGGATGTTTCGGCCGGCGGCGTGGAGAACGGCCTGAGCGTCAACTCCGCCTCGGAGCACCAGGTTCAGGTTGAGGTCTCGGCCGGGAACGTGGTCCTGCGCCCCGGGGCGGAAGCGACAACGCCAACGAAATAGGCGTTATCTTCCGGTAGGACGAAGCTGGCCTCAGGCCGACGCGGATATCCGCGTCGGCCCGAGGCCAGCATTCATTTTAAGACTAGGCTTGGTTCTTCTTCATGGCTTCCAGCCGAGCCTCGATTTCAGACATCTGCGGAGCCTGGGATTCAACGGCTTGCGGCGCTGGGGATTCATCGAGCACGTTCTGCTCGCCCTTCATCGCCGCAAGTCGGGCCTCGATCTCGGTTTCTTCACCCAAATCTTCCAGCGCGGCGAACTGCGAGTCGAGCGAGGAGGCCGCAAGTTCCGAAGCACCGCGGACCTTCGCCTCGTCCTGGCGGATCTTATCTTCGAAGCGGCTGATCTCCGAGGTCGGATCATTCAAGTCCAAGGCCTTCAGGGTCTCCATCATCTGGCCCTGGGTCTTCGCATTGCGGGCACGGGCGACGAGCTCATCACGCTTGGCGACAAGTTCCACGCGCTTGGCGCCCATGGTGTTCAGTCCGTCCTTGAGCTTGGCCACCACCTCACGCTGGGAGGCGATGCGCGGAGCGAGGTCCTTGACCTTCTTCTCCGCCGCCATCTGGCGCTGAATCGCGACGGTGGCTAGCTGATTGAACTTCTGCGCATTGGCGGAGTCCCCGGCGGTGGAGAACTCTTCGGCCTTATTCGAGGCCGCAAGCGCCTTCTTGCCCCAGGACTTGACCTCTTCCATCGCCTTGGCCTGGTCGTCCTCGGCCATGCGCAGATTGCCGATGGTCTGAGCCACCGCCGATTCTGCTTGGGCAATGTTGTTGGTGTAGTCGCGGACCTGCTGGTCCAGCATCTTCTGCGGATCTTCGAGCGCGTCGAGTGCCGCATTGGCGTTGGCTTTGCCGATCCCGAAAATACGGGCCCAAATTGAGCGTTTCTTGGCCATGGTGCGTCCCTTCGTTAACCGCAGCTTTAACTCTATGCGACGCGGCACCCAGCGCTAAACTGCGCGTCAAGATTCCGCGGTGCGTCGAGCGTGTTTTCCCGGCTCCGCCCGGGGCCGGGGTAGCTCGCTAGCGGCTCTCGGCCTGGCGGCGGGTCTCCTCGGCAATTTTGACAATGCGCTCGATCACGCTGCGCGTGCTCACCCGGGATTGCGCCTCCGGCCTGGTCAGCACATCGATGTGCCGACCCAGGGCCAGTGACCGGATCGGGCGCAGCACCACGTGCTCCCGGAAGTATGGAATCAATCCGGTGTACCGCGGCAGCAGTCCCACCATGCGAGTCTCGGCGATGATGGCCGCCACCAGATTGAACTCATTCACCCGGTGCGTGATCTGGATCGGCGTACCCGCGCTGGCAAACATCGCCTGGACGAGGAGCGGCTCCAGCGCGAAGCCCTCATGGGCCGCGACCCAGGTCTCCCCCACCAGATCCGCCAGGCTCACCGTCTGCTGCTTCGCCAGCGGATGCTCCCGGTGGATCGCCAAGTCAATCGGCTCCTGCAGCACCGGGGTGACATGCACCCGCTGGCCCGGCCAGGGATCCGAGGCCAGCGGGCGGTGGGCGATCACCACATCGTGGTCGCCGACCAAATCGATGAAACCGTTGATCGATACATCCTCGTCACGGCAGCGCACCGCCGGCCCCTCGGGGTCGGCCAGGCTGCTGGCGATCAGCGGCGGAAACCAGGCCAGGCCGGCGCTGTGGAAGGCGGTGACCGAAACCGGTTCGCGGCGCGCCAGGAGATAGTCCGCCACCGAGTTCTCCGCGCGAGCCAGGGATTCGAGCACCTCGCCGCCGGCATCCGCCAGCCGCTCCCCCGCGGGAGTGAGCACCAGCACGCGTCCGCGCTGCTCGGTCAGCGGCAGTTGAACGCTTCGCTGCAGCGAAGCGAGCTGTTGGGACACGGCGGAGGCAGACAGATGCAGCGCCTGCGCCACGGCGGTGACCGAGCCCCGGTCCCTGAGCTCCCGAAGAGTTCGAAGATGATGCACTTCCATGAAGCTCAGCTTACGCGATGGTGAAGATACTGCCCGTTGTTCTGCATAGAATGCCGCTCTACCGTAAAAGCATGACCTCCGCTTTTCCCCGCCTTCGCCGCGCCCTTCCCGACCTGGTGCTCCTGATCGTCGCAATCATGTGGGGCGGGAGCTATCTGGCAACCCAAGACCTGGCGGCGGCCTCCTCGGCCGCCGCGGTGATGTGCGCCCGGTTCCTCCCCTCGGCCGCGATCCTGTTGTGCGTGCATCTGGCCCGCCCCCAATTCCGACTCCGGGATTCGGCCCTTCCTGGCATGATGCTGGGCACGCTTCGCGCGGCGACCATCGCACTGGAAACCATCGGGGTCACGCTCACCAGCGCCACAAACGCAGGGCTCATCATCGCCCTGTCCATCCTGCTCACCCCGATCCTCGAATCCGCACTCACCAAAAGACGGCTCTCCCCCTCGCTGGTCGCAAGCATTCTGCTTGCCCTGATCGGGATCATGCTGCTCGTGGGCGGGCAGAGTTTTTCCGAGTTCAACCTCGGCGACGGACTGATGCTCGCCGCGGCGGCAACCCGCGCCCTGCTCGGTGTGGCCGAGGCGCGGTTCACCGTCGGCAAGAACGCCGACGTGCTGGGCTTGACCACGATGGAGATCGTATTTGGCGCGGCCATCTTTGCCGCGTGGGGCGGAAGTTCGCTGCTGGAGCATCTACCCGACTTCAGTGCCGCAAATTGGCTCACCATTGGCTATCTCTGCCTCGGCTGCACCATCTTCGCGTTCCTCGGGCAGCTGTGGGCGACAAAGCACACCTCGGCATCACGGGCGGGCATGCTGCTTGGCACCGAACCCGGATGGGCGCTGCTGGTCGGGGTGCTTCTTGCAGGCGAGCGCATCGGCGCACTCGGATACACTGGTGCCGCGGTGCTGCTCTTTGCCACCTGGTGGGGCGCCCGTGCCGAGCGGCGCTGGCGGGCTAGCGGACCGAGCCGCCCGCAGGCCCCAGCCCCGGTGGCCTATAAATGATCGTGCAAGATGCCCCGGGCCGGGAAAACTTGCCGGCCCGGCAAGGCAATGGGGTGCCCACAGCCCCGCGGCGGCACGAAATGGCGCTGCGGAGAGGCACCGAATGGTCATCCGCTAGGCGGTGCAGGCCTCATTTGAGCACCCGGCATCGCGTGGAAGATATGTTTCGGTGTCCTTGACCTTCTCCCACACCACATGCCGGTGCTGCCCGCAGCGCGCGCAAGACGGTGCCAAATATGTGGCCCGTTCCTCCATGGTGTATGCCCGAAAATCGCCCATCTCGACCTCCCATAGTTTGTGCGAGCCCCGCGCTGTCGCAAGTGCCGCATCGTTTGGTGCCTTCACTCTACGCCCGGTTTTCGAACCCGGCTATAGCTACTTTGGCTCGGGCTTCACTAGGGAAGATCCAGGTGCAGCTGCCCAAAGGCAGGTGGCGGCATTCCGGCGAACTACTGGCTTCCATTGGCGGGCCTGGAGGCTAGGGTTTCTGCTCATTTTCTTTGCGCACGGTTGCCGAGAGCAGGTAGTTCGAACCCAGC
The DNA here is from genome assembly GCF_052379505.1 of Glutamicibacter sp. 363. Lineage (NCBI taxonomy): Bacteria > Bacillati > Actinomycetota > Actinomycetes > Micrococcales > Micrococcaceae > Glutamicibacter > Glutamicibacter sp. 363. The sequence continues at coordinate 101,214 of NZ_JBQSYR010000004.1, read as the reverse complement.
CGTCCCCACTCTATGGTTCCGCCGTCCTCTTCGGTTGCCGTACGCAATCGGGTCAGGCCCTGCCCGGGACGGGCTTGCGGATTGGGCCTAGGAACACCGTTATTGCGCACCGACACGGTCCAATGCGGAGTCTGGTTCTCATCATCATTTTCGCGGATCCAAATAACTATTTCGCTCGGATCCGCATGCTTAACCGCGTTTGTGGCGGCCTCGCGGATAATCCGCATGGCTAGCTGCGGGAAATTCGCGGTGTGCCCAAGCCCGGAGCTATGGATGCTCACCTCGATTCCGGCGTCGCGCAGGGATGTGGCAATGCGTTCGACATCTTCGAGGGTGGCGGATAATTCCTCGGGAAGTTCTTGATGCCCCAAGGCATCGAAGGTACGGCGCAGGGCCGTTAACGCCCCGGTCACCGCCTGGCGCACATGGATCAGGCGCAATGCCGTGCTGGTATCGGTCAGCTCGGAGTCGAGGGCCGCATTAGTATGCAACGAAGCCACCGCGAGATTGTGGGCAATCTCGTCATGAAGCTGATAGGTCACCCGTGCGCGTTTGATCAACTGCTGCTGTTCTGTTTCCGCGTTCGACGCCCGGCGGGCGACGTTCTCGAGCTGTTCCATGTGCTCACCCAGGATCTTGCGGTTTTCCCGCAGTTCTCCGAAGGCAACGGCCAGCAGCGCCAGCGCGGCGAAGGCCAGCAGCTCATAGCCGAAGATTTCTGCGGGCGCCTGCCGCTGGATCAGCTGTAGCGTCATGCCGAAGATCAGGATGCCCGTCGCGCTGAGCAACGCGAAGGTGCGGTGCCCGGCGCGAGCTGTCCCCGCGAGAAAATAAAGCATGGGGATCACTAGTGCGATATGCGGCAGTTCAAGCGTGAGCCAGGCACAGATCCCCAGAGCTGCGATGAACATGATCACACGCGGAAAACCGTCTTGCAGTACGGAAAGGACGGCGAACCCGACGGCAAAAATACCGGCGGCGACTAAGCCTGCAGGGTCAGGAGATTGTCCCCACCCTGCGGGATCGCCAACGAGGCAGAGGAGCATGACGGCCAGAAATATGGCCGCTGCCCAGAGACTCTTACTGATGCGCAGGCTGCCGTTTTCTTCCACTGCCTCAGTCTATGTCTCTCCCGCCCAAACCTCGGGATCCAAGTCGCCGATGGCAGGTCAACCGATCCGGAAAGCTCTTGGCGGGCTAGGCATCGATGCGAATTGGGGTTCCGTTGTCCTCGACGAATCGAGGCCGGCCCGCCATGATGCCGGTGAACGTCTGGAAAATGATCACCGCAGCGATCAGCAAGAGCGGCGTGGTCCAGGAATTGGTCACCTCGTGCAGGGCCCCGACGAGGAAGGGCCCGGGAATTGCGATCAGGTAGCCCACCGATTGCCCGAAGGTGGAAAGCTTGCTCACCCCAGCGGCGGTATGCGCCTTGAGCCCGATCATGGTCAGCGCCAGCGGGAAGCTCGAACCGCAGATGCCTAAAAGCGCCGCCCAAATAAAGGCTCCCTGCACCGGCGCGATGAATATGCCGATCACCGCAAGTATCCCGGCGATGCCATTGATAATCACCAGCGGCCCCTGATGCGAGAACCTTGCTGCGAGCGCCGGCATGACGAAGGACAGCGGCACCCCGACGCCGAGGATTACCCCGAGCAGTGCCCCGGAATACGCTGGATCCACGCCGAAGTCGGTGAAAATCTTCGGCGCCCACCCCATGAGGATATAGGCGACGGTGGATTGCGCACCAAAAAAGAGTGCCACCCACCACGCGGTGGCGTTGCGGCTCATCGGCCCGATCTCCGAGGCGGCGACGGATAGGTTCGAGGAAGGCAGCTGGCGCTGCGCGATCTGATTGCGCAACCCGAAAAAGACTACGACCCAGATGAATACCGCAATCATCGCAAGGATCGCCCAAATCCCCAGTCCTCTTCGCCAGGCGCCGCCCACTGCATCGTTGACAGGCACCGCGACGGTTGCGACCACCGAGGCGCCGAGGGCCACCGCGGTGGTGTAGGCACCGGTGACTATGCCGATTTTTGTGGGAAACCAGCGCTTGACGAGCACCGGCATCAGGATATTTCCGACCGCGATGCCGGCCAGCGCCACCGCGGTAAAGATGAAGAACACCCAGGTATTGGGCGCCACAGAACGCAAAGCCAGACCAAGAAGAATTGCCAGCATGGCGGCGATCACGACTACTTCTGGGCCACGTTTTCCGGCCAGCTTGGGTGCCAGCGGCCCGAGCACCGCGAAGCAAAGGGGCGGAACTCCGGTGATGAGCCCGGCGACGAAGCCATTCATGGCCAGACCGTCAATGACCGGGTCCAGCAGCGAACCAAGTGAGGTGACCGCCGGGCGCAGGTTCAATGCCGCAAATACCAGGGCGATGATCAGCAGCGCGCCGAAGCCCTTGGGCAGTACCGGGTGTTTGGAGTCCATGGCTTCATCCTAGCCAGCGAACATCGGGTAACTGGCCCTTGATGACCTCTTACGCAACAGGCGGCGTGAACTGTCAAGTTCACGCCGCCTGTTTGCCAAGCTACTGCCGGTGCTGCTTCTGGCCTTCCATCGCCGAGACGACCAGGTTGCTCGCCTCCAGCGTTGCGCCCGCGTCGAGCGCGCCGATCCATGCCTCGGTGGTTGCCACCGCAGCCCAGTTGGAGTGCAGCAGCGCCATCAAGGTTTCGTGGACCTGTTGCGCGCTGGCGGAACCCGCTTCGTTGCTGATGTTGATGGCGCCGGTTGCGTCCGAGAGCACCTCAACCTTGAAGCCCAGGGGTTCTGCGGCGGCCACGGAGCCGAGCACGCAGTTGTTCGTCATGTATCCGGTCACCGCGATCGTGTCGATCTCATTTTCGCGCAGCCAGCTTTCCAGCTCGGTGCCCGCAAAAACGCTGGCGTAGGCCTTGGTGAAGACCTTCGCGGCCTTGTCTGCACGCCGTGCGATTTCCGGGTTCAATTCGAAGGTTGCCGAACCATCTGCGAATACGGGTGCTTCGGCCGGGAGCTGGTGCTGCACGATATATACCGGAATTCCGGCGCTCTGCGCGGCGTCGATCGCCTGGGCGGTGCGGGCCAGGGACTGTTCGCGTGGCGGGTACTGGATCTGCAGCAGGCCTTCGAAGTATTCCTGCTGGACGTCGATGACAATCAGGGCACGGCGTGGGGTGTTCATATTTTCTCCTGGTTATTCTGTCGGGTAAAGCGATTGAGTCGGATGCAGGCGGCCTATGCGCCGTAGTGCTTGGCCAGCAGTTCCAGGGTGTTGATCTCCGCCTCTGCCGAGTAGGTCCCAATGACCAGCATGATCTCGTCAACTCCGGTTTGCTCCTGGAGCCTTTCGAGGCGACCTGCTACGGTGGCCGCGGTGCCGGTGAATGCGCGTTCGGTGTACATCTCGATGATGGACCGTTCGTTGAGTGTTCCGTCGAAGGCCGCGACCTCTTCGGGGGAAAGCAGCGTGAAGGATTCGCGCTTGAACATGCGCAGCATTGCCATGGCCATGCTGGAAGCTTGGCGCTTGGCCTCGTTCGGGTCTTCGTCGACCACCGCGGTGACGCTGACCATGGAGTAGGGCGCATCGAGCACTTCGGAGGGTTCGAAATTGTCCCGGTAGATGCGCATGGCGGTATCGATGTCGGCATCCCCGAATTGCAGGGCGAAGGCGTAGGGGCGGCCAAGCCTTGCAGGCAGTTGAGCGGAGTACGGCGAGGAGCCGAGCATCCAAAGCTCGGGAGTGAGCTGCGGGTGCTGAACCCGGTTTTCCTTGGCCTGCCACGGACCCGGGACCGCATGGACGGTGCTGTAGTGATGCCCCTCGGGGAAGTCGTCATTCATGAATCCCATCAGCTCGGCAACCTGCTGGGCGAAGTTGTCATTCGCTCCTTCGCCCCGGCGCAGCGCGGCGGCCGTTGCATGATCGGTGCCCGGTGCCCTGCCGAGCCCGAGATCGATGCGGCCCGGGGCCAGCGCGTCCAGCGTTCCGAATTGCTCAGCGATGACTAGCGGTGCGTGGTTCGGGAGCATCACTCCGCCGGCGCCCAGCCGGATTCGCTCGGTTTCTGCGGTCAGGCGCGAGAGCACCAGCGGCGGTGAGGACACCGCCAGACCTGGCATCGCGTGGTGCTCGGACATCCAGAAACGGTGGTAGCCCAGTTCGTCGGCTCTTCGTGCGAGCTTGATCAGCGAGCTAAAGCCTTCTTGGGCGGTGCGTCCCACTCCAACGCTGCCACCGGTATGGGCATTGAGCGCAAAGGGTGCGGATCCAAACTTTGGTGCGGGGTACAAAATACAACCTCTTTATCACGGATAAAATCGACTTATAGCGTGATACTAAGGTAACACGCCCTCACGATAAATATCTACTGATACCATGAGAAGTATGTCCGAAGCATTGCTACCCCCAGCCCCCGGCACACAAAAGCACCTGAGCATCGACCTGGTCAACAGCGTGATCCAGCTACCCGGCGGGAGGATTGTCGACGAGCTGGACTCCCCCGAGGAAACCACCTCATGGCTCAAGGAACGCGAGCTGGTCGACGAAGATGCCGCTTTGCAGTCCTATTGCCAGAACAGGCTCAGCGGATTGCGCGCAGACTTGCGCGAAGCCTTCTCCAGTTGCGCGGCGGGGCAGTCATTCGACCCGCAGATCCTGGATCGGCTGAACAAGGCACTAACCGCGGCACCGCATATTCCACTGCTGCGCTACTCCCCCGACACCGGGTTCTACCGATCGACCGAGCACCCGGTGACCCGTCTGGTGGAATATGCGATGTCGGTGATCGCCGAAGATGCCGCGGCGCTTTTAGCTTCGGAAGAGTCAGCGTTGCTGGCGCAATGCGAAGCCGAGCCCTGCCAGCGGTTCTTGCTGAGGACCCATGGACGCCGGCAGTGGTGCTCGACCCGCTGCGGGGACCGAGTCCGCGCTGCTCGTGCGTACGCGCGCAAACGCGAGAAGGCGTTAAAGAGCTCAGCCTAGGCTCAAGGCCTAGGCTGACAACTGCCGAACGTAGATACTTACAAGCTACGCGGCGGGAATTTCTTGTACTTGCGGTAGTGGTTGACCGCATTGAGCAGCAGATAGAACTTCCGGCGAGGGTGCTTCTCTGCTTTGAATTTCAGCGGGTTGGAAACCTTCCCCGCCTTCAGCAATGCGGCGGCCTTCTGCCCGGTTTCGCTATCCAAGAAGCGCCGCAGCAAATGGTGCGGGAGCACGGTAAAAAGTTGCTGGCGGCTTAGCTGCAAGATTCCGATTCCCGTATCGATGACCGCATTGGTATGCGGGTCAGAGCGGTCAAACTCGACGCCCAAGAATTCGGTGACGTAAAAACGCGCAGGATTGACTCCGGCCGCCGTCAGATAATAATGATTGCGTCCCAGACGAGGATTAATTTCAAAGAATTTGATGGATCCATCGCGGTGGTCGTATTTGGCATCGATCATCGCGATCCCCTGCCAGCCGAGCTCTTCGAGCAGGCGGGCGCCATCTTGGGACATCTGGTCATGCTGCCCGGTGACGATGGCTGCGGAATTGCCCAGCACCAGCGGCGCGTGCTCTTCGACCACCACCTCGCCGTATCCGGCGAAGATGACCTTCTTGTCCTGAGTAGCGAAATAAGTGCACAGACGCATCGCGTCATCCGAACCGGGGATATATTCCTGCAGGATGTATCCCGAGGTGTAGCCGCTCGCGTCGATACGAGTCAGCAGGTCCTCAAGTTCGTCGATGCTCTGCAGGGTGTGGATTTTCTGCTTGCCTTCGAACTTGGCGGCAATCCAGTCCCCCGAGCTCGAGGGCTTACCGATCAGCGGGAAGGTCAGCGACTGCGCCAACTCCTGCAGGTCATCTCCGGCACGGTAGACGGCGGTCCGCGGGTGGGCAATTCCCAGCCGGTCGGCGAGCGCGTAGAAGTTTTCCTTCAGCGCGGCGCCTTCGATTGTTCCCAATTCCGGGTAGGGGATGACAAAATACTCGCTCAACACCGCACGGTGCTCGGCGATCAGCATGATATGGAAATCGAGGGAACCAAAGAGCATCAGCGGTCGAGCCGTTTCGGCGTTAAGCTCTTTGGCCAGGGCGATGAGTTCTTCTACTACCCGCCCCTGATCAACCATGGACCCAATGGGATGCAGTTCGATAGCCACCGAGTGCTCAATGACGCCATTGCCTGAGGCAGGGACCACGACCGAGCGCACCTGGTACGCCTCATAGAATTCGCGGGCGAGGGTATAGGTGCCGATATCTCCGCCGAGGATAACGGGAACGAATGGCTGAGAATTATCGATTGCCATAAGGTTTTTGGTTCCTACTTCTTTCGCCAGTTCATGTACTTCTCAAATGCCCAGGCAAGCGGCTTATTCAGCGCAAGATCCCATTCGCCATTGGTTTGCACAATGTCGCAGCCGGTGTTGGTCTTGAATTTGGTCAGACCTGCCAGATGGTGCGCCCCATCCAAGGTGGCACTGACGCCACCTTGGTCCAGGTACCGGCATCCGGCGTCGGAGGAATCCGAAATCATGTGATGCATCAATGCCTTGGGGGCGAAGAGCTTGCGCTGTTCCGAAGACGAGGCTCCATAGAGGTACCAGGCAAGGTTGCTTGAGCGCAGCACGATAGCCGAGGCCAGGTCTACGCCTTCGTGGCTGGCGATGTACAGGGTGCAGGAGCCGGGTACCGCGGCATTAAGCACCGTGTGCATCTTTTCGAAATAGCTCAGCGGGCGACCGGTGAACTCTTGGCGTTCGGCCGTGTGGTTATACAGGGCATGGAAGCGTGCCATGTCCTGGGTTTCCCCGATTTCAACCTTCAGCTCGCTCTTGAGCGACTTGCGCGTTTCGTTGCGGGTGGATGAGGAGTAGGAAGCCATTACCTGGTCGGTATCCAGCTGGTTCCCCGCGTTATCTTGCAACGCAACCCGTGCCACGTACTCCGGCTGCCCGGCGGCGAAGTCCATTCCGACGTCCTGCTTGGTGAACCCCAAGTCGCCGAGCGCCTCGTTGAGCTTATGGGCTTCTTCATTGACCGACACGGTTTCCAGGTCCGCTAGTGAAGCGAGCTCTTCCTTGCCAAATGCTTTTCGCACAGCCGCCGCACCCCAGGTGCGCACCGTCAGCCCCGGGCCGAGGCGCAGCTGAAAGGCACCGCGGTCTTTCAGATAGCTAGCGAGTATGGAAAGCACAGCCTGCGGGTCATATGTTGCGAAATCAATGACCGGGCCATCGGGAATGTAGGCGAGGGTCTTTTTGATCACCGGCGCGTGGCGGTGCAGGACCAACGCGACTCCAACCAGGGTGTCGCTATCGAACCAACCGAGCGATTCCCCCCGCCAGCCTCCCTTGACCTGTGCCCATTCGGGACGCTGAAGGAAGCTGACATCTTGCGCGGTAGCAAGGAACGCGGAGTGCTCGGTGCTGGATATCGGACGCACGCGAAGTTCATTGTGGCTCACACGTAGAAGCCTATCGTGGTTTACGCACCACCCTCGGGATGAGACATACCGCCAGCGGCCCTCGCGCCGAAGATCACTCGCAGGATCATTGGCACAGACCAGCTGATGCGCGGTGCCAGGCTGTGAGCAATTGGACACGTGCTCTTGCCGGAAACCAGTTGAAGACGTGAGCCCTAGCGGACAGAACTTGCAGGGCACGCCTGGCACATGATTTCCAGGGGCAGGCAACGAGCCAGAGGAACTCATGCGGAGACTCAGTTCGGCAAGTAAGTTTCTTGCCGAAAGTCACCATCGAGGTCACGTGCAAATAATACCCCTCGGGGGTATTATTGATGTATGGACTCTCAAACTAAGCAGGCGCAACCCACGGCACCCCACGGGTACACTCCCGAAAAGGAGGCGTTGCGAAAGCGCCTGAACCGTATCGAAGGACAGGTGCGCGGTGTTGCCCGCATGGTGGATGAGGACAAATATTGCATTGATATTCTCACCCAGATCTCGGCCATCAACGCGGCTTTGCACAAGGTCAGCCTTCAACTAGTCGAAGACCATATCGGCCACTGCGTGGTGGGTGCCGCCGAAGAGTCAATCCAATCCGGGGATGCGAGCATCGTTCAGGTCAAGATCTCCGAAGCCACCGCAGCCATCTCCCGGTTGCTGCGCTAATCCTCGAAGACTTTCCACCCTTTTCAACGAAAGAGATCCAAACATGAGCCATGCCTGCAACTGCGGATGTTCCGATAATTCAAAGCCCACCAGCCAGGGGCTGCAGATCATTCCGCGTCCGGAGGCTACGCCCATCATCAGTCATACCGAACTGAAGATCTCGGGAATGACTTGCGGTCATTGCGTCTCTTCGGTAACCGAAGAACTCAAAGAAATCCCCGAGGTCCAGAACGTCGAGATCATCTTGGACGCCAAGGGGGTCTCAACTGCAATCATCAGCACCAGCGGCGCCGTGGGGCAAGAGACGATTCGCCAGGCCGTCGAAGAAGCTGGGTACACCCTCGAATCCGTCGGCAGCTAGGAACCCACCGCGCAGGCGCGGATACGGGACGAGCGTTCTACAGACCCTCGATACGATTCCCACTCCGCCGGGAACACAACCATCCAACTGGCGGCTTGCTAGACCTGGTCACCGTTCACCGGCAATCACGCATCTCACCGAAGCAAACAGGCTTAGCGCGACATGGGGTGGCGCCGGGCAGCCCGTGAGATCGTCTTCACCACCATCAACGCCAGCAGAAGAACACCTACATACCCGTTGATGACATAGACAACGTTGACCATTTGCGAGAATGGCAGCATCAGCCCGATTACCGTTCCTAGTACTGCCAAGGTGATGGTCAAGTACTTAAATCGGAGAGTCTTGTCGGCAAAGAATCGCGAAGACACGGTCCACAGCAGCGGGACCGCGGTGGTGTAGATTCCGGCGAGAATCATGACCGAAATTCCTGCGGCAAGTACGGGGCTAATATCCTTCGCCAGCACCAGCATGGGAATTTCGGTTCCACCCACCCGGGTGATATTGGCCAGCAGCCCCAGCCCGACGACAACGCAGGCCAGCGAGAACACCACCGCACCGGTAATTCCACCGGCAACCGCCTCCTTCCGGCTTCTCGCCGTCTTGCCCAACGCGGTCAGGAAGGCCGCTAGCCACAGCATGCAGAAACCCACGTAGGAAAGTCCAGCCATAAACCAGTTTGTGGATGCCTGGGTAAGGTCCAGCTCTGGAAGCAACTGGTGCCCTTCAGAAATCCCTGCTGGATTACGCAGAATCGCCAGCAATCCAAGCCCAATAGCCACCACAACAACCAGCGGTCCGATCTTGCCGATGACGTCAACCAGACTCTTCAGGCCAAACCAGACGCTGATGCCGACCGCAACAGCCAAACCGATGCCGCCAATAAACTTCGACAATCCATAGTGCTCCTCGAATACGGCGCCCGCGCCGGCTACCATTACCGTGAAGCTCAGGAAGACGAACAGTATTGAGAAATAGTCGAAGAAGTTCCCCAAGTGCTTTCCACAGTAATAGCGGAAGATGTGCGACGGGCGATCATATTTCTTTGCCTGCCCGACAACGAAGAACTCCACTGCTACATACGTCATGAGCACGAGAACCAGCAGCCCGGTGCCAAAGACTCCCCAGTAGCCGTACGAGGTGAAGTACTGCAAAATCTCCTGGCCCGTAGCAAAACCTGAGCCGATCAAAAACGCCATTATCGCCCCGGCGTAGGTCAAGACCCGGAAGAAGCTGCCTTTTTCAACCGTTGCCAAATACGCTCGGGTAACGACCTTATCTGACATGTAGATTCCCTCTCAGAAGGTTCACTCGACACCGCACGTTCGATATCGACCTCATATATCAAAATGTGATTAAAGGTATATCTCAAACGTGACGCAGTCAACATCCGGGAAGGCTGGAAGTGCGCAGGACCAATGTCATGGACCGCGAAAACCCGATCCCGCACCCGGTAAACCAAAAGTTTCCACGAAACGGAGATTAGGACCACCGGGCAGGTTCACCTCTTCGACTCCTTCCGTGCACGTTTCGTCCATTCGCGCTGTGCATCCTCGAGGTATTGCCCGCCAACTCGGGCGATCACACTCGCACAGGAGAATTGCTCATGCACAAGCCCACCGCCGTCGCGCTCGCGGCCGCCGTTCTGCTCCCGCTGGCCATCGCGCCTGCTACACCGGCGGCAGCCCTGCCAGCCAGCGCCCCCATGTCCTTCCCGGCGTCCACCGCCAAATCTCCAGAACCCGGATTTCGTGTTCTGCCCTACCTGCAGGCTCCAGGCGCGACCTCGATGACCATCAACTGGATCAGCGAAACCGACCAACCAGGAACCCTCTCAGTCCAGGGGCCGGGTCTCGGCAACCAGCCGGGCAAAGGAAATAGCAGCGCCCAAAGCAGCGAGCCTGAATACCTGGACTTGATGGAGTACACCCAGGCCGAACTCGAGCAGCAGATCCCCGGACTTGAACAGGGCACCTGGCTGAAGTCGAATTCCAATTACAAGCACTCGGTGACCATCGAAGATCTCAAACCAGGCAAGAAATACGACTACACGGTCACCCAATCAGGACAGAGGCATACTGCCGCTTTCGAAACAGCGCCAGATGGAAAATCCTGGAAGAACATCCGCATTGTTGCCTTCTCCGACTCGGAGACCGAACCTCGCGGACGCACCGAGCACCGTGAATGGGAGCTTTCCCCGGTCAACGGATACACCTCCGAGTCCTTGCAACGCCCGAGCACCGATTCAAAGTGGGCCGAGACTTTTGGAATGACCACCCGCTATGGCCAGCCGACCTTGCGCTATCCGCTGGACCAGTCCACCGCCTTCAACGAAAACCTCAAGCATGTTCAGGCCGCCAACCCGGATCTGGTCATGATGGCCGGGGACCTGACGCAGGGCTCGGGATACCAGCCGGCATGGGATGAGTTCTTCGGACATGTTGCCGGTGAACACTCGGATCTGGCCTCCAACGTTCCGTTGCTTCCGGCATTGGGCAATTGGGAAACCTATGCGGCCCTGAACGGTGGCTACGGTTCGGACGCAGACCGCACCCCCGCGGTAATTTCACGCAACCGCTTCCTGGATTATTTCTCCTTGCCGCAGGACCCGGAGCACCCCGAATACAAGGGTTCCTACTACCGGGTGGATCATGGGCCGGTCACGGTCCTGACCTTGGACTCCACCAATGGCCGACCCGATGAGAACACCAGCACCGGCACCTTGTCCGGCGAAAAATTCTCTGGGGACGACACCAATCTGACCGCTGAGAACCAGTCCACCGACACCCAAGGCCAGTTCACCTTTGAATCCTATGTTCAGGGCTTCAAGGATCTATTCCCCGGCTCAACCGAGCAAGATGTTGACCTGCCAAATATGGATGCCGGGTCGGCCCAATGGGACTGGGCCGAGAAGCAATTGGCCGAAGCCCGCGCCGACGGCCAGATTGTGCTCGTCCAGTTCCACCATGCCGCCTATTCCAACGGCGTGCACGGCACCCCGCCGAACCATGAGCACCCCGACAACCAGTCCGGCACCGCAATGCGCGCGTACTCGCCAATGTTCGAGGAACACGGGGTCGCCGCGGTCATCTCCGGCCATGACGAGATGTTCGAGCGTTCTTGGGTTGACGCGGACGGCGACGGCCGAGGCTTCCACTCCTATGATGTGGGCGTGGCCGCCGACGGCCTGCGCGGTGAAAAGCTGGTGCAGAATGCCCAGGGCGAGTACGAACCATTGCGCTTCAACTCGCACTCGCAGTGGTCAGCGCCGGCAGACCAGCCAGAGACCTGGGAAGAGGACGAAAATGGCGTAGCGCAGCTCGTATCCGGCGGTCTGCACTACGGACACCTGCAAATCGACATCGCGAAGAAGGCCAAGGGAGCAGAGCTCACATTGACCCCGGTATACGTCTTCCCGAAGTTGGATTCGGAATACCAGCTTGAACGCACCGAACGACGCGTATACGACGATGTGGTGACCTTCCCGGTCAGCCAGGACGGCGCGCCGTTGGCGAAGTAGCCACAGGCCAATTGCTGCCAGGTGGCGCAAGTTGTCTTGGCGCAGAGGCCACCGATGATAGAACATTAGAGCAGGCGGCGTGCAGGTGGCTGCCTGCTCTAAGCAATTACCTCTAGCTGGACTCACGGTTGGTGCATCCATGAAAGTAGGACAACAGATGAACGAGCAACGAGTATTCCACGCGGTGGTGGGCAAGCAAGCCGGCTGGTGGAACATCTGGGTCCCGGAGCTGGACCACGTCACCTCCACCCGGAAGTCCCGCAAGATTGCCGGATACACCCGCACCCTCATCGCGGCGGTTCTTGGCATCCCTGAGTCCTCTTTCCGAGTGGAACGCGAGTCAGTTTCCGCCGAGGAATTCGAGCGCCGCTACACCGAGGCAGTCTTGGCGACCGACCCGCAGGAAAAGAAGTAGTCCCGGGTAACAGCTGCTCTAAGCGCCAAACGGCTACCGCTCCTACATTCCCCGTAGGGTCCGGTAGCCGCTGCTGGTTAAGACTGCCTAGCGCATGCCCAGGAGCGCTCGTTTCACGCTCCTGCAACGATTCCGTTGCCGGCTATTAACCCTTGCCTCATAGTGTGGCAGAGGTCTTTCAGCCTCATCTCGCACCGAAATACAGGAGTGCCTCATGCGTTTTCGTTTCCTTCAGGGCTTCGCCGCCTTGGCCTGTGCAGTTCTCCTCGCCCCAGCGGCCCCAGCAGTTGCGAATTCCGCGGGGTCCGCGGACTCCGCTTACACCTTCGGCGTCATTGGAGACATCCCCTATGGCGCAGCCCAACTGGCCGAATTCCCCAACATGGTTAGCGAACTTAACGAGCAAGACGAGCTTCGTTTCATTGCCCATGTCGGGGATATCAAGGCAGGTTCCGAAAAATGCACCGACGAACGCCTGAGCCTGGTCAAGGAGGAACTGGATCGGCTTCAAACTCCGCTGGTATTCACCCCGGGCGACAACGAATGGGTCGACTGCCACCGGGCCAACAACGGCGGCTACAACCCGCTGGAGCGATTGGATACCCTGCGTGAAATGTTCTTCCCGGTCGAAAACAAGACTCTGGGCGGCACCATGCAGGTAGATTCCCAGGCGGTCATCGGTTTACCGGAAAACGTCCAATTCACGAAGAACCGTGTCGCCTTCTCCGTGGTGAACGTCCAGGGATCCAATAACTCCCTGGCCCCGTGGGCTGGACTCGGACTGACCGCACCAACTTCCGAACAGCTGGAAGAAGTCGCGCTGCGCACCGAAGCAAACCTCGACCAACTGGCCGAAACCTTCGCCGATGCGAAACGATCCCAGGCGCGCGCCGTAGTGGTGATGACCCAGGCAGATATGTTCACCCCGGGGTTCGAGGATGATTCCCTGGCAAACCCCGAATCCGTTTCAGGCTTCAAGTCGTTTGTCGAAGCCCTAGCCAACGAATCAGCGGCCTTCGGCGGACCGGTGTATCTGGTCAATGGCGACAGCCACGTGTTCAACGAAGATGCGCCGCTGGCCGCCGGTTCACCGTGGCTAGAGGTCTACGGTGTCGACCCGGTTCCGAATTTGCAGCGGGTCACCGTCGAGGGTGCCGCAACCTCAAGCGAGTGGCTGCGCGTGAGCGTTGCGCCGAACTCGGCACAGGGTGCAGAAATTCTCAGCTGGGAGCGCGTTCCCTTCACCGGCTGATTTCATCGACGAAGCGGCGCCCGTGGCATAACCGCTCGGCATGCAAAGCGAATAGGCACCGCGCACACAGTAGCCAAACAGTTGCCGCCCCTAGAGTGGTAACTACCTTCCTCAAAGGTGCGAGTGATGAACCGGAGCCCAGCCATTGGCTGGGCTCCGGTTTTTAATTGCCTGCAGATTGCTCGGGCCGGCGCCTCGACTCTAGGTACGAAGCCCGGCGAATACGGCGGCAAGGGCTGCACCGAGGCCGCCGCTTCGCGCGCAGCATCGGATGAAAACGAAACAACGTCGGCTTGCGCAGCCAACATCCAGAACAATTTTTCAGGAAGCCGCCGCAAAAGTTTTCATACTTATTTCGTCCTAAAGCTGATCCACGAATATGCTCCCCGCTTTCTGACCAGTAAATTTCTCTCTCGTCTAAGTATCTGCAAGTCATCATCCGGTGACGCCGCTCGTACTCGACAACAAAACGCTTCATATTTAAAACGGGCTTCTCGGCCAAAACCGCCCAATACCGGGCTCAGGCATGAGCAAGCCATGGATTGCTCATGCAATAAACCCCACGCCGGTTTGCGCAAGCAGAAAAGAGCTGGGCATACTGTGACTGCAATCACAAGCAGTACGCCGTTGACGCGTGGCGGGAGAGTCCCGCCCAAGCCAAGGGCGGGCGCCGTAGGAGCAATTCCTCCCCGGGAAACTCTCAGGCACCCGTACCGCCACGACGAGGCGAATCTGGAAAGCAGCAAGGACTAGTCCTTGCTCACCGACGGAGCAAACCTCCGATCCCCACCGGATCGAGGTGAAAACTCTCAGGTCTTCAAACAGATTGGGGAGGAACTAAGAACAGTGCCGCACCGTACGCACCCGATTCGAAAGTTCTCCCCTTGGCAAACTATCTCCACCTTCGTGCAGGGCGATCCCTAGATGGGCCTCGTCCGCTACGTTTCGGTGCGGAGAATCTTGCCGCGGAGTCCGACGGTTCGAGTGCGAACGTAGATCTGCCGCAACGTGGCGAAACCCCTAGTGGTTCGCCATGGCACCTCATCGAAGCACCTCACCACTCCTGGAAGGCAGCAGCATGAGCGATACCAGCTCTTCACCCAAACTCGAACGCGGGCTCTCTAACCGTCATATCCAGCTCATCGCCATTGGCGGTGCCATCGGCACCGGCTTGTTCATGGGCTCGGGTAAAACTATTTCGGTCGCCGGACCATCTGCCATCTTCGTTTATATGGTTATCGGCTTCATGCTGTTCTTCGTCATGCGTGCCATGGGTGAACTGCTGCTTTCGAACCTGAATTACAAGACTTTCGCGGACTTCGCAGGCGACCTGCTCGGCCCGTGGGCCGCGTTCTTCACCGGCTGGACCTACTGGTTCTGCTGGGTAGTCACGGGTATCGCGGACGTGGTGGCCATTGCGCACTACGTCGCTTTCTGGTGGGGGAACCTTCCGCTTTGGATCCCGGCACTCGCATGCATCGCGTTGTTGCTGGTGCTGAATCTGGCCACGGTGAAGGCCTTCGGCGAAACCGAGTTCTGGTTCTCCATGATCAAGATCGTGGCCATCTGCGCGCTGATTGTCGTCGGCCTGGTCATGGTCATCACCAGCTTCGGGCACAATGGTGCTACCGCTTCCTTCAACAACCTCTGGGCCGACGGCGGAATGTTCCCGACCGGTTTCATGGGCTTCGTTGCAGGTTTCCAGATTGCAGTATTCGCATTCGTGGGAATAGAGCTGGTCGGCACCACCGCGGCCGAAACCAAGGACCCCGAGAAGACCCTCCCCAAGGCCATCAATTCCATTCCCATCCGCATCCTGATCTTCTACGTGGGTGCGCTCATCATCCTCATGGCCGTTCAGCCATGGCGCCTGTTCTCCGCTGGAGAATCCCCGTTCGTGGGCATGTTCGCCTTGGCCGGGCTGGCCGGCGCGGCGGGCATCATCAACTTCGTGGTGCTCACCAGCGCGACGTCCAGCGCGAACTCGGGCATCTACTCGACCTCCCGCATGATCCGCGGCTTGGCCCTTGAGGGCGACGCGCCGAAGGCCTTCGCTCAGTTGTCCGAAAACAAGGTGCCGCGCAACGCACTGATGTTCTCCTGCATGTTCCTGCTTGCCGGAGTGGTGCTGCTCTACAGCGGCGATTCGGTGATGGTTGCTTTCACCCTGGTCACCACCGTAGCGGCCCTGTGCTTCATGTTCGTCTGGTCGATCATCCTGGTCAGCTACCTCGTGTACCGCAAGCGCCGTCCGCACCTGCATGCGCAGAGCAAGTTCAAGATGCCCGGTGGCACCTTCATGCCCTATGTGGTGTTGGCCTTCTTCGGATTCATCCTCTGGGCCTTGACCACGCAGAGCGATACGTTGTCAGCCCTGCTGGTCACCCCGCTGTGGTTCATCGGCCTGGCCATCGGATACCGCGTGGTGCGCCGCAAGCCGGGGCACGTGGCGCTTCGTGCCGCGCACGTGGCAAAGGTCGCGGTGGAGAAGGAAGACGCCGGGGCCTTCCGCATCCACGGCCCGGCTGCCACCGAGGCGGCCGGTGAAGACGAGAAGCAAACCGTATCCATAGATTAATTGAGATCGGCGCCGCACCCCGCTTGGGGTGCGGCGCCTACCTCTGTCTGAACCGATACCGAGGCTTTAGCCTCCGTTGGATTGGCGGGTGCCCTCGGCCAAGGATTCAAAGGTGTAAATGAATCCACCGGCCGCGCCGCTGACAGTGATGAACCCTTCGGTAGTTCCGGGCTTGATGGCAATATTCGTCGCCGAGTCCAGTCCCTGCGCAGCTTCTGGCATTTTCACCTGCGCGAGCAGTTGCCCCTTGGGGCTATACACATCAACTCGCGTGTCATGCTCGAACATCTGATAGACGTTGCCCGCCGCGTCCACCGCATTGGAATCCACTTGCGCTTCTCCCCCATCGACGTAGACCGCCGGGTGGATGGCGGCCGCTTGCGTGCCCTGCGCGTTTAGCTTTAGCAGGTCGATTCGATTCGCGGCATACTGGCTGAGCCACAGCGCGGTGAAATCCTCGTTGAAGGAAATCCCGTTGGTGGATGGCAGATCCTCGGCCACCACCGAGCCCTTGGCACTGTCGGCATCGATTCGGATGATGCGACCTGCCTGGGCCGCTTCTAGCGGAACGCCCGGGAAAGCAGTGAAGTCGCTGACAAAGAGATCGCCGTCCTCGTTGAACGCGATGTCATCCGGGCTCACCCGCCTGCCATCTACTTGCCCTGCAAAGAAGGTTTCAGCCTCCGAGCCATCGGCATCCATGCTGATGATTCTTCCGCCGGCGATGTCGCTCAGGTACAGCTTTCCATCCTTCGGGGAAATCTGCACCGACGAATAGGCTCCGGAATCATCCGTATAGAGGCTGGAGACTTCCTTGCTCTCGACATCCACCTTCAGCAGTTTCGGCTCGCCCGGTCCCGAGACGACGTCCACCAAATAGAGGTGGCCGTCAGCGCCGAAGGTTGGGCCTTCGAGCAATGCCATACCCGTCGCTTCGTGGACTTCGCTGACTTGCGTGAATTCCTCTGCCACTAGCTGCGTTGCCGCGGAGGAAGTGGCGGTGCCACCGGCGGCACAGCCGCTGAGCAGCAACAGGGATGCGGTTAAGAGTCCGCCGGTTTGGAGCAAACGGCCGCGGGCGCTCATGCGTTCACCTCTATGTGACGGGCGATGTAGGCTTCCAGTTCATTCTCGCGCCATTGCTTCAGCAGCTTCGCGAACGCTACCGGGCCAGGGCCAAAGGAGTTCAGGTTCGGACGCGCCTTGCCTTCGTTGTTGTAGTAGCCGGGGGTGCATTCCAACTGGAATTTGCTGTTGTCGATCGCCGAGCCATGAATGGTGCGGGTCCATTCCTTTTGTTCCTCGACCGAGGGCTCAATGATGGACACTCCTGCGCTGCGTCCGGCCTGTATTATCGCCGAGAGATGCTCCGCCTGCTCCTGCAAGATATGCACGAAGTTCACCGAATTCGCATTTTGCAAGGCGCCGAGGTGGAACAGGTTCGGGTATCCATGGGATTGGAACCCATGAAGGGACTTGGGGCTCTGGGCCCAAGCATGCAGCAATGGCAATCCGCCCCGGCCGTACACTGGCATGGTTCCGGAAAGGACACCGGATACTCCGACGTCGAAGCCGGTGGCGAAGATGACGCAGTCGACCTCGTACTCGGTGTCGCCGACAACGATTGCGCTTTCCGTCATGCGGGTCACCCCGCCGTATTCGGCGGTATCCACCAGGGTGACGTTCTTCCGGTTGAAGCTCTGCAAATAGGTGTCCGAGAAGCCCGGGCGCTTGCACATGTAGCGGTACCAGGGCTTGAGCTTCTCCGCGGCCTGCGGATCTTCCACGATCTCATCCACGCGGGAACGGATTTGATTCAGCTTGGCGAAGTCCAGCAATTCTTCGGCGCGCTCGCGCTCTTCGGCGCTGAGCGACTCGTCGATTTTGCCGGTAATCATGGCACGTTGCAGCTGCGGAACGGTGGTCCAGCCGTCTTGGATCAGGTCCTCGTCGAAGTCCTCACCGGAGATGATATCCAGGAAGTTGTCTTGGCGCTTTTTCTGCCAGCCCGGTTCCAGCGACGCGGCCCAGTGCGGGTCTGTGTCGCGGAACGCACCGTCGATCCCAAGGACCAGCGCATTCGGCGGATCAAGGCAACCAGTCTTGGCCGCGAGGTCATCGGCGAACTCGTGGCGAATCGCCCAGAGCTCGCCGATGAAATCCTCTACCGCATATCGGCCGATGAGCTGCGCTCGCTGACCATCGGATTAGCCGCAATCGCCCGCGAATTACGCGCCCAGCAGCAGCCCCGCTAGAACGCTTTAGCGCGGCTCAAGCCCCAGATCCTCCAGGAGGAACTGCGCTCCGAGCTCGCCGATCAGAATCGCCGGCGCGTTGGTGTTGCCGGTGGTGATTGTCGGCATGATCGACGCATCGATCACCCGCAATCCGCTCAGCCCGTTGAGCTTGAGTCGCGGGTCGAGCACGGCCTGGTCGTCGCTGCCCATCCGGCAGGTACCCACCTGATGATGGTAGGTGACCACGTTTTCGCGAATATACGCTTCCAGCTCCGCATCGCTTTGCACCTTGGGACCCGGATAGACCTCGACGGCACCCCAGTCCTCCGCGAGCGCCGGCTGCTTCACAATTTCCCGGCACTGCTTGATGGAGAACAAGAAGGACTCCATATCCTGCGGATCGTCCAGGGCATTCAAATCGATGACTACCGGGTCTTCGAGATTCGGTCCGCTCAGCGTTACCGCGCCTCGGCTGGCCGGCGTGACGATCCCCGAATGCAGGGTCAACGCGGTTCCGTCGATCGCGGCCATCCCCGGCGAGTACATGGGAACCGAGAAGAAAATCGGCTGGGTGTCCGGCACTTCCAGTTCCGCCCGCGATCTGGCGAACAGATGGCTCTGCGACACCGAGACCCCGGTTCGTGGCGGGTCAATATCCCGGGTAGTGGTTTGGGCGATGACCGGTGCGAGCAGGTGGTCGTGGAGGTTCTTTCCCACCTGCGGAGATTCCAGCACCGGTTTCACGCCTACCTGTTCAAGTTCTTCGCCCGGGCCGATGCCCGAGCGCAGCAGGATCTGCGGGGAGCCGAGCGCCCCGGCGCTCAGCACCACCTCATCTGCCAGAATCTCTTTGAACTGGCCATCTTGCTGGTATCGAATGCCAACGGCAGCACCGTCCTGGACTATTACCGAGTGCACCTCGGCGTTGGTGATGATCTCCAGCTGCTCGCGCACCGGCAACAGGTAAGCCTTCCAGGTATTGATGCGTTCCCCGTCAACGATATTGACCTGCTCTTTGGAGACACCTTCGAGACTTTCGCCGTTGTAGTCAGGATTGAATTCGACCCCGGACTGCACGGCAGCGTCGATAATCGAGAGCTGGATCGGATCCAGTTCATAGTCGTTGTCCACCGGAACCAATCCCTCGGCGCCATGGAATTCGCCAGCGCCGCCGGAGAAGTTTTCAATGGACTTATAGATGGGCAGGACATTGCGCCAAGACCAGTGTTCCCCGCAGTCTTCAGCCCAGCCGTCGAAATCCTGCGGCGCGCAGCGCACCCAGATGGTCGCGTTGAGCGCGTGGGATCCGCCCAGCACCTTGCCGCGCGGCAGGTGCATTGGCTTATTTGCGGCGCCTTGCATAGGAGCCGTGTGGTAATCCCAGTCATCTGGGCTATGCCACAGTTCACCCATGCGGGACAGGTCATGAATCGCAGGGTTGGTGTCTTCTCCCCCGGCTTCGAACAAGGTCACCTTGGCGCCGGCGTCCACTAACCGACGAGCGACCACGGATCCTGCAGAACCTGCTCCAACCACGATGACGGATTTATTGTTCACGAGCTCTCCTAATCGATGCGCAGGACCGATCCTCGGTGACCGCGATCACGCATACGCGCTACTTTCTTCCAGTCTGCGTCGCGGGCCTGCCAGGTTCTTGTCATCGCGTGCACTGACCTTGTCTTTGCGTGCGAAGCGTGAGCCGTAGAGTCATTCGGTGAGGTCCAGTTATGGCACCGGACGGGTGAATCCGCGAGGCAGCAGCGCACGCACACTTTTCCTTGGCATGCGATTCCCCGAGGATCTTCCATAGTGTAAATCCGAGTCCAAGAAGCGGACGGTCAGCCTCAGCGGCGGATTCGTGCGGAGCGCAACTCGTCGATGCGCACCAGCACCACGCCCAGCACGATCAGCAGTCCGCCGAAAAGCTGGATCGTTCCGGGCAGCTCGGAGAGCAAGAGCCACGCCCAGAGCACCGCGAAGAGCACTTCGGTCAAGGAAATGAAGGAAGCTACCTTGGAGCCCAGCGCACGGGCGGCCATCACTCCGGTGGTGTAGGAGAACACCGTGGCTATCAAGATCAATCCCAGCAGGGCAACCCACCACGGAACCTGCATCCCGGCGAAGGAACCACTGCCGAATTCGGCACGCATTGGAAGAATGCCGAATAAGCCCACCAGTGCCAGCGAAAGCGCACCGACGAGCATGCCCCCGGCCGACAGGATAATCGGCGGCAATGCGCCGTCAACGCGGGCGCTGACAAAGAAATACACGGTCAAGCCGACCGCAGCCCCAAGCCCCCACAAAATTCCAATCGGATCCAGCGAAGAGGCTCCGTTCAGGTCCAGCACCGCAACCAAACCGGCGAGAGCGAGCACGGTGCCGCCAATGGTCGCGGCCGAAGGGCGCTTCTTATGGCGCATCCAGAGCACCAGCACAATCAACACCGGTGCCAAGTATTCAAGGAGCAGTGCCACACCCACGTCGAGTCGTTCCACCGCCAGGAAATAGCACAGCTGGCAGGCGCCGACCCCGAAGAACCCGAACAGCAGGATCGAAACCCAGTTGGTGCGCAGCAAGGTCCAGCGTCCGCGCATCGCCAGAAGCGCAGGGACCGCGAGCACCAAGGCGGCGCCGGCCATGCGCACCGCCACCGCGGCCGCCGGGGTCCAACCGGCCTCGAACAGCCCCTTGGCGAACGAGCCGGACAGGCCGAAAGCGGCCGAGGAAGCCAACGCGATCCAGATTCCTGCCAGTTGTCCGTGAGCGCGCGGCGAGCTCAGCGTCGATGCCGTGGAACTTGGTGGCTTTTGGGGCTGTGACATGAGCGGGTAGGCCTTTGCTACGAATGCTCCTGAACGACATGCGGTACAGGAACACGCAGCTGATTCAGGAGCAAAAGATTATATGATCATGACAATACGGATCCGCTTGAACTCGCGTCAATCCACGAACATCCCGGGAATGATTTATGACCTTTGCGCCAGATATTGAAGCGTCGCTGCACACCATCGTGAACCTGCTGAACACCGAGGTCTCGTTCGTCGACTTGCTTTCCACGGTGCCGGATTTGGATCAGTTCCTGCGCACCGAGAACTTCAGCGGCCCCCATGCCCAGGACCAGTCCGAGCTGCGTTCCATCCGCCAGCTGCGTGCCCAGCTCAAAGGCATCTGGACCACCGATGAGGATGACGCGGTGTTCAAAGTCAATCAGATACTGCGCAACGTCAACGCCCAGCCGCAACTCATCAAAAGCGAAAAATGGGGTTACCACCTGCACGCGACCACCACCAGGGCCCCGCTCTACGACCGCATGGCGGTGGACGCAGCCATGGCCTTGGCCGAGGTGATCCGCTCCGGCGGGCGCAAGCGCTTGCGCATCTGCGCCTCCACCGACTGCGGCGCGGCCCTGCTTGACCTGTCTCGCAACCGCTCGAAATTGTATTGCGACACCGGCAACTGCGCCAACCGTGAGCATGTTCGCGCATACCGGGCACGAAAAGCGAAAGACTGACGCCTAAATAAGTCGCGTTATCCATCGCTTCGACCCTAAGATGATTGGATAACAGGAGCATCCTGTCGTTGCAGTCGAAAGGCCAGATCATGACCGGTGAAGCACACGCATCCGAAGAATATGAGGCACGCCTTGAAGCCAGCGCGGATTCCCCGCTGAAGGCAGCCGGCCGGTGGGCCGCAGCTATCGCCTCCGCAACGCTCGGCGATGCGGAATTTGAAGCGCGCGGAGCCGAGGTAGTCGTTCATTCCTTGAAAAATGATGCAATTCTGCTGCGCATGCAAACCTCCAACCTTGAAGAAGCCGAACGCTTGATCGTTCAGATTCGCAAGGATCTGGAGGAGTTGAGCACCGCTGAGTTCGTTGAAGAGTGGGGCCAAGGAAATACGGGAGGCGGAAAGCACCTCTCGGAATAGGGCCGGCGCCTAGCGCTCGACCAGCACACCGTCCGCGTCGGCGTACACCATGGCGCCGGGGCGGATGGTGACCGCGTCAATTTCGAGGTTCAGATCGCTGAATCCGCCGCCGCGTTTCACGGTTTTGCGTGGGTTGCTCCCCAACGCCTTGATGCCAAGGTCCAACTTTGCCAGCTCAACGCGGTCGCGCACCGCGCCGTTGATGATGACTCCGGCCCAGCCGTTATCCACCGCCGCCTGGGCGATCATGTCTCCCATAAGGGCGAAGCGCAGCGATCCGCCGCCGTCTACGACCAGCACCTGGCCTTCGCCGGGGGTATTCAACGTGGATTTGATCAGCACATTGTCTTCAAAGCATTTGATCGTTTTTGCAGGACCCGAAAAGCTTTCGCGGGCGCCGAACGACTGAAACTGCAGTGAAATCGACTGGATCTGCTCTTCAAATTCGTCGTAGAGATCCGCGGTGCTGATCGCTTCTTGCTGCATGGTTGCTCCTGGTCGATGAGGGCTAGAGTCTGGTACAACTCACAGCCTAACTCGCCGCAGAATTATTTCGACTTCAGTGTCTCGCGATATGAATCGGTGTGCAGCGCCCCCAAGCGGGAATGCTTGCGGCCGTAGCTGAGGTACACGATAAAACCGACGATCATCCATATGCCAAAAACCGCCCAGGTGTTCGTGCCGAGATTGAACATCAGGAACAAGCACGCGGCGATTCCGAGGATCGGGGTCACCGGGTAGAACGGCACCTTGAAGGTACGTGGCGCGTCCGGCTGGGTCCGCCGCAGGAAGATGACCGCGACCCCTACCAACGCGAACGCGAAGAGGGTTCCGATGCTCGTGGCTTCGGCCAGCTCGCCCAACGGGATCAGCGAGGCGGTAATTGCCACCGCGCTGCCGACGATGAGCGTACCGATCACCGGGGTGTGGGTCCTCGGGGACACCTTGGCGAAGGCCTTCGGCACCAGCCCGTCGCGTCCCATGGTCAGCAGGATGCGAGTCTGCCCGTACAGCGTGGTCAGCACCACCGAGATGATCGCGATCACCGAGGCCAGGGCGAAGAGCAGCACCAGCCAGCGTTGCCCGGTCACCTCGGAAACGATCATCACCAGTGCTGCTTGGGCACCTTCAAACCACTGCCAGTTGCGTGCGCCTACCGCGGCCACCGCCACCAATACGTACACGGTGGTCACCAGAACCATGGAGATGATGATTGAGCGCGGCATATCGCGTTGCGGGTTCTTTGCCTCTTCGCCTGCGGTGGATGCGGCATCAAAGCCGATGTAGGAGAAGAACACCATCGAGGCGGCGGCGCTCACTCCGGCTGCACCCATAGGCAATAGCGGGGCGAAGTTCCCCGCGTCGAAGGCGGTGAACGCGACGATGGAGAAGAACACCAGGATCGCGATCTTGACTATCACCATGGCGGTGTTGGCCAGGGCCGATTCGCGGGCGCCCCGCGCCAAGAGCAGGGTGGCCAGGACCACCGTGATCAGTGCAGGCAGGTTGATGACGCCGCCGTCTACCGGACCGCTGGCCAGCGAAGCTGGCAGCTGCATGCCGAAGATCTCCAGCGTCTGGTTCACATAGGAACCAGCGCCCACGGCCACGGCGGCCGCGGATACCGCGTACTCAAGGATCAGGCACCAACCGCAGATCCATGCCACCCCCTCGCCCATGGTGGCGTAGGAATAGGAATAGCTGGAACCGGAGACCGGGACCATGCCGGCCATTTCCGCGTAGGACACCGCCGAAAGCAGCGCGGTCACGCCAGCGAGCACGAACGCGATCCAGATGGCCGGACCGGCAACGGGTACCGAATCGCCAAGGATCACCAGGATGCCGGTGCCCAGCGTGGCGCCGACGGAGATCATGGTCAGCTGCAGCACCCCGAAGCTGCGCTTGAGCTGCCCGAGACCGGCGTTATTTGCGGCCTCGGTTGTCATGGAGTGGATTGATTTACGTCGAATCAGCTGCTCGCCCAGTGGGGTGCGGCTACTTCTCGACGTCTGCTTCGTGTTATTCACGTGTCAATCCTTGAAAATGGCGTTCTTTTTCGGTGCGGTGCGCTGACCGCCAAGCTAACGACAACGCGCTGGGTCCGCCTTCACGGCGGGCCCAGCGCGTTGTCGACGCGATGTTTAGTCTTCGAACTTTTTCTTCGGGTCGGCCGAGGACCGGTTCACACCGGTGCCCTTACCCAGCTCAGAATCGTTTTCCTTGCCTGCCATGGTGAGCACCGAGATGATCAGCAAACTGGCGACAAAGGCCACCCCGAAGCAGACCAGCCCGATGTCAAAACGAATCGGGTTTTGCGAGCCTCCGGTCGAGGAGATCATGCCGACCACTCCGGCAACGACAGCCAGCAACAGCGAGAAGCTCAGCGGGCCTTTAATTGAATGGCTCCACGGTTGCTTCTTCTGCGAGTTGTTTCCCACCAGGAACTCCGTTTCTACTTTTCCTGTTGACCTAAAAAGTATTAGTTGTTTTCGGTTTCGGTCGCCGCCGCCGCCTTGGCGTCATGGCGATGGCCGAACGCGGCGATCAGTTCAAAGACCGCGAAAATTATGGTGCCGCCACCGATCAGGCCGAACATGCCGTGAGCATCCAGCGACGTGCCGAAGAGCAGGGCAATGGCCAGGATCATCGAAACCGCGGCGGTGACCAGCTGGTTGCGGAACGGCGGGAACTGCGCGCGCATTTTGACAAAGACGTAAAGCTCAACCGCACCGGTGACGAAGAATGCGAAGGCCGCGAGATAGGCCACCCACATGGGGGTGGTGGCGAACAGGCAGGCAATGCCTGCCAGCAGCATGAGCCCGGCACCTAGCGCGTAGGCTCCTCGGGACTTCTCCGGAGCGGTCGGCACGGTGACGTACTGCCACATGAAAACACCGGTCACCACCAGCAGCGCGCCGGTCGCATAGGACAGCACGGTCTGATCCGCGTTGATCCAGAATATCGAGATGAGCGAGTAGACCAGGGCGCCGAGTCCGCGCAGGAATACCGGGCGGAAGACGTCTTGGGCTTGGGCTGGGGTGGTTTTTGGTGCTGGCACACCCCCATTCTACCGGCGATAGAACAAAGAATCAGCCGAGTCAAAGCTAAGTCACATTTACCGGTGCGCCGGAGAGCTAGCCGCGACGGCGGATCAGGCTCTCATTGAGCTCGGCAATCGTTGCCGCGCCCATCAATTGCATGGCAACTTCTACTTCCTTGGCCAGCAATTCGATGGCGCGGCTCACGCCTTCTTCCCCGCCGGCCATCAGCCCGTAGAGATATGCGCGGCCGATCAAGACGAAGTCCGCCCCGGCGCATAGGGCCGCAACGATATCCGAACCGGACATGATGCCCGAGTCCATGATGATCTCCATACCCTCTCCGACCTCGGCACGGACTTCGCTCAACGCTTCGAAGGCGATCGGCGCCCGGTCCAGCTGGCGTCCTCCGTGGTTTGAGACCACCAGCCCGTCGGCGCCTGCGGCCTTGGCCTTCGCCGCATCTTCCGCGGTGAGCACGCCCTTGACGAAAAGTTTCCCCTTCCACAATTCGCGGATCCATTTAAGATCTTCGAAGTCCAGCGAAGGGTCGAACATGGAGTTGATGATGCTGGGCAGATCCGCGGAAGAATCCGAGAGGGAAGCGAATTTCAGCGAATCGGTAGTCAGGAAGTTGAACCACCACTCCGGGCGGTAGGAAGCATCGAGGACGGTCTTCAAGGTCAGCTCCGGCGGAATCTTCATGCCGTTGCGGGTATCCCGGTGGCGTTGGCCCGCCACGGGAGTGTCAACGGTGACCAGGAGGGTGTCGAAACCCGCCGCCTGGGCCCGGTTGACCAGGGCCGCGGACTTTTCGCGGTCCTTCCACAGGTAAAGCTGGAACCACTTGCGCCCCTCGGGTGCGGCCTGGGCGACCTCCTCGATGGAGCGGGTGCCCATGGTGGAGAGGCTGAAGGGAATGCCCGCCCGCGCGGCGGCACGGGAGCCGCCGATTTCTCCTTCGGACTGCATGAACCGGGTGAACCCGGTGGGCGCAATGCCGAAGGGCAGCGCGGATGGTGCTCCGGCGATCCGCGTGGACAGGTCCGCTGCTGCGGTTCCGTGCAGGATACGCGGCAGCAGTTCGACCGAGTCGAAGACGTTGCGGGCGCGGGTTGCGGTAATTTCATTTCCGGCGGCGCCGTCCACGTAGTCGAAGGCCGCGGTGGGGGTGCGCCGTTTGGCAATGCGGCGCAGGTCCCACAGGTCCGCCGCCTGGGCCAGCCGCGCGGCCCGGCGATCGGTGGATGGCAGTTTGAACTTCATCAGATTGACCAGTTCGCCGAAATCCGGGAATTGACGCTTGAGGTTACCCAAAATTGATCCTTTGCTTCTCGTGCAATTGAATAGCGGTTATCTAGTAGCGGATGCGGCTCTTCGCCTGGGCTCCGAGGTAGATGGCGATCGCCGAGCTCAGGCAGCATAAGGCGAGGAACCCTGCCGGCAGGCTGACCGAGCCGTTGCCGAGCTCCAAAAGCGCGGCGGCGATCAGTGGCGAGAGTCCCGCCACGATGGCGCCATTCATTTCGCGGGCAATCGCGATGCCGCTGAAGCGCACTGATACCGGGAACAGTTCGGTCAGGAAGGCTCCCTGCGCCCCGGAAGTGCAGGGAATGACCATCCCGTAGCCCAAGGCGATGGCCAGGAAGCCGAAGATGAATTGGTCGGTGGCCAGCATCCAGAAGATCGGGAAGGCCAGCAGCAGCCCGGCGATGTTTCCGGCCGCGAGGATGCGGGCCGCGCCGTACCGGTCAGCCAGCCAGCCGCCCACCGGGGTGAGCACTACCGAGACGAGCGAGCCGAGCGTCACCGCAAGCAGTGCCTGGCTGCGCGCCATGCCGGAGCCAACCATCAGGCTGATGGAGAACACCGCCAGGATGTAGTTCGTGGCGTTATGCCCGGTAATTGCGAAGAAGCCCAGCACAACCCGGCGCCAGTGGGATTCGAAGACCTCGCGCAGCGGCAGCTTAGTTGCTCCCGCCAGCTGCTGGGCTTTGCTCATGGCCTGCGTGTACTCGGGAGTTTCTTCCAACTTGTTGCGGATGTAGAGGGCCACCAGGAAGAGCAAGGCGGAAACGAGGAACGGAATACGCCAGGCCCAGCTAAGCAGCGCTTCGTCCCCGAGCAGGGAAACCGAGAAGAAGCAGATGGTCGCCAAGGCGATGCCCAGCGGCGGGGTGGAGAGAATCAGCGAGGTGTACAGGCCGCGTTTTTTCGGCTCGACATATTCGGCCACGAGGGTCATTGCTCCGGTGAGTTCCGCACCGGCGCCGAAGCCCTGAATCAGTCGGAAGAGCACAAGCAGGCCGATGGACCATGCGCCCCAGGTTTGCGCGGTGGGCAGCAAACCTATGCCGACCGTGGCGATGCCCATCAGTATGACCGAGAGCAGCATTGCCGGGCGGCGCCCGAATCTATCCCCGAGATGCCCAATGACCGCCCCGCCCACCGGGCGGGCCACGAATCCCACGGCAAAGGTCGCAAATGCGGCGATGGAGGCCGCCGAGCTTCCGGCTCCGGAGAAGAACAGCGGGCCGATCACCACGCTGGCCGCCGCCCCATAGAGCGCGTAGTCGTACCACTCAATGGCGGTGCCGATCAGGGAGGCCGAAATAGCCCGGCGGCGCTGCACGCGGAGCGGGTCGGAACCCAGTGTCGTTGTCTTTTCCATCGGTTCGTTCTCCTCCGCACGGATGCGAAAATTCCTTGTTGGCTCGTGGCAAGCCAACGTAAGATACCTGAAATATATTTCAGCCAAGACTAGACTGTTCCATGATTCCGGGAAAGTCTCGCGCCAAAAGTTACGCGCGATTCCTAAGGGTATAAGCAGAGAAATGAGGATCCATGGCTAGTTCACTCTCCGAGCGGCTCACGCTGGAGCTGCGCGAACGGATCGCTACCGGCCTGCTCGCCCCGGGCACCATGGTGATCGAACCGGCGCTGGCCGAGGAATTCCAGGTGTCCAAAACTCCCGTCCGTGAATCCCTGCGCCAGCTGACCAGCGAAGGCCTGCTGCAGCTACTGCCGAAAAAGGGCTACCTGGTACGGGCGATCAGCATGGAGGACATCCATGAAGTCCTGGAACTGCGCATCCTGCTCGAACCACGGGCGGCACGGAATGTCGCGCGCTTTCATTCGGCGCAAACCCTCGCCGAGCTGCGCGGGCACCTCGCCGAACAGGAACACCTGGCCGAGGCGGATCCCATTGCCTCGATGCTCGCCGCCCGCCGCTTCCACGAGGATCTCTCGGCGGCCAATCGCAATTCGCGGATCACCGCCACGTTGACCAAGTGCTTCGCCGAGACCGCCAGGGCGCACTATGTCCTGCCGGCCATGCAGCCCTATATGTCCCAGTCCGCCGAGCTCGCCGAGCACCGAGCCATTTTGGCGGCCATTAGCGCGGCAGATGCACAAGCTGCGGAGCACGCGATGCGCACGCATCTGCAGTCCATCCACCGGGCCATGCTCGGACAGCATCAAGACCCGGACTCGCTATGGGGCTAGCCGGTCGCTGTGGCCCTCACTGCCCTAGGCGCATCCACGCATCACCGCGGGCTCGCAGCCCCAGGGTGATGGCACGCGCCAGCATGTAGCCGATGGCGAAGGCCACCCAGATCCACAAGATCGCCGCCTGCGGGCCAATCGCGAAGTGCTGCACCGCCCACAGCATGGGCAGATAGGCGAGCAGGTTGATGGTTCCGGCAATGCCCAGGTACTTCGCATCCCCGGCGCCGATCAGCACGCCGTCCAGGACAAAGACCAATCCGCACAGGGGCTGGGAGAGCGCCAAGATCCACAACCCGATGGTGGTCAGCTGGTGGACCTCGGTGTCCGGAGTGAACATCATCGGGAACACCCATGAGGTGGCCAGCAGCAATAGTCCGGTGCATATTCCAAAGTAAATCCCCCACCGGCTCATGATCCCGGTGAGCTGGCGAACCTGGGATGCGTCTCCTGCGCCGAGCTCCTTGCCAATGAGCGCTTGGGCGGCAATGGCCAGTGCGTCCAGGGCAAAGGCCAGGAAGGAGAAGATGGTGAAGACCAGCTGGTGAGCGGCCAGCGTCAGCTCTCCTGCGTTAGTTGCCACCACCACCGTCAGCAGCAATGCCACGCGCATGGTCAGGTTTCGCAGCATCAGCCAGGAACCCACCTGGCCGGTGGAAATGAATCCCGCCCAGCTTGGACGCAGGCGGATCTCAGCGGCCCGGATGCGCGGCACGAGCATCCGCAAATACACCAGCGCCATCAGCCACTGCGCGATCGAGGTGCCCAAGGCGGCACCGGCCACGGACATCTGCAGCCCGTAGACCAAGGCGAAGTTCAGTACGATATTCAGCCCGAATCCCGCGGTAGCGACCACCAGCGGCGTTTTGGTGTCTTGCATTCCGCGCAGCACGCCGGTTGCCGCGAGGACCAGCAGCATGGCGGTGAGACCGGGCATCGAATACAGAATATAGTCCACCGCAAACTCGAGGGTCTGGCCTTCGCCGCCCAGCAGCCGCACCAGCGGTTCGGCACAGATGAAGCCCGCCACCGATAAGACGATGCCCAGAACCACCGCAAACCACATGCCGTCGCGGCCGGCCGCCATGGCACGTGCCTGCTGCCCTGCGCCAAGAGCGCGAGCGACCGCCGGGGTGGTGGCATAGGCAAGGAAGATCATCAGGCCCACCGCGGTATGCAGCACTGTGGTGCCCAGGGCCGCGCCAGCCAGCTCCGAAACACCTAGGTGTCCCACGATGGCCGAATCCGCCATCAGGAATAGCGGCTCGGCGATCAACGCCCCCAAGGCGGGAATGGCCAGCACAAGGATCTGCTTGGCTAGCGAGGGGGAGGCTGTCCGGGACTTATCTGCGTTCACGAGTCCTACTCTACGAACTGATCGGCGCTCACGGCGATTCCTCCGTCTGCGCCCCAAGGGTTCACCCCTCGTTTACCTGTGCTTTGCGGAGCAACTAGGCGGTCGCATTCCCGAGCTGAAATACTCCTGCTATGACTTCTTCCCCGAGTGCGGCTCCCGCCGGCCCGCCCCCTGCAGCGCCGGTCCGCGAGGTCTTCGCCGCCTTCCTCAAGCTGGGGCTCACTTCCTTCGGCGGCCCCACCGCGCACCTGGGCTTCTTCCGCGAAGAGTTCGTGGTCAAAAGAAAATGGTTGAGCGAAAGCGCCTACGCGGACCTCGTGGCGCTCTGCCAGTTCCTGCCCGGGCCCGCTTCCAGCCAGGTCGGCATGGCGCTGGGCTTGCAGCGCTCGGGCACCTGGGGACTGCTCGCCGCGTGGGCCGCGTTCACCCTGCCCTCGGCGATCCTGCTGGTGCTATTCGCCCTGGCGGCCAATAGCCTGGATTCGCTGATCGGGGACGGATGGATCACCGGGCTCAAGGCGGCGACCGTCGCGGTGGTGGCGCACGCGGTGCTGGGGATGGCCAAGACGCTGGCTCCGGACGCACCGCGCGCAACGCTGGCGGTGGCAGCGATGGGAGTCGTGCTGCTGTTCCCTTCCCCTTTCATCCAGGTCGCGGTGATCCTCGCCGCGGGGCTGCTCGGCCTGCTCTGGATGCGGAACGGGGCCGAAGATTCGCAGCACAGCGATTTCAGCTTCGCCCGCCACTCGCGGCGCAGCGCGGTCATCTGCCTAGCCGTCTTTGCCCTGCTGCTGATCGGCTTGCCGGTGGCCGCCGCGGTTTTCGACCACCCGGCGCTGCAGCTGACCGAGATCTTCTACAGCACCGGCGCGCTAGTCTTCGGCGGGGGCCACGTGGTGCTGCCCATGCTCGAAACCCAAACGGTGGGCGCCGGGCTCGTGGAGCATGACGCATTCCTCGCTGGCTACGCAGCAGCCCAAGCCGTGCCGGGACCGCTTTTCACCTTCGCCGCGTATCTGGGAATGGTCTTCCAAACAGGACCGAGCGGGGTACTCGGAGCGGGCATCGCCTTGTTTGCGATCTTCCTGCCCTCGGCCCTGCTGGTCGCCGGCGCACTCCCGTTCTGGCAGCGCCTGCGCAGCTCGCGCACGGCCCGGCGGGCCTTGTCCGGGATCAACGCCGCGGTGGTGGGGCTGCTGGCCGCCGCGCTCTACTCCCCGGTGTTCTTGCAGGGCGCTTCCACCGTGCCCACGCTGGTGCTCGCGGCGGCCGGATTCCTGGCCCTGCACTCCTGGAGAATCCCGCCGTGGATGCTGGTGATTTCCAGCGCCGTGATCGGTTGGGCTCTGCTCTGACCCTGTGCAGCAACGGCTAAGCCGGTTAGGCTGGGACACCCCTGCGCCCTGGACCGGAAGTAGAACTATGGAACTGATCGATTGGCAGTGCGCCGCCTGCGCCGTTGAATTCGAGCCGGCGGCTGAGCCGCCGGATTTCTGCCCCATTTGCGTCGACGAACGCCAGTACGTACCGGATGGAATCCAACGCTGGACTCACCGCGCCGAGCTCTTGGCAGCCGGGCATCAGATCCAAATCCATGATCTGGAACCCGGGCTGACCTCGTTCAGTTCCCCGGATATCGGCATCGGGCAAAGCGCCCTGCTCGTGCAAACCGAGAACGGAAACCTGCTCTTCGAGGTGCCGGGGCTGCTCGACCAGCGGACCTTCGAAGCGATCGGCGAGCGCGGCGGCGTGCAGGGGATCGTGGCCAGCCACCCGCACATGTATGGCGTGCAGACCGCTTACAGCAGCGCCTTCGGAAACGCGCCCATCTACATCGCGGCTCCCGACCAGAACTGGGTCCAACGCGCTAGCCCGAATGCGAAGGTCTGGTCCGAGCCCTTCGAACCGATTCCCGGGATCCGGCTCGAGCAGATCGGCGGGCACTTCCCCGGGAGCACCGTGGCCCTGTGGGCCGCGGGAGCCGCGGGCCTCGGGGTGCTGCTGGCCGGGGACGGGGTCTTTCCGGTGGCGGATGGAAATGTCACCTTCCTGCGCAGCTATCCCAACCGGATCCCGCTCTCCGGGCCGGTGGTGCGCCGCATCGCCACCCAGCTGGCCGCTCTGGAATTCGAACGGCTCTACAACAACTTCGCCAGCGTCGTGCCCGCGCGGGCCGGGGAGATCGTCGCGTTCTCCGCCGCACGCTACGCTGCCTGGGCCAGCGGCAGCAACGATTCGATGACCTGAGCTACAGCAGCAGGCGCACCAGCGGGGTGGCGATCAAGATGGTCAGCGCGACGCGGATGAACCAGATGATGACCATGTCGCGCAGGCGCAGCGGAATGCTGGTGGCCAGCAGGCAGGGCACCAGCGCGGAGAAGAAGATGATCGCCGAGACGCAGACGATCGCGACCACCATGCGCAGCTCGATGGACTCATGCCCGGCGGCCAGCGTTGCGGGCAGGAACATCTCCGCGATCCCCGTCGCCGAGGCCTTGCCGACCAGCAGCGGATCCTCCAGGCCGACCACCCAGGCGAAAGGCACGAACAGGTAGCCCAGCCAGTCGAAAATCGGGGTGTAGCGGGCCAGCAGCAGCCCGGCGAGCCCGACGGAGAGAATCGAGGGCAGAATGGCCATGGCCATCTTCAGCCCGTCCCAGATGTTCTCCCGCATATTCTTGCCAAAGCTCGGGGCACGGCCCACGGCGGCGAGCGCTTCCTTCCACGCGGTGGCCGCGCGCCGTCCGGAGATCTTCTGCTCCGCCAGGTGCTCGACGCCCAGGTAGGTCTCATCCTTGATTCTGCTCAGCGGCGGAATGCGCACGGTGATCGCGGTGACGGCGAAGGTGACCGCCAGGGCGAGCCAGAAGTACAGGCTCCAATGCTCCATCAGGTCCAGCGCCTTGGCCACGATGATCATGAAGCTGGCGGAGACCGTGGAGAAGCCGGTGGCGATAATGGCCGCCTCGCGCCCGGTATAGCGTCCGCCGCGGTACATCCGGTCGGTAATCAGCAAGCCCAGCGAGTAGCTGCCCACGAAGGAGGCAACCGCATCCACCGCGGAGCGTCCCGGGGTGCGCCACAGCGGGCGCATCACCGGCTGGCAGAAGATCCCTAAGAATTCCATCAGTCCGTAGCCCACCAGTAGCGCCAAGAAGATCGCGCCAATGGGAACGATGAGCCCCACCGGGATGACCAGCTTATTGAGCAGGAACGGGCCCATGCTCTCCTCGGTCAGCCACCCCGGTCCCCCGCCGAAGATCAGCACCGCGCCCACCGCGAGTCCCACCACGTTGGCGAAGGCGAAAACCATGCGCAGCTTCGAGGCCTTCCACCCGCCGTTGCTGAAGGGCAGGATGGTTCCCGCCAGCAGCAGCGCCAGGATGTAGTACGGCACCGCGGGCCCCAGCGAATTGCGGATGAAGGTCACCAGATGGTCAAGGGGAATCGTGCTCGTGCCGTTGAGCGTAATCGGCACAAAGAACATGGCGATGCCGATGAGGCTGAAGACGATGAACTTGGTGACGTGGGAGAACCGCGCGGGTTGCGTAGTCACTGATTCGGATGCCATGGCAGACCTGTTTCTCGTTGGCTGGAGGGAAGCACGCGGCTGCCTCGGGTCAAGTATCAATAACACCCGATTCAGCTTCGAAGATGTGACCCGCAGCTCACCAATTGTCCGAGACCCCAGACTTTGCAGGAAGAACCGGAGACCGCAGAGAAATGGCCCAAGGCGCACCCCGTTGGGTGCACCCTGAGCCATTCAAATTGTGAAGATCTCTAGCGCTTGCGCGCCGCAACCCGTGCCAGGATCTCCTCTTCGGCCTGCGGACCCGGTTTGATGCCGCCGGGAACCTTGACGAAGAACACCGCGCCCAGCACCCACCAGGCACCGAAGATCAGCCACGGTTCCCAGCTCAGTGAGGCGGGCATGCCCGGCATGTAGAGCATGAATAAGGCCGCGGTCAGCAGCACCGAGGCGTAGCCGATGATTTCGCCGCCGCGCCCCTTGCCCGCCACGCGCAGCGGGCGATCCATCTTCGGCTCGCGGCGGCGCAGGATCAGGAAGGTCACCGAAACCAGGAAGTAGGCGACGATGATGCTCGGGGCACCGGAATCCACCAGCCAGCCGAGCATCTCGGCTCCGAAGAACGGCGCGAGCAAGGAGATGCCGCCGATGAACATCAGCGCATTGGCCGGGGTCTGGTACTTCGGGTGCAGCTTGCCGAACCAGGCTGGAAGCATGCCGCCGCGCGCCATCGAGTAGACCAGCCGCGAGGCGCCCAGGAGCAATGAGTTCCACGAGGTCAGGATTCCGGCAAGACCACCAGCGATCAGCACCTTGGCCATGATCTCCGAATTGAATAGCGCGCCGAAGGCATCCGCGGTGGCAATGTCCGCGCCTGCCAGCTGATCCGCAGGCATGGCCGAGGCGGTGGTCAACACGACCATCACGTACCACAGGGTCGCCAGCACCACGGAGATCACCACCAGCTTGCCGATCTGCTTGGCCGGGATCTTCACCTCTTCGGCCGACTGCGGGATCACGTCGAAGCCGATGAAGAGGAACGGCACGGCAACCAGCACCGCGAAGAAGCCGCTCATGCCCGGGGTGAAGAACGGCTCCATATTCTCCGCCGAACCGTTAGTGGCCGAACCGAAGATCATCAGCACGCCGATGGCCAGCAGGAAGAGCACGATGAAGGTCTGCACGATGCCGGCCTGCTTCACGCCACGGATATTGATCCAGGTGACGAGCAGACCGGCGGCCACACCCACCAGCGCCCAGGTGAGGTTCACTTCGAACCCCGCCACGGTCCACAGCGGGATCTGGCCCATGCCGGGGAAAATGTACTCCACGGTCCGCGGGAAGGCGACCGCCTCGAAGGCCACGATGGTCACGTACCCGCCGATGATCCCCCATGAGCCAATGAATGAGGTGCGTGCGCCGAGAGCGCGGAGTATGAAGTTGTGCTCGCCGCCGGCCTTGGGCATGGCCGCGGTGAGTTCGGCATAGGTCAGGCCCACGATGGCCATGATGGCGCCACCGGCGAGCATCGCGCAGATGGCGCCCATGGTGCCGGCGTTATCGAGCCAGCCTCCGGTGAGCACTACCCACCCGAAACCAATCATGGCGCCAAAGCCCAGGGCCAGCGCATCCCAGTTGCCGAGAGTCTTCGCCAAGGTGGTTGTCGATGCCGAGGAGTCGGCGGTATGTCTGCTCATGTTGCACTTCCGTGTTGATGGAACGAAGTAAGGATCGTTAGCCATTGTCCGGCCCATCACAGGCGCGTATCCCACAGCTCACAAAATCAGGGTAACCCCAAACGGTGAACGGTGGATTAAATGCGACAAAAGGTAGTTTGATGCCGCGGATTACTTCTTGTTTCTCAGCGCCAGGGCAAAGATGACGGCAAGCATCTGCAACAGCACCACGCACAGCACCACCGTGGGCCAGCCGTAGTGCATGAAGGGAATGCCGATCAGCCAGCCCAGCAGCGACGAACCCACATAGTAGAAGAGGTTGTAGAGGCTCGCGGCCTGGGCCCGGGTGGCGGGTGCAAGCACCGGCACCCAACCGCTGGCCACCGCATGCGCGGCGAAGAATCCAGCGGTGAAGATCACCATCCCCGCGATGATGACCACCAGGTTCCCGGACAGGGTCAGCAGCAGTCCGGCCATGCTCAGCACAATGCTCAGCAACAGCGCCCCGCGCCGGCCTGCCTTGGCGACCAAACGGCCGCTGGCCACCGCAGACCAGGTCCCGGACAGGTAGGCGATGAAGACCAGGGAAGCCAAGGACACCGGCACCATGAATGGAGGTGCCTCCAACCGGAAAGCCAGGTAGTTGTAGACGGCGACAAAGCCGCCCATCAGCAAGAAGCCCTGCAGGTAGAGCAGCGGCATGCCTCCGCCCAGGGCCCGCTTGAATTTGCCCAGGACGGGGCGCAGGCCGCGCTGCTCGATGGGGGTGAAGCCAAGGGCCGCCGGGGCCTTGAGCAGAAAGAACAGCGTGCCCAGGGCCGCCATGACGCTGACCGCCGCGACACCCCAGCGCCACCCGGCCGGTTCCCCCACCCAGCTGGCCACCAAGCGCCCGGCCAACC
This sequence comes from Glutamicibacter sp. 363, assembly GCF_052379505.1. Lineage (NCBI taxonomy): Bacteria > Bacillati > Actinomycetota > Actinomycetes > Micrococcales > Micrococcaceae > Glutamicibacter > Glutamicibacter sp. 363. Next base: position 64,804 of record NZ_JBQSYR010000004.1, on the reverse strand, counting down.
CGCCAAGGGTGGTCCCGGAGATGTAGGTGCCGCTGGCCAGGGCGACCGCGCGCGGGGTCAGCTCGTCGGCGAGGTAGGCCAGGGCACTGCCCGGGACGCCTGCCAGCGCAATACCTTCGAGGAAGCGGACAACGAGCAGCGGTTCGAAGCCGCCCATCAGGGAGCTGGCCAAGCCAAGGACCACCGAGGCCAGCAGCGCAATAGCGATGACCCGCCTGCGCCCAATGCGGTCCGAGACAATGGCCCAGGGTGTGACGGCGAGCGCTAGGCCAAGGGTGGCCGCGGAGACCGTCAACGCGGCCTGGGAGGAACTGATGTTCAGCTCTACGGCGATGCTCGGCAGCAGGCCCTGCACCGAGTACAGCTGGGAGAAGGTGGCAACACCGCTGGCAAACAGGGCCAGCAGCATGCCGCGGTAGGGAACCGAATGCGGTTCGTGCCCGGTGAAGCTCAACCTAGACGCCGGTCGGAAGCAGCGGGTAGACCAAGTAGAGCATGAGCAGAGCCATGGCGTTGTTGATGAAATGCAGCAGGTAGGCGTAAGCCAGCGACTTGCCCGAAAGGATGTAGGCCAAGGACATCAGAATACCGAGCATCAGGTACGGCAGGACCTGGACGATCGAGGAGATTCCGCCGCCGTTGAGGAAATGGATTCCAGCGAAAACCAGGGTGGAAATGAGCGCGCAAACCCAGATATTGAGCTTGCGCGAAAGCTTGCCGATCAGCAGGTGGCGGAAGAGGTACTCTTCGACAAAGGGCCCGAAAACCGCGGTGACTACGAACATCACCGGGAGCGGGACGGCGGTGGTCATGCCCTGCAGGGCTTCCTGATTTTCGCTGATCTGCGGTCCGCCAAAGATCGTTGTCACGATGGCGGAGAAGATGATCGTCAGCAGCCAACCACCGGGAAGCATCAGCCATTTGGCCCACGGGTAGTACTTCATGGTTTTAAAGGAGTCGAAGAAGTGCGCTCCGCACTGGACCATCGCCAGGATGAAGAAGCTGGTGTAGAGAATCAGGTTGATTCCGAAGAGGGCTTGCTCTTCGGTTTCGAAGGCCGTGAAGTAGCCCGGGATCAGCCCAATGAGTGCCGCTCCGCCGAAGACGAAGAACACGATGTAGGAACCCACCGTCCACCAGTCACCGCGGGTCATCGCTCCGGGGTCGAATACCCGTTGCTTGCGGCGTGGCAGGAAATACTGCTGTGGGTAGGGCGGGGGCTGCTGCATGTTCCTAGCCTATCCAGTGAGCGCACCGCCCCTTGCATTCACGGCCTGGGTTCGCCGTTGATTCCTATGAAAAGCGACTCAATCTACCCGCAAACGCCACCGGCCGGCCACACCAAACTTTGGTGTGGCCGGCCGGCGTAATTCGAGGAGTTACTTCGCTGCCTCGGCGGTCACCAGATCGGAGAAGATCTTCGAGTAGCTCACCCCGGCAATGGCCGCGCCGATCAGCGGGGCCACGATGAACAGCCAAACCTGGCCCAGGGCTTCCGGCCCGGCAAACCAGGCAACACCCAAGGACCGAGCCGGGTTGACCGAGGTATTGGTGATCGGGATGGAGATCAGGTGAATCAGGGTCAGCGACAGGCCGATGGAAACCCCGGCGAAACCTGCCGGCGCACGCCGGTCGGTTGATCCGAGAATCACGTACAGGAAGATCGCGGTCAGCACGATTTCGGCAACCAGCGCGGAGACCAGCGAGTAGCCGTCCGGCGAGCGGTCGGCATAGCCGTTTGAGGCAAACCCCGACTCGGCGGCGTTGAATCCGTCTTTTCCGGAGGCAATGGCCAAAAGCACGGCGCCGGCCACCGAAGCGGCGATGACCTGGGTGATCATGTATGCAGGAACCGCCTTCCACTCCACCCGCTTGGCCAGTGCAGCGCCCAGAGTGACCGCTGGGTTGAAGTGCCCACCGGAAATATGGCCCACCGCGTAGACCATGACCAGCACGGTCAGTCCGAAGGCAAGGGCAACACCGAGGAAGCCGATTCCCATATTGATGGTGTCCCCGTCGAGGACCTGGGCGGCGAAGATCGCCGAACCGCATCCGCCGAAGACCAGAACGAAGGTGCCCAGGAACTCTGCGGTCAACCGCGAGCCCATGGTGGGTGATGATGGCTGTGACATGTTTGTCTCTTTCTAGGAGGAATTACCGCTAGATAGCCACAGTCTATGCTTTGGTTTGCGCAAATTATAGAAACAATTGGCAAAAAATCGACGAATCGTTCTGGTGCACCAGCAGAATTCGGAAATACGGGGGCGCGGCCCCTTGGCCTGGGCGCAACAGTTACGGAGGACGGTGCCAAGAGGAAATGCTATGAACCGGTCAAAAAGCGCGCACATCGTTATGAGGAATGGCTGCGAGGGCTTAGCCCTTGTCGTCCATATTTCCTCGGTATAGGTTGATAACCCACGTTCCTCTTCGCTGCGAAGGCAACCACATGTCATTTCAGGCCTATCTCGATACGATTGAAACCAAGACAGGGCTCACCCCACGGCAGCTGTTAGCACAGGCAACTGATCATGGATTCGGTTCCGCCACCAAAGCGACTCCAATAATCAAGTGGCTCAAGGAAGAACATGGTTTGGGGCGTGGCCATGCCATGGCTATTGTTCATGTGATCACCAAAGGTACGCAGATCAGCGATAAGCATGTTGTTAGCGGCACAGTCCACGCAGATGCCAGTAATACTTTGTGGCTAGATGGCAAAGCTACAAATCCTAACGCCACTTAATGAACTCATTCTCTTCAAAGCCCCGGAGCACGCCGGTAGGGCTCGAAGGGCTTGGTGGCGTCGGTGATGATAGTCGTGGTCGTGATGATGGTTGTCATGACCATGGTTTCTGTCGTGGTGCTGGTGATGGTCGCGCTGGCCGCGTCCGGGCGAGAGAGACGCTTTCACCTTCCCGCGTCTACTAGCCGCAATATCTCGGTGGCTTTACGCGGGCGGCGTCCGGTGCGACCCATGCATAAGGATCCAGATATAAAAGTGAGCGAGAGGCATAGCGCTCAGGGTTGCGCAACAAAACGTCTACAAGTAATATTATCTGTAGACGTTTTGTTGCGTAGGAGGGACCGGGAATGAGCGCAAAAAAGACCAGCGCATCTGCCGGGATGCCTGCGATCAAGTCCTCCACGCTTGAGGATTTCTCACGCAGTGCATTGTCTCGCGGGGTAAAAGCGGGACGTTGGGAACGTATTGCCCGCGGGATCTATCTGCCGTCCGATGCTCCACCGACGGACTGGGACCAGCTGGAAGCTGCCACACGCCGCCCTGATGCCACCATCTGTCTGATTTCAGCACTGGCCCATTATGACCTCACTGACGAGATCCCCGATGCATTGGATATGGCGATCCCGCGCGGCGCCCGTACGCCCCAAACCCAGGGTGCGATTCGCTGGCACCATTTCGATAAGAGCACCTTTGAGCTGGGTCGGGAAGAAATCATCATCCCGGGTAGCACTCAGTTGATCGGGATCTATAGTCCCGAACGCACTATCGTCGATTGCTTCCGCCTGCGATCTTCCATTGGCTATGAGATTGCCCGGGACACGACGAAAGAATGGCTGCGCCGAGGCGGGAAACCTGCTCAGTTGATGCAGATCGCGACTCAACTGCCGCGGGCCAAATCGTTAGTCCTCAATGCCCTGGAGCTGCTGTCATGAATGCCGATGAGATCTACCGGCAGATCCAGAAAGCAGCCCGCTCCGCTGTTGCGCAGCAGGGAATTCAGGTGCCGACGCAGGAGTATTTGATTCGGCATGCCCTGGAATCCTTCTTGGACCGCCTGAACCGCACACCGCACCGCCTCGACTTCGTGCTGAAAGGTGGCCTACTACTGGGGGCGTATGGTGTGCGCCGCCCTACCAAAGACGCCGACTCCAACGCGATCAGCGCCGACGTCACCCCAGAGCACCTGAAGCAAGTTGTCCGCGATGCAGCTGGCATCGCAACCAAGGACGGAGTGGTCTTTGACCTCGACACTCTCACAGTCGACGCGATCCGCGATGACGCTGACTACCCAGGGATGCGCCTCCACGTGAACGTCTCCATCTCTACCTGGAACGGGGCTGTCGCGTGGGATGTCTCGACAGGTGACCCGATCGTGCCCGCACCGAGAAAAGTGACCCTTGAACGGATCCTGGGGGAACCACTGGTCCTAATCGGGTACGCGCCGGAATCGACCGTGGCTGAAAAGGGTGTCACGATTCTTGAACGAGGAATCACCAGCACCCGTTGGCGCGACTACGTCGATATCGTCGCCCTCGGCGAGACTGGCCTTGACCGTGAGGAACTGCTTCGGGCCGTGCGTGCTGTTGCGGACTACCGAGGTGTTGAATTGCAGCGGATCGGCCCTGTGTTGGAAGGCTACGGGTTGATTGGCCAGCCGAAGTGGGCCGCCTGGAGGCGCAAGCAGGGGCTGGCTGGAGTGTGTGAGGATAGCTTGGATGATCAGATGCTTCGCGTCGCGGCAATTCTCGATCCTGCCTTCACCGCGGAACAAGACTGATATCACGCGCTGCAGAGCCCCGGGGAACAATACCATCCTTTAGCCGCCTGCTGCAGATCAGGCCGGTGCCTTTTTTCAACCGGATGCCAGATCTGGCATCTACTGGTATGCCACCGAAAGTATCTTCTGCAGATACTTTCGGGTCCGTCAACCCCTAAAGTAGGAAAAGAGTTGAGACCTAACGAGGCAAAGAAGATCACTGTGTGCAAAGCCCGGAAGTGATAGTAACAAGATTCCTTACTATCGCTTTCTAGGAAAGTGATAGTAAGATTTTTCTTATTATCACTTTGGAGGAACGTCATGGCTGATTCCCAAAACGCTTCTGCTTCGTTCGACTTCCCTCCTGTGGAGTACGAAAACCATTTCTGGAAACCCGCAAATCCGCATATCTTCTCCAAGGCCGAAGTTCAGAGGCAAACAGGACCCTATGCCTCCGCGTTGCCAGCGCGAATCGCCAATTGGTATCCCCAGCCAGATTCGTTAGTGATCACCGGGCTTGAAGAAGGCATACATGCCCTCCAGGATTTTGACGTCTACTCACTGCTGAGACTTGGAAATGAAAACCCTGAGCTCGGACCGATGTCCAGCGTTTTGCTCCGGACCGAGAGCACCTCTAGTAGCCAGATCGAGCAGCTCACCACAACGGCTCGCCAACTCGCGCTGGCGGAGATCGATGAAGGCGATAAAGCCAACGCTCGAACAGTTGTAGGCAATGTCCACGCAATGGAATCTGCGCTCGCCCTCGCCCCGCAGATCAGTCTGAATAGCATTCTCTCTATGCATCAAAATTTGATGAATCAACAATCTGGCATGGAAGACGAAGCTGGTAAATTCAGGGGAGAACTCGTCTGGATCGGGGGAACAGATAACGCAGGACCCCGCGGAGCCAGCTTTGTTGCACCGAGCCATGAACTGATTCGTGACGCAGTCGAAGACCTAGTTGCATTCATTTCACGCACCGATTTACCTGCCATCGTCCAAGCAGCAATCGCGCACGCTCAGTTCGAAACGATCCATCCATTCGTGGACGGCAACGGGCGTACAGGCCGGGCTTTGGTCCACTCGATACTGCGTCACCGAAGAATTTCTCAATACACCACGGCACCGATCTCCGCGGGAATCCTCCGTGATACCGCTAGCTATTTTGAAGCGCTGGAAGCATTCCGTGCCGGGGACGCGGCCCCGATCATCCAGACCTTCATCAATGCCTCAATCTTTGCGGCTAACACAGGTAAGGATCTGATCGACTCACTGGCTGCACAACTCGATGACTCCGCCACAAAGCTGATTGGCCTGCGCTCAAGCTCCGCCGCGTGGAAGATACTGCCACGCTTGATTTCCCAACCTGTAGTTAATGCCCGATATCTTAAAGAACAGCTCGGATTGGGCGACGCTGCAGTCCAGCGTGCGCTCAGTGTCCTGACCGAACGCGGTGTGCTGGTAGAGAAGTCCGGACGAAGCAGGAACCGTATTTGGCAGCACGACGGGGTGCTGAAAATACTAGATGAATATGCGAAATCTCTGCGGCGAACGACTGGAACAGCCCAGTACTAATTCAGACTGCCGCCGGTGGGGAGCTTGTTCTCATAGTCCGTTCCAACGCCAGCCTCTGAGCGTGCGATAAGTCGCCCCCGATAGAGATCACAAGGCATAGTTCGACGACATTGAGCGGTGCTGTTCAGAGTTGATAACTCTTCTGAAAACGCGGCGCCACTCGCTTCGAAACTATAGTGCGCAGGCCAAAGATTCCTGCGGACCACTCAGAAAACAGACATGCCGCGACAGCTGGGATTAACTCCCCTCCGTCGCGGCATGATTCGTGCCCAGCTGGTACTAGATTGTTTCGCTGCCCTCTTGCGGCGCGGGGGCACCGGCAACAGGTATGCCACCGGTCACCGGAACCGCGGCGGTATCCGGATTCGCATCCACATCCTCGGCCGGCCCGGCAAACTGCGACTGGTACAGGTTGTAGTAAGCACCCTGGGTAGCCAGCAGCTCCTCATGGTTGCCCTGCTCCACAATCTGGCCCGCTTCCATCACCAAGATGGTGTCCGCGTCACGAATCGTGGACAGGCGGTGGGCAATCACGAAGCTGGTACGGTCGCTGCGCAGCGCCGCCATGGCGCGCTGCACCAGCACCTCCGTACGTGTATCCACCGAGCTGGTAGCCTCGTCCAGGATCAGCAGCGACGGGTTGGCCACGAACGCGCGGGCGATGGTGATCAGCTGTTTCTCACCGGCGGACACATTGGTGCCCTCTTCGTCGATAAGCGTGTCATAGCCCTCCGGCAGGGCACGCACAAAGCGGTCCACGAAGGTCGCCTTCGCGGCCTCGATGACCTCCTCATCCGTGGCGTCCAGCCGGCCATAGCGGATATTTTCCATAATGGATCCGCCGAACAGCCACGCGTCCTGCAGCACCATGCCGACCTTCGAGCGAAGGTCCGCGCGGGACAGCTGCGTGATATTCACGTTGTCCAGCATGATCTTCCCTGAGTTCAGCTCGTAGAACCGCATCACCAGGTTCACCAGCGTGGTCTTGCCCGCGCCGGTAGGACCGACGATGGCCACGGTGTGCCCGGGGTCCGCCTCGAAGGACAGCTCCTCGATCAGCGGCTGCTCCGGGTTGTAGGAGAAGCTCACACTTTCGAAGGAGACGTGCCCGTCGGTGCGTTCCGGAAGCTGGCGCTGGGCATCTTCCGGATCCTGCTCGTCGGCGTCCAGCAGTTCGAAGGTGCGCTCGGCCGAGGCGACGCCGGACTGCAGCATATTCGCGACGCCGGCAATCTGCCCCAGCGGCTGGGTGAACTCACGCGAGTACTGGATGAATGCGGTGGCATCGCCCAGGGACATCGCCCCGGAAGCCACACGCAACCCGCCGACTACCGCGATTCCCACGTAGGACAGGTAGGACACGAAGTTCATCACCGGCATGATCATGCCCGAGACGAACTGCGCGCCGAAGCTCGCCTTGTACAACTCTTCGTTACGCGTGGTGAAACGCTCAACCATGTCATCCTCGCGGCCGAAGACCTTCATCAGCTCATGGCCGGAGAAGGATTCTTCGATCTGCCCGTTGAGCGCACCGGTGTTCTTCCACTGCGCGGTGAACAGCTTCTGCGCCTTGGAACCGATAATGCCTGCGCCCACCCCGGACAGCGGCAACGCCACCAGGGCAATGAGCGCCAGCTGCCAGGAGACCACGAACATCATGATCACGATGCCGATGACGGTCATCAGCGCCTGGACCAGCTGGCTCAGCGCCTGCTGCAAGGCATTCTGGATGTTGTCCACGTCGTTGGTCACTCGGGAGAGGATGTCCCCCCGCTGGCGGCTGTCGAAGTAGTTCAGCGGAAGTTTGTTGATCTTGTGTTCCACATCCTTGCGCAGGTTGTAGACCACCTTCATGACCAGCTTGTTCAGCAGCCAGCCCGAGACCCAGGAGAAGATCGAGGCCACGAAGTACATGGCCAGCACGATCAGGATGTACTGCGAAAGCTGGGCGAAATCGATGCCCTGCCCAGGGACAAAATCCACCCGGGAGAGCATGTCCGCCTGGGAGTCCTGCCCGGCATCGCGCATACCCTGGATGACCTGCTCGGCGGTGGTTCCCGCGGGCAGTTCCATGTCCTTGCCGATCAGCCCGGCAAAGATCACGTCCATGGCGCGTCCCAGGATCCGCGGTGCAATCACCGAGAGCACCACATACACGGTGATCAGCGCGAAGACCAGACTCATGCCCACCTTGTAGGGGCCCATCAGCCCGATGAGCCGCTTGGCCGAAGGCCAGAAGTGCTCGGCCTTGCGCACCGGGGTTTCCTCCCAGCCTCCGGAGGCCGCGGCCACCTCGAACTCGTCTACCTCGGCGAGGTCCGCATCAACTTCGGCGAGCTTCTCGCCGCCTTCTTTCTTCGCTGCCATTTAGGCCACCTCCTCCGCGCTGAGCTGGGATGAAACAATTTCCTGGTAGGTTTCCGAGGACTGGAGAAGCTCCTCATGGGTGCCTCGGGCAACAATTGCCCCATGCTCCAGCACCAGGATCTGGTCTGCCCCGGTAATGGTTGACACGCGCTGGGCAACGATGATCACCGCGGCGTCCTTGGTCGGCTCGTCCAGTGCCGCACGCAGCTTGGCGTCGGTGCTCACATCCAAGGCGGAGAACGAATCGTCGAAGAGGTAGGTATTCGGTTTCGCGGCCAGCGCGCGGGCGATGCATAGGCGCTGGCGCTGCCCGCCGGAGACGTTGGTGCCGCCCTGGGAGATCCTCGAATCGAGCTGCTCATCGCGGGCTGCGACAAAATCGTCTGCCTGGGCGATTCGCAGCGCTTCCCAGAGTTCTTCCTCGCTGGCCTGCTGGGCGCCGAAGCGCAGGTTGCTGGCCACGGTTCCGGAGAACAGGTAGGGGCGCTGCGGAACTGCCGAAATATTCTCCGAAAGCAGCTCCCGGCCAAGTTCGCGCACCGGAATGCCGCCGATGAGCACCTGGCCCTCGGTGGCGTCGTAGAGCCGCGGGATCAGGTTCAGCAAGGTGGTCTTGCCCGAGCCGGTGGACCCGATGATCGCGGTCGTCTGGCCGGGCTTGGCGAGGAATGACACGTCAGAGAGCACCGGTGCGTCCGCACCGGGGTAGCCGAAACTGACGTTGCGGAATTCAACGGTGCCCGGAGTAGGCAGCGCGATGCCGTTGTTCGCCGCGTCGACCATGCTCGGTTCGCTGTCGAGCACCTCGCCGATGCGGTCTGCCGAAACCATCGCACGCGGGACCATCATGGCCATGAAGGTACCCATCATGACCGCCATCAGGATCTGCAGCAGGTACTGCAGGAATGCGGTCAGCGCACCGACTTCCACCTGGCCGTTGTCCACGCGATGCCCGCCGAACCACAGCACGGCCGCGGTGGACAGGTGCAGGATCATCGAAATGGCGGGGAACATCAGCACAAACAGATTGCCGACCTTAACCCCGAGGATGGTCAGCTTCTGGTTGGCATCGGCATAGCGTTCGGTTTCATGCTGCTCGCGCACGAAGGCACGCACTACGCGGATACCGGTGATCTGCTCGCGCAGCACGCCGTTGATCCCGTCGATGCGCTTCTGCATATCGCGGAACAGCGGCATCAGCTTGATCACCAGGATGCCGACGACAACCAGCACCAGGGGAACTGCAACCCAGACGAGCCAGGACAACCCCGGATCCTCGCGGATGGCCATGACCACGCCGCCGATGGACATGATCGGCGCGGTGATCATGAAGTTCAGCGCCATCAAGGTGAGCATCTGCACTTGCTGCACGTCGTTGGTGCCGCGGGTGATCAGCGTGGCGGCACCGAATTTGTTCACGTCTTGGGCGGAGAAGGTGGAGACCTTCTCGAACACCGATTGACGGATGTCCCGGCCAACGCTCATCGAGGTCTTGGCCCCGAAGTACACGGCGCCGATCGCCGTGGCAACCTGGATGAAGGCGACCACGAGCATGATTCCGCCGGTCCGCCAGATGTAGTCGACGTCGGCGTTGACCACACCGGTGTCGATGATCTTGGCGTTCAGGCTGGGTAGATACAGCGTGGCGATCGTGGTGGCCAGCTGCAAGATGACGACGGCGGTGATCCAGCCGGCGTAGGGTTTGCTGTGTCTGAGGATGATCTTCAGAAGCATGAGGTATTGTCCTTACTCCATCTGCACCGAAGCATCCTGCACCTTCGGATTAAAGGCAGGGTGTTTCGAGCGCGATTGTCAGTCTAGCCCGTGCTGCCGACAGTGAAGATCATCCTTGCGATTGATTTTTGCCAATCATTAATTTCTTCCGAAATTCCGGTGAATATCTGCGCACGCTTGGCGCCGGCTCCCCGCGGACGCGACCGGACAACACCCATCAAAACTCCCGCTCGATAGCTTGCGCCGCTATTTCAAAGAGGCTGTTGATTCGCGGACAACGAGCTTGGTCTCCAACTGAAAAGGGTGGGCAAATCTGCCCGGATCATCGACCAACGCCAGCAGCCGCTCCACGGCAATTTGCCCCATGGAATCCAATGGCTGGCGCACCGTGGTCAACGGCGGAGACATCCACAACGCGGCAGCTACATCGTCAAAGCCAACCACACTGAGCTTCTGGGGAATCCCAACGCCCAGTTCCTCCGCCGCACGCAGCACACCCAGTGCCACATCATCCGAAACCGCAAAGATCGCAGTCGGAGGGTTCTTTGCATGCAGCATTTTCAACGCTGCGGCACGTCCGGATTCAGGCCTGAAGCTACCGCCGGCAATAAGGGATTCATCAACAGGAACGGCGGCTTCTTGCATTGCGGTGCGGAAGCCTTGCAATCGCTCGCCTGCCGGCACGGAATGACGCGGGCCGCTAGCGAATCCGATTCTTCGGTGGCCCAGAGCAAGCAGATGCTCGGTTGCCTGCTTTCCACCTTGCCAGTTGGTGGCCCCGATGGAAACCATATGCTCCGCATTGGGGGCGGAGGGGTCAATGACGATCACCGGCAGTTCATGACTCCGGCACCAGCGGACCTTGCTGTCCTCCAGGAAGGTCGTAACAAGAATCAACCCGGCCACACCGCTCTTCACCTGCTCGCGAAGCCAAGCCATCGACAGCACATTGTGCCCCCGAGCTTCCCCCTCGATACAGGTATTCACCAGGTCCACCCCAGCACGCTTCGCAGCGCGGATCGCCCCATTCAGCACCGTTGCCGCATAAGGGCTGTCGAAGTGATCGAACACGATAACCACTCGCTTGCTTCCATTGTTCGCTTTCGAACGAGGACGGGGCGCATATTCCAGGTCTTCGGCAATTGCCGCAATTTTTCGACGCACGGATTCACTGACGTCCCCGCGATCATTAAGTGCCTTTGAAGCCGTAGACATTGACACGCCTGCGGCTGCGGCAACGTCTTGAAGGCGAACACCCACAGAGCCACCTCCTAATCATGCGTTCCGCCGAACACTCAGCGCCCGACTCGCATCATCTGTGATGCACGACATAATATATCGCAAATCCTTCAAGAAAATCTACGAAACTTTCGTCATGAGTCTACGGAACAAATGAACGAAAGTGAGAATTCCGCGCACCCTCCCCACATCTCGCGGCCACTAATAGCGATTGCAGCGCAGGTTTAGACCGAAATTTCGGGAACCCGACGTTTCGGACAATCCCCCTTGACGAGACCTGGGCCACACTATAACCTTTCTCCACCGCCGCTAACTTTCCGAAACTTTCGTTCATGGGTGTCGGTTGAACGTTGTCTCTCCCCTACCAAGCAAAGGAATCCCGCAATGCGCAACGCCAAGAACTTGCCCTCCTCTTCCTCGCGGAAATTCAGCACCCCTCGACGGCTGCTGGTTTCTGCTGCCATGATTGCCCCGCTGGCCTTGACCGCCTGCGGAGGCGCACAGCCGGGCGGCGAAGCCAACGGCGAATTCTCCGCTTGGGCACTGACCGGCACCCAGCAGAACGCATTCAAGGATTCCTTCGCCCAGTGGAATGAAGGGAATCCGGAACAGTCCATTGCCGCCGACTTCTTCGCCAACGATGCCTATAAGGAAAAGGTCCGCACCGCCGTCGGTGCCGGCAACGCCCCGACCCTGATTTTCAATTGGTCCGGTGGCACCCTGGCTGACTATGTGGCCAACGGCAATGTGGTGGATCTGACCGGCAAGGTCGATGCGCTGGAAGAACGTGCCATCGAGGCCATCGAGAAGACCGGTGAAGTCGACGGCATGCAGTACGCCGTCCCAAATAACAGCACCCAGCCAGTGGTGCTCTACACCAACAAGAAGCTCTTCGAACAGGTAGGCGTCGAGGCCCCCGCCACCTGGCAGGAAACCCTCGACGTGGTCAAGGCATTCAAGGCCGAGGGCATCATCCCCTTCGCTGTCGCAGGACAGAGCCAGTGGCCCTACCTGATGTGGATCGCCTACCTGACCGACCGCATCGGCGGCCCGGAGGTCTTCGAAGCCATCCAAAACAATGAACCCGATGCCTGGAGCCACCCGGCGGTCACCGAGGCATTGACCAAGATCCAGGAGCTGGTCGAGGCCGGCGGCTTCGGCGACTCCTACGGCTCGGTGGTCGCCGACGCCAACGCCGACGCCGCCCTGGTCCACACCGACAAGGCCGCCATGCTGCTGCAGGGATCATGGCTCTACGCCGGCTTCAAGGCCGATGCCCCGCAGTGGTATGAGGAAGAGAATCTGGGCTTCGCACCATTCCCAACCATCAATGGCGGCAAGGGCGATCCATCAAATATCGTGGGCAACCCAGCCAACTTCTGGTCGGTTTCGGCCGATGCCTCCGATGAAGCCCAGCAGGCGGCTTTCGAATACCTCAACGACTACACGCTGAACGAAGAATCGGTTAGGAGCTTCATCGGCTTGGGCCTGGTGCCTTCGGTTGACGGCGCCGAAGAGGCCATTGCCGCCAGTGAGGACGCAGGCTTCCTGGGCTACGCCTACCAGTCGGTGCAAAACGCACCCAACTTCCAGCTCTCCTGGGACCAGGCTCTGGCCCCCGACCAGGCCCAGGTCTTGCTGACCAACTTGTCGCAGATTTTCCAGGGTTCCATCACCCCGGAGCATTTTGTGGAAGCCATGAACGCAACCATTAAGTAGCCCCCATGCTGATGAAAACCCATACCGCTCCCGTACGTTCGCGCCGACGGCTCGGCACCAACATCGGCCCGAGCACATGGCTGCTGGCCCCCGCGCTCATCTTCTTTGCCATCTTTGCCCTGGTCCCGCTGTTGGGCGTGGCCGTACTGTCGTTCATGCACTGGGATGGGCTTGGCACCCCGTCCTTCGCAGGCCTATCCAACTGGCAGCAGACCTTCACCAACCCGGTCACCCTGAACGCCATGTGGCTCACCTTTGCCATGACCGCGCTGTGCTACCTCACCCAGGCGCCGATCTCCATTCTGGTTGGCGTGTTCATGGCCGGCGAGCAGAAGTACCGTGCCGTGTACTCGGTGCTCTACTTCCTTCCGCTGCTGTTCTCTGCAGCCGCCGTGGGCATCGCCTTCAAGGCACTGCTGGACCCGAATTTCGGGTTGTCCAAGGCCTTCAACATTGCGCTGCTGAGCCAGGACTGGCTCGGCAGCACCGACCTGGTCTTTTACGTACTGATTTTCGTGATCTCTTGGTGTTTCGTTCCTTTCCACTCGCTGCTCTACCAAGCAGCCGTCAAGCAGATTCCCACCTCAATGAATGAGGCGGCCATGCTCGACGGGGCAGGACGGGTGCGCACCTTCTTCTCGGTCACGCTCCCGCAGATCAAGTACACGGTCATCACCAGCTCCACCCTGATGATTGTCGGGTCCCTGACCTACTTCGATTTGGTGTTCGTCATGACCAACGGCGGCCCAGGCAATGCCACGCGCATCCTGCCGCTGGATATGTACCTCACCGGTTTCCGCAGCTACCAAATGGGTGCGGCCAGCGCCATCGCGGTGATCCTGGTGGTGGTGGGCTTGGCGGTCTCACTGTTGCTGAACAAATTCAACGGCACCGACAAGATGGAAAGCCAGCAGGAGGGCGCCTAGTGAAATCGCAAATCAAAACCGGGTACGCGCCGAACGTTCCCGGCGGACTCGCGGCGACCTTCTGGTTGCTGGTCACCGTGGTACCGATCTACTACATCGTGGTCACCAGCCTGAAGCCGCGTCAGGAATACTTCGGGTCCAACCCGCTGGCGTGGCCCCAGAACCTCACCTTCGAAGCGTACGGCCGTGTCCTGGAAAACGACTTCGCGCTGTATTTCTTCAACTCTGCGCTGGTCACCGTCGTGTCGGTGGGCGTGGTGCTGGTCATTTCGCTGCTGGCCAGCTACGTGATTGTGCGCAACCGCGGTGCTTTCGCGAAATTCAGCCACCGGCTGTTCCTGTTGGGCATTGCGATCCCCATCCAGGCGACCATCATCCCGGTCTATTACCTGATCGTGAAAATGGGTCTGTATGACTCGTTGCTGGCATTGATCCTGCCGAGCATCGCCTTCGCCATTCCGATCAGCGTCTTGATCCTGACCAACTTCCTGCGCGATGTGCCTTCCTCGCTCTACGAGGCAATGACGCTGGACGGTGCCAGCCACTGGCAGATGTTCCGGTTGCTGGTACTACCCCTGTCCAAGCCGGCCATCATGGCCGTAGGCATCTACAACGCATTGCAGGTGTGGAATGGCTTCCTCTTCCCGCTGGTCCTGACCCAGTGCTCGGAAGTGCGCGTGTTGCCACTGTCCCTGTGGACCTACCAGGGCGAATTCGCGGTAGACATCCCAGCGGTGCTTGCCGCAGTGGTCCTCTCCTGCGTCCCTCTCCTCGCTGCCTATATTGTCGGCCGCCGCCAGCTGGTGGCAGGTCTGACTGCCGGCTTCAGCAAGTAACCCCCCAAAAAAACTTATGCAAAGGAACCTTGTGAACTACGAGAATTCGATCTGGCGTGACACCGGCCAGCCTATTTCCACCCGCGTCGAGGCATTGATGGCCGAGATGACAATCGAAGAAAAGGTCTCCCAGCTCGGTTCCTCCTGGATCCGCCCGGCAGAGCGCAACAGCAGTGGCGAGGGCAATGTGGCCCCGATGGAGAACACCTTCTCCCAGGACCAAGCCAGTTTCGACACCGAGATTGTTGATGGATTGGGGCAGATCACCCGCGCTTTCGGTTCAGCCCCGCGGGAGCCGGCCGCGGGCCGGGCACGTCTGGCCGAGCTGCAGCGCAAGGTCGTGGCGGCAAACCGCTTTGGCATTCCGGCCCTGGCTCATGAAGAATGCCTGACCGGTTTCACCACCTTGGGTGCCACCTGCTACCCCGCCTCGATTGCGTGGGGTGCCAGCTGGGATCCGCAATTGGTCAATGAGATGGCCTCACGCATTGGCGCGGACATGAAGAAGGCCGGAGTGCACCTCGGGCTGTCCCCGGTGCTTGATGTGGTGCGCGATTACCGCTGGGGCCGGGTGGAAGAAACACTGGGCGAAGATCCGCACCTGGTCTCGGAACTGTCCACCGCCTATGTGCGCGGCATCCAGGACTCCGGGGTCCACGCCACGTTGAAGCATTTCGCCGGTTACTCCGCCTCCCGCGCCGGACGCAACCACGCCCCGGTGACCATTGGGCATCGAGAATTTGAGGATGTCATCCTGCCGCCCTTCGAGCGTGCGGTGCGCGAAGCCGGCGTGAAATCGGTAATGAACTCCTACTCCGATATCGATGGCGAAACCCCCGCGGCTAGCCACCGGCTGCTGACCGAAGTGCTGCGTGAACGCTGGGGCTTTACCGGCACAGTGGTCTCGGACTATTGGGCCATCAGCTTCCTCGAAACCATGCACCGCATTGCCAAGGACCAGGATGAAGCGGGCATTGTTTCACTGGCCGCCGGCATGGACGTCGAGCTGCCAGAAACCAATGCCTTCCGCAACCTGGCCCAGGCCGTCGCCGACGGCCGGCTCAACGCCGAGATACTGGACACCGCGGTGCGCCGCGTGCTGGTGCAAAAGGCCGAGCTCGGTTTGCTGGACGCGGATTGGTCGCCGGAAGCGGCTTGGGACGGCGAGCAAGTGGACTTCGATTCGGCCGACAACCGCGCCCACGCGCGCAAGATGGCCGAGGAATCCATCATCCTGCTCAAGAACAACGGGATCCTGCCGCTTGGTGCGCAAGCAGTTCCCGCGTCCATCGCCGTAGTGGGTCCTTCGGCCTCCCAGCCGCGAACCCACCTGGGATGCTATTCCTTCACCAACCACGTGCTCTCGCGCTTCTTCGGCGAGGATGCCCATGGCATCGAACTGCCTTCAATCCTTGATTCGCTGCGCACCGCTGAGTCTCTTGCCGGAACGCAGATCGGCTACGAGCGCGGGGTCGACTTCACCGATCCGGATGGCAGCGGCATCGCCGCCGCGGTAGCCGCGGCACGCGCAGCCGAGGTGGCCATTGTGACCGTCGGAGACCTCGCGGGCCTCTTTGGCCGCGGCACCTCCGGGGAAGGCTGCGATGTGGTTGACCTTTCGCTGCCGGGCCGCCAAGCGGATCTGGTCGAAGCGGTGCTGGCTACCGGCACTCCGACCATTTTGGTGCTGGTGACCGGCCGTCCGTACTCGCTCGGCACCTTCGCCCAGCGGGCCGCCGGAATCGTTCAGGCCTTCATGCCCGGCGAGGAAGGCGGACCAGCACTGGCCTCGGTGCTGACCGGAGGGATCAATCCCTCGGGCAAGCTTCCGGTGCAGATCCCGGATCATATTGGCGGGCAGCCCGGCACCTACCTCCAGCCACCGCTGGGCTGGTACTCCGATGGCGTCTCCAACCTTGATCCGCGACCGCTGTATCCCTTCGGCTACGGGTTGTCCTACACCGATTTCGAGCTATCGGACCTGCAGATTTCGGATGCGGAAATCGCCAATGACGGCACCGTTGAGATCTCAGCAACGATCAGCAATACCGGAGAACGTTCGGGCGCAGAGGTCATCCAGCTCTACCTGAGCGATGATTTCTCCTCGGTGGTTCGTCCCCGCCGATGGCTGGCCGGCTTTGCGAAGGTGGCACTGCAGGCAGGTGAGTCCAAGCGCGTGAGGTTCTCGGTGCATGCAGACCGAACCTCATTTACCGGCCTGGAGAACCAGCGAATCGTGGAACCTGGCAGCTTCACCGTGCAGCTGGGCAACAGCAGCGAGGATCTGCCGCTGACTGGATCCTTCACCATCACCGGAGAAGTTCGTGAAGTTCCGGAGGGACGAGTCATGGATACACCGGCCCAGATCAGCTCCCTAGATTCAACCCACCTCCAGCGGAGCTTGGCCGCACCGGCTACTAGCTAGTCGCTGCTGTCTTCCACCGCTCGCCGTCCGACGCCTTCCAGATGCTTCTCCATGGCCGCTCGGGCGGCTTGCGGATCCCCAGCCTGGAAGGCCTGGAGGATTTTGGCGTGTTCGGAGATGGCGCAGTCGGCGTCCGTGACGCCGCGTCCGGCGAATAGCCGGAAGCGCTGCACCTGACCGCCCAGGGCCTGGAAGGCAGTGAGCAAAAAGGGGTTGCCGGTAAATTCCGCGATGAGCCGGTGGAAGTCCTCGTCGGCTTTCCAGTAGTCGCGGAATTCGCTGTAGGACCCGCCGGTCGGCGCGGTGCGCAGCCGCTCGATGGTATCGGCGAGCTGTTCCACCATTTCCCCATCAACCCGGGCGCAGGCCAGTTCCGCGTTCTCGGCTTCGATGAGTTTTCGAACGGCCACCAGCTGCCCATGTTCTTCTGCCGTCATCAGGGGTGCCACGCGATAACCCTTGAGGGCGGCGCGGCGCACCATTCCGGTATGTTCCAACCGCGCCAAGGCTTCTCTCACCGGCGTCGGCGAGACACCTAGATCACGGGCAATTCCGTCAATGCTCAACGAAGCATCCGCCTCAAACCGCCCATCAATCAGGGCGGCGAGGAGCTCCTCATACACACGATCGGCCAGAACCTGGCGTGAGGGCAGCGAGGTTTGGGAAAAGACGGAAGCCATCAAACCATCATATATTCGTCGGCGTTCATTGGGGCTACCTTTCAGGTCCAACTATTGACATGGATCACACTTTCCTAGATCCTATAGGAAATAGGATTCGAATATTGGAGGCAGAATGCCCTATACAGCAGCCGACTGGCCGATCACCGCAGCCCTACTGCAGTTCCCCCACGAACTGCCCGCTGGTGGCACAGTCCAAGAAGCCGACGCATCGGTGTGGTTGGACGTTTTCACCGAAGTACGCGAAGCCGGATTCACCAACGTTGATCTCTTTGATGGTTGGGTCCGCCCCGGAGACCTCAGTGCACCGCGCCTCGATGAGCTCAAGGCCACCGCGCAAACCGCCGGTGTCGGCGCACCAGCCATTTCGGCTATCCGCCGCAGCGTTATCGATGCGCAGAACTGGGAAGAGAATCTGGCCTACAGCCACCGCACCTTGGAAGCCGCCGCCCAATTGGGCTGCGAAGTCGTCTCCTTCGGCTTGCACCAGGCCTTGACTCCGGCACAGCGCGAACAGCTGTGGTTCTGGACCGTTGAAGGCCACCAGGATCCAATCGGCGACAGCGAATCCTGGAATAACGCGGTAACGAGAATCCGCGAACTGGGCAACCACGCCGCCGAACTGGGCCTGCTGCTCTCCTTGGAAATGTACGAGGACACCTACATCGGCACCGGAGACTCGGCCGTGCGCCTGCTCCAGGACATCGACCTGCACAACGTCGGGCTGAACCCGGACCTGGGCAACCTGGTGAGGGTGCACCGCCCCATCGAAGACATCCACGAGCTCATCGCCAAGACCATGCCCTACGCCAACTACTGGCATGTGAAGAACTACCTGCGCGATGAGAATGTGGCCCGCGGGCAGTTTTCCGCCATGCCGGCCCCGCTGGAAACCGGCGTGATCAGCTACCGCGAAGCCTTCAAGGTGGCCCTCGAGCACGGTTTCCAGGGCATCATCTGCACCGAGCACTATGGCGGAGACGGACTGAGCGTCAGCGCCACCAACCAGCGCTACTTGCGCGAGCAGATCCTGCCCAAGACCGCCGACTACCAGCTCGGCACGCCCTTGGTTGCCCAGGGCCGCCAGCAGTTCCAGGCTTCCTAACCCGATTCCCGACAAGCACAAGCAGGTTTCAGAAGACATGACAAAAATCTTTGATGATCCCACCGGATTCGCTGATGCAGCCATCGACGGCCTGGTCGCGGCCCACCGCAACCGCCTGGAACGGGTGGACGGCGGCGTGGTTCGCGCCAGCGAAATGAAGCCAAACCAGGTCGCCGTGGTCATTGGCGGCGGCTCGGGACACTACCCGGCCTTCGCCGGCCTGGTCGGGCCCGGCCTGGCTGCCGGTTCCGCCTGCGGCAATCTCTTCGCTTCGCCTTCCGCCGGACAGATCTACCGGGTGGCCAAGGCCGCTTCCACCGGCGGCGGGGTACTGCTCAGCTACGGCAACTACGCCGGAGACGTGCTGCACTTCGGCCAGGCCGCCGAACGGCTGATCGCTGAGGGAATCGAAACCCGCACCGTGGTGGTCACCGATGATATTGCCAGCGCCCCTGTGGAGCGCAAGCATGAACGCCGCGGCATCGCCGGAGACCTGACCGTGTTCAAGATCGCCGGGGCCGCCACGGAAGAAGGCGCGGACCTGGACGAAACAGTCCGCCTAGCCCAGAAGGCCAATGAACGGACCCGCAGCTTGGGCGTGGCCTTTGATGGCTGTACCTTACCGGGGGCCGAAGCCCCGTTATTCCACGTCCCGGAACAGAGCATGTCTCTGGGCCTGGGAATCCACGGTGAACCGGGAATCTCCGACCACGAACTTCCTACCTCCAGCGAACTGGCCGAACTGCTGGTCTCCCAGCTGCTTGCGGAGCGTCCAGCCGAGTCAGGAAACCGGGTAGTGCCTATTGTCAACGGCCTGGGCACCGTCAAATACGAGGAACTCTTTGTGCTCTACGGGCACGTGGAGCGCTTGCTGCTCGCAGAGGGCCTGCAGGTCGTGGAGCCAGAATGCGGCGAATTGGTCACCAGCCTGGACATGTCCGGCGCCTCCCTGACGCTGTTCTGGGTAGATGGGGAACTCGAACGGCTCTGGAGCGCCCCAGCAGATACTCCTGCCTTCCGGCGTGGCAACGTCATTACCGCCGCGCGCCGCAAATTCGCGGTGGCCGACACCGAGGAACTGGTACGCGAGGTGGCTACCGAAGCCTCCGCACAGCTGGGCCAGTACGCCGCCGGCCTGCTGGAAATCACCCGAGAGATCATCGTGCGCCACGAAGCTGAACTCGGAGACCTCGATGCCATCGCCGGAGACGGGGACCACGGAATCGGGATGCGCCGCGGCATCGAAGCGGCACTCACCGCGGCCAAGGACGCTGCGGGAACAAGCAGTGTGCGTGATGTCCTGGCTGCCGCTGGCGAGGCCTGGAGCGAAAAGGCCGGAGGCACTTCCGGCGCACTGTGGGGAGCCGGGATCACCGCATTTGGCGCATCACTGGGCAACCGCGAACAGTACAGCCCGGCAGAGCTGACCCACGCTGTGGAAGCCTTCAGCCAAGCAGTCATCACCCTGGGCAAAACCGACCTGGGCGATAAGACCATGGTTGATGCCCTGCACCCCTACACCGCAGCCATCCGGGAAAGCCTGGATGATGGCCAGCCGGTAGGGCAGGTCTTGGAACACGGTGCCGAAACCGCCATGGCAGCCGCCGCGGCCACCGCCAACCTGCGCCCGAAGAAGGGACGGGCCCGCCCCCTGTCCGAGAAATCGCTTGGCCATCAAGACCCCGGCGCCTATTCCTTTGCACTGATCGTTGCCGGCCTCGCCGCGCAGCATGCCAGCAGCACCCTGGCCTAACCCCACGACGCACAGCAGAACAAGGACAGCTATGGAAAAGAAACTGAAGATCATCATCGGCAACGACGAAGCCGGAGTGGACTACAAGCTCGCATTGAAAGCGCTTTTCGAAGCCGATGACCGCGTGGAATCCGTGGTGGATGCCGGAGTGGGCTCCAATGACCCAACGGCATACCCGCATGTTGCGGTCGCCGCAGCACGGCGAGTGGCCGCTGGCGAAGCAGACCGCGCCTTGCTGATCTGCGGCACCGGCCTGGGCGTCGCCATCGCGGCCAACAAGGTTCCCGGCATCCGTGCGGTCACCGCCCATGACTCCTACTCGGTGGAGCGTTCGGTGCTCAGCAACAACGCCCAGGTGCTCACCTTCGGCCAGCGCGTCATCGGATTGGAGCTGGCTAAGAAGCTGGCCACTGAATGGCTAGGGTATGAATTCGACAGCACCAGCGGATCCGCTGCCAAGGTCGACGCGATCTGCTCATACGAGCCCGAAGCAAACTAAGCCCGCCGCACGTCCCACGAATTAACTTCTCAGAAAGACACACATCATGGACATCAAAGTAGCAATCATCGGATCAGGTTACATGGGCGGCGGCATTGGCCAGGTGCTGGCCTTGGCCGGTGCCCGCGTAGCCTTGGCCGACACCTCCGCAGAGGTCGCGCAGAAGAACCTGGAACGCCTGCTGGCTGAATCTGTCGATTTCGAAGCCCGCGGCCTGTTCCCTGAAGGCGCCACCGAAATCCTGAAGCAGAATCTCTCGGCAGCAGCATCCTTGGAAGAGGCAGTTGCCGGGGCACAGTTCATTGAAGAAGCAGTGCCCGAAATCCTGTCCATCAAGCACGATATCCTCCGACAGATCAGCGCTGCGGCAGATCCAGAAGCAGTAATCGGTTCCAATACCTCGACGATTTCCATCGGGGACATGGCAACTGCCGTCAGCAATCCGGAGCGCTTCTTGGGCGTGCACTTCTCCAACCCCTCCCCGTTCATCCCGGGTGTCGAAATCATCCCGCATGAAGGAACTTCCCAGGCCACTATCGACGCGGCCGTCGGGTACGTCGAAGCCACCGGAAAGGAGACTGCGGTAGTCAAGGATGTCACCGGTTTCGTCCTGAACCGCCTGCAGTATGCGCTCTTCCACGAAGCCACCCAGCTGGTGGAGGACGGCGTCGCCTCGGCCGAGGCCATCGACACCCTGGTTCGCACCACCTTCGGCTTCCGCCTGCCGTTCTTCGGTCCCTTCGCGATTGCCGACATGGCCGGCCTGGACGTATACAACTTCTGTTACACCTCCCTGCAGACCGACTTCCCGGAACGCTTCGCCACCCCGGGGATCCTCACCGAAAAGATCGAGGCAGGCAAGCTGGGCACCAAGTCCGGCGGCGGCTTCCTGGACGTGCCCGCGGAGAAGCTGCCGGAGCTGATCGCCTACCGCAACGAGGCCTACGTCAAGATGGGCCAGCTGCTCAAGGAGCTCGGCCCAGCACCCGTGGCTTCGCAGAACGCCCAGTAGCGATCCATGTCCACGATCATTCGCCCCGCGTCCCAATACATCGGTGTCAGCACGAAAATGTATCTGGGCTACGTGCAGTCCCTGACTTGGCTCGAAGGAATGCGCGAGCAGCTGCTCGCCCGCGATGCGGCAGCGGCAGCAACGCCTGAAGTCATTGCCTTTGCTGCGCCATCCTTCCCGGTGCTCGAATCCGCGGCACGAATCCTGCACGGCACCGGATGCCAGGTGGCTGCACAGAATTGCGCGGCCACCGCTGGAGCCGCGACCGGGGAGGTCAGTGCCGGGATGCTGGCCGAGCTCGGGGTGCATATCGTGGAGCTGGGGCACGCCGAACGGCGTGCCGACTTCGGCGAAGACGACGCGGTGGTGGCTGCCAAGGTGCGCGCTGCCACCGCGGCCGGCCTGCGCCCGCTGCTGTGCATCGGTGAGCTGGAACCTGGTGATGCCCCCAGAGCGGCACGCCAATGCCTGCAGCAGATATCCGCTGCTCTGGGCAGCGGGACCGCTGAAGAGATCGAGCCCTCCTCGGTGCTCTTCGCCTATGAACCGGTCTGGGCGATTGGAGCAGCCCAGCCGGCCTCCGCCGAGCACATCAATGCGGTATTGAGGATGATCCGCAAGGAACTGACTCGCAGCGAACAACCCGTGGCACTGATTTACGGCGGCAGCGCAGGCCCTGGCCTGCTCCCCCGTCTTCCCGAGGCCGATGGCCTCTTCTTGGGCCGATTCGCCCATGACCCAGCCAACTTCGGCGCCGTGCTCGATGAAGCGCGCGCCCGCCAATTTCATCTGGAGAACTCATGATTGAACTGACCTCCCTCAGGATGGCGGCAGCTGCGGCGCCCGAGGCGACGCTGCCTATTCCCGTCTTGCTGTTGATCGCGGTTCTGGCCATAGCCTTGCTGCTGTTCCTGATCATGAAAGTGCGCATGCACGCGTTCTTCTCATTGATTATCGTCAGCCTGCTGACCGCGGTAGCTGCCGGAGTAGGCGCGCAGGATCTGCTGGACACAATTATCGGCCCCTTCGGCAAAACTCTGGGCAACGTAGCCATGCTGGTCGGCTTCGGTGCCGTTCTCGGACGAATCATCGAAACTTCAGGTGGTGCGCAAGTGATCTCCGGGAAGCTGATCGGGTTGTTCGGCGAGAAGCGTGCTCCGCTGGCGTTATCCGTTGCTTCCTTGCTCTTCGGCTTCCCCATTTTCCTGGATGCCGGCTTCATCGTCATGCTTCCCATCATCTACACGGTGGCGCGAAGGGTCGGCGGCGGTCTGCTGCGCTACGCACTGCCTTCGGCAGGCGCATTCCTGGTCATGCATGCACTGGTGCCACCGCACCCGGGACCCGTTGCAGCTGCGGGGATCGTCGGGGCCGACGTCGGGCTGGTGCTCATGATAGGACTCTTGGTTGGCCTGCCCACCTGGTATGTTGCCGGATACCGGCTCTCCTTGATGCTCGCCGCCCGCACCCAGATGATTTCCGTACCTGAACTGCTCGGCAAGCCAAAAGAAGACCAAGAGAACCCGCCGAGCTTCGCGGTGGTGCTTTGCCTATTGCTGCTGCCGCTGGTCTTGATCTTCATGAATACCGGAATTAAGACCTTGCAAGCGACAGGAACGGCCCCGGAAGATGCGCTGTGGGCCCAAATTCTCGTTTTCATCGGCAATACTCCCATCGCCCTGCTGATCTCCACCTTGCTGGCCATGTACCTGCTGATCATTCGGGGACATGAAGGGCCGATCGGCGGAGCATTGGAGAAAGTTGTCGACGACGCGCTCGCTCCGGTCTGCTCAATCATCCTGATCACCGGCGCTGGCGGCATCTTCGGCGGGGTGCTCACCGCCACGGGCATCGGAGGTGCGATGGCGACAAGCCTCCAGGCCGTCGGCATGCCGCTCATCCTGGCTGGCTTCCTGATCGCTGTGATCATGCGTGTCGCCCAGGGCTCCGCCACCGTGGCTGGCACCACCGCAGCCGGGCTCATGGCTCCGGCCGTTGCAGCTTCGGGGGACCAATCCCCGCTCGCGCTGGCGTGCATTGTCGTTGCCATCGTCGCAGGCGCGATCACGCTTTCCCACGTCAACGACTCGGGCTTCTGGCTGGTCAGCCGCTTCCTGGGCATCTCCACGAAAACGGCCCTGTCGACGTGGACCGTCATCGCCACCGCCGTCGGCGTCATGGGTTTCGCGCTGTGCTGGCTGCTCTACGCACTGGTTGCCTGACCGGGCAGCGCAACGGCCCTCAACGCATTCAGGGCACTAATTGCCGAAGGCCGGCGGAGCAATCTCCTCGCGCTTCGTCTTTTAGCTGCCCTTCTTCCTCTCCGAAGGAACCGTCACGATGATCGCCGCGATGTCGATGACCAACATCAGCACGTTGAACAGCAAATCTATGGCTCCGCCGAAGCGCAAGTCCACATTGTCCTGGCGCCCGATGAACAAGCCCCAGGACTGGATCAAAGCCGGATCAATGGCTTGGCCGGACACGTACAGGGCCGCGGAAATGGTAGCGCTCAGGCAAGGGCCGGGACCGGCTGATGGGAAAGTGCGCGCTGATTAGCAATGGCGATTCGGGCATCGGCGTCAAGGTTGCCTTCAATTTTGCCCAGGGACCGGCACGACGAGGACCACCGTGGTTCATTGGTTGACGGAGCGGTCTCCGCGTTGTTGGCCATCATCGGCTAGCGGCGGGGCTCGCCCGCACCTGCGTATTGTCTCGGGTTGCCTCTGGAATACTGGCAAACCAAGCATTAGAATGAGAAATAAATATCGTTATACGAAAGTAGGAACTATGACTGAGCATTCTGCCCCATTGGCCGCCGGCCAGCCGGCACCAGGCTTCTCACTGCGCAATTCGTCGGGAGAAACCGTTTCCCTGGCAGACTACGCAGGCAAGAGCGTCATCGTATATTTCTACCCGAAGGCCGCCACCCCAGGCTGCACCACCGAGGCCTGCGATTTCCGGGACAACCTCAACTCGCTGCTGGGAGCCGGATACTCGGTTTTGGGGATCTCCCCCGACGAGCCGGAGGAAATCGCCAAGTTCGCTTCCGACGAATCATTGAACTTCCCGCTGCTCTCGGACCCCGGCAACGAGATCGCCAAGGCCTACGGCTCCTACGGGGAAAAGACCTTCGGCGAGAAGACCACCGTTGGGACCCTGCGTTCAACGGCAGTCATAGGCACCGACGGCACCATCAACCAGATCGAATACGGCGTGGACGCCAAAGGCCACGTTTCTCGCCTGCGCGAAGCTCTGGGAGCCTAAATTAACAAAAGACTGCTCTCCAGTAGCTAGCCGCAATCGGCCACGCTACCGGAGAGCAGTCTCCTTTTCGTGCAAAAACCTAACGGTTAGCGGCCAGCGACCTTGACCAGTTTGTGGTTGATGAATTCATCCATGCCATACTTGCCAAGCTCGCGTCCGATACCAGATCGCTTCACACCACCAAATGGCAACTCTGGGTACGAGGCGGACGGCTCATTAATGGCCACCATGCCCGCTTGCAAACGTGTGGAAACCCGTTCGGCGCGCTCCGGATCCTTCGTGTGGATCGAAGCACCCAATCCATAATCGGTGTTGTTAGCCAGCGCAACCGCTTCTTCTTCGCCTTCGACCTTGTAGAGCACGGCAACTGGTCCAAAAAGTTCTTCGGAGAATGCCCGCATCTGTTCCGTTACTCCGGCAAGGACTGTTGGCTCGTAGTAAGCACCGTTCCCGTCAATCGATTTTCCACCCGTTAGGACGGTTGCGCCCTTATCGATGGCGTCCTGTACCTGAGCGGCCAATCCATCACGAGCCGCAGCCGAGGAAAGTGGGCCTAGGAAGTTTTCACCCTGCGTCGGGTCGCCAACCTTGATTCCAGCGACCTGCTCGGTGAACGCCTGCGAGAATTCCTCGTAAACCGAGGCATCAACGATGAAACGCTTAGCAGCATTACATGCCTGACCCGTGTTACCAAAGCGTGCACGCATACCCAGCTTGGCGCTTCTTGCCACATCAGCGTCGCCAAAGACCACAAATGGATCCGAGCCACCAAGCTCGAGCACAACCTTCTTCAAATTGCGGCCGGCAATCTCGGCTACCGCGGCGCCGGCGCGCTCCGAACCGGTCAGCGAAACACCCTGCACGCGGCGGTCGGCAATCACGTCGGCAACCTGCTCGTTGGTGGCGAAGATATTTACGTAGGCGCCCGTCGGAGCACCAGCTTCACGGAAAATTTCCTCGATTGCTAATGCGGATTCAGGGCACTGCGGGGCGTGCTTGAGCAGTACGGTGTTACCGTTCATGAGGTTAGGACCGGCAAAACGGGCTACCTGGTAGTACGGGAAGTTCCACGGCATGATGCCCAAAATGGCACCCACCGCTTCCTTGCGCACCAAGGCCTTGCCACCCGAGGCGATCTCCAGCTCTTCGTCTGCCAAGAACTTTGGACCATTCTTCGCGTAATAGCGGTAGATTGCCACGACGATTCCGATTTCGCCCTGCGCCTGCTTAACCGGCTTGCCCATTTCGCGGGTAATGATTGCCGCTAGCTCTTCGGCACGTGCCTCGTAGATGTCAGCTACGCGTTCAAGCAGGGCTACACGTTCATCGAGCGCGGATACCGACCAACTGGTGTAAGCCTTATGTGCCGAGGAGATAGCGGATTGGATCTGCTCATCGGTGGCGGTTGGGTAGGTAGCTTCCACTACACCGGTGGCAGGGTTGGTAACCGCGTACATGCTCATGTTGCTCCTTGGAGATTCATTGCTTGACTGTGTTTAGCCCAGTCTGCCAGCTATCCCCCACTGGCAGGGAAGGATATCGCGTGAGAAGTCAGGGAATCCGCCCATTCTTCACAGCTGGCGTAAATTCTGGGGTGACATCCACCCACGATGGAGGAACCATTGCCCATAACGAATTCCCTCAAGATTATGAGTAATTGAGTTATTCATAATTCTGCAGACTTGGGATAGAAGACAATCCATGACAGTTGATCACGAGTTTCCACCCTCGTGCTCAGCCCAGTATGTTCGTAGTAAGGCAAGAAAATAACTTGATCAACAAGGACTTAACATGACAGCACAGCCAATCCCGCTCAACGTCGGCGATAGCGCACCAGAGTTTTCACTACGCAACGCACAGGGCGAAACGATTTCGCTCAGTGATTACCGTGGAAAGAATGTCGTGGTGTACTTCTACCCGAAGGCTGCCACCCCTGGATGCACCATCGAGGCCTGCGACTTCCGTGACAACCTGAACTCGCTCAAGAGCGCGGGTTACGTTGTTCTGGGAATTTCTCCTGACGAGCCAGAAGCCTTAGCTCAGTTTGCAGCCGATGAATCGCTGACCTTTGATCTGCTCTCCGATACCGATTACGCCGTGGCCACCGCGTACGGCTCCTACGGAGAACGCACCAAGAACGGAAACACCTTCACCGGTACCCTGCGTTCCACCGCGATAGTTGATCCAGAAGGCAAGATTAGCCATGTGGAATACGGCGTGGAAGCGCGCGGTCACGTAGCTCGCCTGCGCGAGACCCTGGGTGTCTAAGGTTTAGCAGACGAATAGTCGAAGAATGAATGAGCAATGGCAGGCCGCGTCCAGGACTGGAGGCGGCCTGCCATTGCTCAAGGCTTAGTCGGTACGCCCTGCCTCGGTACAGATGCACAGGCGATTTCCTTGTGGATCCGTCGCCACGGTAAATGACGGCGCATCAGCATAGTTCAGCCGTGCGCCAGCCTCTTTCAAACCATCGAGAATATCCACGTGGTGCGAGTGGGGCACCGAGATGTCCAGATGGAATCGATTATCGTTCGGGGTCTCGGTGTTTTGGAACCAAATGGCGGGACCGCGCCCATAAGGATCGGTGAGACTACCGTCGGCTTGTTCTTTGTACCCTAGAGCTGCACGCCAGGTGTCGGCAATCTGGTCCCGGTCATCGGTATCAATGGCTATTTCCACCGTGCGAGTCAGGTTCAGGTTTGCTTGGGCACCATGTTCTTGTGCCAGATCAGAGATTTTCCCGGCCAGCTGAGTATCTTGAAGCGACACTCCCCCGACATCATGGGACACCAGCGTCACGAACAACGTGTCGTACCGCCAGTCCACATTCGGGTGATGGTTGGCTTCCTGCGCTAGCGCGCCAATCTCTGCAAAGAGTTCCAAGGCTACGGCTGAGGAAGAACATTTGAAGGCGGTGCGTAGCGATCCGAGCACGTAGCGCCAGTGCGGCAAGTGGGTCATCTGACTTTCACGGTCAGCTTGCTTCAGAACTTCTTTCTCAGTCATGGAACTTTGCCCCTTGTGCGTTCGATGTTTCGCTGGCGTAGGCGAAGAGGATTATTCCTCGCCCTACGCACAGTGTCCCATCATGGTGAAGAGCTTTGAAGAGCTCTCAGAAGATTAATCGGTGAAGCCCCCACATACGCAAAACTGCCTAAAGGAGCGACTGGCACTAAAGTCGGATAGGTCTACCCCACGATTCGTCCTAACTAAGAGCATTCCCGAGGTCCATGAAAACTAGCTCTCCACGATTTGAAGTTCCGGTACTTCTCGGAACCCAAACGTTGTTCAATATCGGCTTCTACGCCGTGGTGCCTTTTCTTGCGATTGTCCTGACCAACGATTTCCTCTTAGCGGGAACCGCAGTAGGTCTCATTCTGGGAATCAGAACCTTCGCTCAGCAAGGTCTGTTCCTTGCCGGCGGCATCCTTGCAGACCGCTTCGGCGCTCGGAGCGTCATTCTCATTGGGTGCGCAGTACGTGCGTCAGGGTTCATCACGCTGTCCGCATCCTTGTGGACCGGCACCCCGACGCTCTGGATGTTCATCCTTGGAACATTGCTCACGGGATTTGGTGGAGCACTCTTTTCTCCAGGTTTGAACATCCTAGTGGCGGCGGCCCAAGTCGCCCGCGAGAACAACCAACATTCCAAAGCCAAACAGTCCACACTCTTCGCATGGTTGAGCATTACCGGAGAAATTGGTGCGGTCACCGGACCGCTGGTTGGCGCCGCACTTTGGGGCTGGGGTTTCGCCACCGTTGCAGGCTTTGGGGCTGCATTCTTTGTGCTCATTGGTTTGTTTCTGGCAATTGCTCTGCGGCGGCCAATCTCTGCGGAAGCTTCTACGGGACGGACAAGCGATGTCTCTAAACAAGAAGTTCGGCCTGGTGGCCTGCGCAGGTGTCTAACTGACCGTCGCTTTGTCGCCTTTTGCGGGTTGCACGCTTCGGATCTACTGGCCTATAACCAGCTCTACTTAGCTATCCCCTTGGAGCTGGAACGTCTGGGGCTTCCCACCCAATGGGTGGGGCTGATCTTTGCGTGGATCTCCATTTTGACGCTGACCCTACAACTGCCGCTCGCGCGGCTTGCCGGACGTATCGGAGCAGCGGCAACCTTGCGGTTCGGATACCTGTGTAGCGCGCTGGGCTTCGGGGCACTTGCCTTCGTCCCGGACTTAGCCTTTGGAATCGAAACCGGTCCGGCGCGTATCTTCTGCGCGGTAACTCTGCTGACCTTGGGGCATATGAGCGTGCACCCCACCGCGTTATCGCTCGTTCCCAAATTTGCCGGCGGACACCCCACAGGTTCCTACTTCGGCTTACTTGCCAGTTGCGGAGGGCTGGCGGTGCTTCTTGGCAATCTGCTCATTGGGTGGCTCTTGACCCAGTCTGGGAACGGAACCGTGCCTGGATTCCTGCCTTGGATGGTCCTGGTAGTTCCTTTACTCCTCGCATCCTGGCTGGCTGCACCGCTCGTTCGGTTCCCGCGGACGTTGACTGCACGCATGTGAGCTGAGACATGTTCAGTAAATCACGGGCGAATCTTCCAATTCTCACACCAACTTTGCACTACTCAACTTGCACTCTTGCGCGCCTCATTAAAGTTGCATTTCAGCGGATGTCGCACTGCGTTAAGAAGCCTCAAGGGAAACAATGAATTTAGGATAAGCTAACCAAGGCGCTATCGCATTAGAAGCCATTTCATCACGTAATGCCGAAGGATTTCCATGAACTTTGGACGACTCAGCGCAGCCGCAGGATTTGCGGCCATCGCCCTGGCACTCACCGCCTGCAGCTCCACGCCCTCCAGCCCGGCCCCTGAGGCAGCTGCGAATCCGGACGCGCGAGCAGTTGTGGCAAACTTCCGTGCTCCAGTTTCCAATTGGGCTCTGGAAAGTGATGACGCCTATGTGCTCTCCATTGCCGGGTGCTTGGAAACCCTGACCAAGTATGACCAGACCACAAAGAAGGTTGAGCCAATGCTCGCCACTTCGTGGAAGCAGGCCTCGGACACCGTATGGGAATTCGACCTGCGCAAGAACGTGTTGTTCCAGGACGGAACCGCTCTTGATGCCAAGGCCGTCGCCGGCTCGCTGAACCACGTCCTTAAAGCCACCGCGCCGGCACGTGCAGTAAATCCTAAGACCATCAGCAAAGTAGAAGCAGCAGATGCCGACACCGTGCGCGTGACCACCCCCGCTGCTGATCCACTGTTGCCCTACCGCATGGCCAGTGTGAACGCCGGGGTTCTGTCCCCTGCCGCATACACCGCCAAGGGCATCGATCCGATGAAACATTGCACCGGCCCCTTTGCCCCGGTGTCAGAAAAGGCCGGACAGTCCTTAACCTTGGACCGTAATGAGAATTACTGGGACGGCGAGGTTAAGCTGGCTGGCGGCGAAATCCGCTACATCACCGAAGGCGCCACCCGCTCCACCCAGGTGCAGACCGGCGAAGCGGACATCTCCATGTCCATCCCGGCTACCAGCCTGGCCACGTTGGAAGCCGATGACAAGATCAGCGTGTTGAAAACAGATTCACCACGCACCTCGACCTTGTACCTCAATAATTCCCGCGCACCATTTGACGACGTCAATATGCGCAAGGCCGCCACAATGTCCTTGGACCTGCCAGCAATGGCAGCAAGCATCTATGAAGGTGCAGCGCAGCCTGCCACCGGCCCCTTTGCCCCGAGCGAAAGCTGGGCCAACCCCGAGCTTGGCGTGCCACAACTCAACGTTGAAGAAGCCAAGAAGCTGGTGGAGGCCTCCGGTTACAAGCAGCAGAAGCCACTGGAGATCATCGCGATCACCGAGCGTGCCGAGTTCGCAGGGGTCGCTGCCATCATCCAGGAACAGTTCAAACAGATCGGCTTGACCGCCAATGTGGTCACCAAATCCTATGGCGCTGCCGAACCTGATGTGCTGGCGGGCAACTACGACATGATCCTCAGCCAGCGCAATCGCATGATTGATATTGCTGATCCGATTGGCTTCCTGCAGGCCGATTACACCTGCGAGGGTGGCTACAACCTGAGCCACTACTGCAATAAGGACTACGACAAGCTCATCCTTCAGGCCACCACCGAGACCGATGAGACCAAACGCCATGACCTCTACCGTCAGGCCGGCGATATCCTCGCCGCCGATGCGGCCAATGTGTGGCTAGTCAATGAGCAGGCCATCGACGCAGTGGGCAATTCAGTACAAGGCTATGTTCAGGATCCACTGACCCGCTACGTACTGACCAAGGATCTGGCAAAGACTCAGTAAGTTGTTATCACTGTCCACCTTGCTGCGCAGAGCCCTAGGACTCTGCGCAGCGGTGTTGCTTTCATCCTTTGCGGTGTTCCTGGTCCCCTTTATTTCTCCTGGGGACCCGGTGCGCTCGCTGTTGCGCGCCCGGATGGACATCGGCGCCGCAGATGAAGCCACCGTACAGGCCTACGCACAGCAGTTCGGTCTGCATGATCCAATGCTGGTGCAGTTTGGCCGTTGGCTCGGCCGGTTTGTCACCGGAGATATGGGCATCTCCCACATCAGTGGCACCCCGGTGGCTGACCAGGTTTTGCCAGCTATCGGAGTGACGCTCTCCTTGGCTGGCAGCGCACTTCTCGTGGCTATCGCCGTATCCGTAGTTCTTGGAGTCATCTCCGCCATCCGCGCCGGGTCATGGCCAGATAAGCTGATCACCTCAGTGACCCATGCGCTTATTGCCATTCCCGAGTACGCGCTGGCCCCACTCTTAGTGTTGCTCTTCGCTGTGCGCTGGTCTTTGCTTCCCTCAGCAGGTTTTGAATCCCCCGCCTCACTGGTGCTTCCGGTATTCGTTTTGGCTTTGCGTCCGATTAGCTTCTTTACCGTCGCGGTGCGTTCGGGGGTGCTCCAGGCCTTGGACTCCGAGCATGTGCTCGCTGCTCGGGCCCGCGGCTTGAGCCGCACCGAAGCTCTGGTCCGCCATGTAATTCCCCACGGATTGCTTCCGCTGTGGACCATGGTTGGTGTCTGGTTTGCCGGCTTGCTGGGTGGATCAGTGATTGTAGAAGTCATCTTCGCCATTCCCGGAATGGGCCGACTGATATTTGACGCGATTATCGATGCCGATATCCCGGTAGCCCAGGGCGGCGTTGTGGTGGTTGTGGCCTGCGCCGTGCTAACCACCGGACTCATTGATCTGGTACATAAGCTCAGCGATCCCAACGTGAGGATTGGTATCCGGCATGGCTAAGAATATCTTCAAAAAAATCCTGCTTTCTGCACCCGCATTCTTCTTGCTGGCAGTGGTGGTCGTGACTATCACTGCCCCATGGATTTCACCTAATGATCCTGACTCCCAAGATTTACTGAACCGCCTTCAAGGACCTAGCCTGACCCATCTTTTGGGAACGGATTCATTAGGCCGCGATACCTTGAGCCGGGTGCTGCACGGAGGCCAGTTCTCCCTGTCGGTAGCGCTGATCACCACGTTGTTCGCCCTGCTGGTGGGCACGGTACTGGGACTGCTCAGTGCGGTGCGTGGCGGGTGGCTGGATGAACTCTTCTTGCGTGTCAACGATTTGCTGCTCGCTCTGCCAGAAATTGTCATTGCATTGTTGATCATCGCCGTCATGGGACCAGGGTTCTTCACCATGGTCCTGTCTGTTGGTGTGGTCGCGTGGACACCTACCGCCCGGCTGGTGCGCTCAATGGCGGCCCAAGCACTGTCCACGCACCACGTGGAAGCCTCAAAACATGTGGGTGCTTCACGGTGGTTTATCTTGCGCCATCATGTGCTGCCTTTTGTCGCCGGGCCTGTGCTGGCCCAAGCCGCATTGCGCTTCGGACTATTGCTCGTATTGCTCGGCTCGCTGTCCTACCTAGGCATTGGAGTTCAGCCACCACAGTCTGACTGGGGTTCCATGCTGGCCGAAGCGCAACCCCATGCAATCCGCTCCCCCTGGGGCTTAATTGCGCCGGGCGCCGCAATTTTCCTAGTGAGCTTCTGCGTCACCCTATTGGGTAACCGCATTACCCACGTGTTGGGCGGACAAGATGTTCTTGCTACCGAGACCAAGGCCAGCACCCATGACTAAAGAACTTGAATTCATTGATCTATCGGTCAGCGCCAGTGAAAAGTCTCTGCTCTTCAAAGCCCGCGGCGCACTGCGAGCTGGCGAATTGGTGGCAGTGGTTGGACGCTCCGGGTCCGGAAAGACGCTGCTCACCAAGGCTATTATTGGCTTACTGCCGCAGCGACTGCACGCCGAAGGGCAGATTCTCTTAGACGGTCAGCGCCTTGATCAGCTCAGCGACAAGGAGCTGGATGCTGTGCGTGGGCGGCGCATCAGCATGCTTTTCCAACAGCCCAAGCGCGTGATGAACCCGCGCTTGACTGTCCGCGCGCATCTGCTCGAAGCCCTGGGTGTCCGGGGGTGGAACAAAGCCCGTAAGCATGAAGAGCAGGTCCTCTCTTTGCTGGAAGAAGTGGGTTTGTCCCCTGCAGCGGATATTGCCTCAAAGCGTCCAGATCAGCTCTCCGGAGGTATGGCCCAGCGTGCCATGCTGGCCATTGCTTTGGCCGCTGACCCGGAGTTCATCCTGGCCGATGAGCCAACGTCCTCACTGGATTCAATTCTCAAGTCAGAAGTGTTGCAGCTGCTGCGTCGAAAGCAGCAAGAGCGCGGTGTGGGAGTTCTATTCATTACCCATGACATCGCCAGCGTGCAGCACATCGCTGACCGCATCGTGGTGGTCAGCGATGGTCAGATTGTTGACCAGTGTCCCACCGCGCAGATTTTTTCCAAGGACCGTCACGCCAAAACGCGGGAGCTCGTGGAAGCTAGCCTGCCCTCGGTACGTGGGCCCCGCACAGATAGTTCGGCCTGTTTGCTTGAAGCAGTGGACGCGAGCAAGAACTACACTCGCCGGGCCAAAGGTCCAGCCGCGTTGCAGCCCACCACACTAAGTATTCATGGTGGGCAAGTATTGGGAGTTGTGGGTCGTTCTGGTTCCGGCAAAAGCACCTTTGCCAGACTCCTTGCTGGGCTGGATCAGCCAACGACCGGGCAGATTATCGAGAAGCAGCAAAGCGAGAAGGCAACGAGGGTCCAGGTCATTGCCCAGGAACCCTACTCGTCCTTTGACCCGCGACTTCCGCTGCGCATTTCCATCAGTGCGGCGGTGCATCGTTTGCCAGAATCCCAGGCAAGCGAGCGCATGGCGCAGGCTATGGTTCAGGTGGGATTGCCCGAAGAATTACTTGACCGCAGGCCTGGACAGTGTTCGGGTGGACAACTGCAACGGATGGCTATCGCCAGGGCTTTGCTGACCGAGCCGCAGGTTTTGATCTGTGATGAATCAACCTCTGCACTGGATTCGGTAGCCCAGCGCCATATCCTTGATCTGCTACTTCGTTTGCGTGACCAGATGGGACTGAGTCTTGTGGTCATTTCTCATGACATGGATGTAATCCGTTATGTCAGTGATGATGTGGCGGTGTTCTTTGAAGGTGAGCTCGTGGAGCGCAGGCCGTTGGCTGAATTCTTATCCTCCCCCACACACCAACACAGCAAAGATCTTGTAGCGGCATTGGATCTCACGGCAGTGGCGGCTGCTCACGGATAAATTATTCTGCGCGTAAGAAAAGGCAGGATCCTTGTGCCCCTGCCTTCCGCCCTTATAGGTTGATGGGTTATGAGCGACAAGCCACAGAAGAAGCCATCCATCACCCGCCAGTTGCCATTGCTAGCACTCGGCGCCACCCTACTCCTCTCCGGGTGTTCCGCTCCCGCCCAAGACCCCGGCACCGGCGACGGCAAAGAACCGGTAGCCCACGACAGTCGGCTGACTACTATCAGCGACTCGGGAACGCTCAAGGTCTGTACGACCGGCGATTACCGGCCATTCACATATCTGGATCCTAAGTCCGGTGATTGGTCAGGAATCGACATCACGATGGCCAAGAATCTTGCCCAGTCACTGGGCGCCGAGCCCGAGTTCATCCAGACCACGTGGAAAGATTTGATGCCAGACTTCAAATCCAAG
Source organism: Glutamicibacter sp. 363 (assembly GCF_052379505.1). Lineage (NCBI taxonomy): Bacteria > Bacillati > Actinomycetota > Actinomycetes > Micrococcales > Micrococcaceae > Glutamicibacter > Glutamicibacter sp. 363. The sequence goes on along the minus strand of NZ_JBQSYR010000004.1, from coordinate 29,146 downwards.
TGTGATCTCGCCGTGGGCGGTGTTTCGATTTCCTTGGAGCGTTCACAGCAGGCCTACTTCAGCGAAGCCACCTTGGACGAGGGAAAGACTCCCATCACGCTGTGTGAAAACGTGGAGAAATACGACACCATCAAAGAAATCAACAAGCCCGGGGTCCGGTCAATTACTCCGATTGGCGGAACCAACGAGAAATTCGCTGACGAGCACTACCCGGACGGGGAGATCATTCGATTCGAAGACAACAACAAAATCTTTGATGAGATTATCGCTGGACGTGCTGACGTGATGACCACCGATGCGTCTGAAACTCGGTGGGTCGCCAATGAGCATCCAGAGCTGTGTGCGGTACATCCTGATAAACCCTTCAATTTCTCTCAAAAGGCCTATCTTCTGCCGCTGGGTGACGATGAATTCCAAGAGTACGTGGATCAGTGGCTAAACATGTCCAAAAATGATGGGACACTCAAAGCGGCCGAGAAGCCGTGGTTCGGCTAGCCGCCGATTATGGCCCATTGCCAACTATTAAATACTGGGACCCCATTCACCGGGCGATCTCGGTGAATGGGGCCTTTAGCGGTCTGGAGAGTTACTACTAGTTCGCCCAGAATGGATAGTCGGTGTAGCCCTGCGGCCCTTCGGTGTAGAAGGTTGCCGCATCCGGTTCGTTCAACGGCAGCTCTTCACGCCAGCGGCGTACCAAATCCGGGTTGGCGATGGCCGGGCGTCCGACGACTACCGCTTCTCCCCAGCCTTCGGCGGCCACGCGCGCTGCTTCCTGATAGGTGGTGATTTCGCCGAATCCGGTATTCAAAAGAACCGGTCCGCCAAATGCCTTGCGCAGCCCCTGAACCAGCTCGCCCGCTGGATCATGATGCAAGATGCTCAAGGCAGCCAAACCCAGCGGTGCCACGCCTTCCAGCAACGCGCTGTAGGTTGCGGTGACATCCTCACGGTCGCTTTCAATAGCACTCTGGATATTGTGCTCCGGTGAAATGCGCAGCCCGGTCTTGCCGGCACCGATGGCGTTGGCAACGGCGGTCACCAGCTCAATGACAAAACGGGCGCGGTTCTCAGGGGAGCCACCGTACAGATCGGTGCGGGTGTTGGAGGTTGGTGCCAGGAATTCGTGCAGCAGGTATCCGTTGGCGCCGTGAAGCTCCACCCCGTCAAAGCCAGCAGCGATGGCGTTGCGGGAAGCGGTGACAAATTCTTCGATGATGCGTGGCAGCTCATCGCTGGCCAAGGCATGCGGAACCGGGTAGTCGTACTTGCCGGTGTAGGTGCGGGACTGGCCTTCTACGGCGATAGCGCTCGGTGCCTCGACGTACTCAACGCCCGTGGTTTCTGGGTGGGTCACGCGTCCTGCGTGCATCACCTGGGCCACGATGAGCCCGCCTTCGGCGTGCACCGCATCGGTGACTTTCTTCCACCCGGCAACCTGTTCGGCGGTGACCAAGCCTGGCTGGCGCACAAAGCCCTGGCCGGCAGCCGATGGATAGACGCCCTCGCTGACAATCAGCCCAAGGGAAGCACGCTGGCGGTAGTACTCCACCACATCGGCGTTGGGCACGCCGTCCTTGCCCGAGCGGGAGCGGGTCAGCGGTGCCATGATCAGGCGGTTGGACAGCTTGAGGTCGCCGAGGGCGAGCGGGGAAAACAGATCCATGGGGTGGAACTCCTGAAGTGGAAATTGTAGTTGCACTGCGTAACTGACCTCGCCAGCAAGTTATTCCGAGGCAGCTGAGATTATGACTCCTCTCACTACCACCCCAAGGACAATCGGCCTTGCTCCGAAGCCGGTCAACGCCAGAATAGTTTTACGCGATGTAGAAATATGGCCCCTGTTCTGGGATACTTGGAACGTGCAAAAATCTTCCCGCTCTACACGCGCGCTCAGAGGCGTTGCCGTCGCATTTTTTGCGACTGTTGTGTCTCTGGCCTCGCATGTGATTGCGGGTGGAACCGTACCTGGAATCTTGAATATTGCACTGCCATTATCACTCTCGCTGATGTTCTGCGTTTTACTCAGCGGTAAGCGTTTATCGCTGGGGCGGATATCTGCCATGGTGGGATTCAGCCAGGTGCTCTTCCACTTGCTGTTCTCTATGGGTGCCGGACACTCCTCGATGTTGGCCACGGCACCTGGCGGCCACGAGCATCATGGAATGGCCATGACCCTCGACATGAGCAGCACGCCAAGTGCGTCGATCATGAGCCATGGTGATAGCACCATGCTGTTGGCCCACTTCTTTGCTGGCCTGGCTACGGTTCTGGTCTTATACCGCGGCGAACAGCTACTCATTGTGGTCTCTGACTTCATTGCGCTATTCACCTGGAAACTGCTGCGGCAGCTCGTAAAGTTTGCCTATCAGCCGGTACTTCCGCAACCGGTTCCTACCGCACCGCGTGAAATCCCCTCCTATACGGTAGCCGTGTATGCAACTTCGGTCATTCGCAGAGGACCACCGGCACTGACCACGGTGTAAGACCGCCGGAGTGCATCCTCGGCGAGTTCCGTTGGCTTCCCGCGCCTATTTTCTCAAGAGCGGCAGGTAAATTTTCGTGTCTGGCAACGGAATACTCGCTCAACTCTGACCTACTGCAACCCCGCAGACGCGCTCGAACCATAACGGTTCACGCACTGGAAGCGACTGCCTCAGGCTGACTTCGCCAGTACCGCGCGGACCTGCCCAGAATCTGCTGCCGGGGGACATCTACACCGCATTTCCACACACTCTATTGGCCCAGACCGCTTCTGGACTCAGCCATGCCCAAAACCCGGCACCCTGCACACTTGCAGGCATCTGCCCCATTTGTGACGGCGCAACACCTCGATTTCAATGCACCCTATTTGTGCTTCCCACATTTTCTAAGGAACACCGTGAAAACCACTTTTGCTCGATACTCCTCCGCCTTCGTAGCTGCCACGATGATCGCACTGACCGGGTGCGCCGCCACCCCGTCCGAGACCAGCAGCCCTGCCCCGGCGGATGCTTCCATCACGGTAAAAGATCTCTGGGTCAAAGCTGCCGACAAGGGAATGTCCGCAGGCTTCGGCGCGATCAAGAACACTAGCGGCCAAGACATCACCATCGCCTCCGTAAGCAGCCCCGTATCCAGTGACCTGGAACTGCACGAAACGGTGGCCAACGAATCAGGGGCCATGGTGATGCGTGAGAAATCCGGCGGTTTCACCATCCCAGCCCACAGCGAGCTGCAGCTGGAACCAGGTGGAAACCACATCATGTTCATGGATCTGGCCAAACCACTGACATCGGGCAGTGACGTGAGCATAACCCTGACTTTCTCCGATCACACGACCCTTGACATCACCGCCCCGGTGAAGGACTTCGCTGGGGCGAATGAAAACTATGAGGGTTCTGATCACCAAGGCATGGATCACGGCGACATGAAAATGGACCACTAATGTCCCAGACAAGAGCATCCACCACCTCACGTCCTAGCCGGCGAGGAATACTGTTCGGCGGGGCCGCTGCCGGTCTAGGGGCAGTTGCGGCCCTCGGGATCGAATCGCTGACCAGCGCTGCCGCGCCGGCTGGTGCATCGCAGCCGCTCTTTGGCCACGACGTGATTCCTTTTTACGGGGCACACCAAGCCGGGATCACTACCGAGCCGCAAGCCCATGCCACCTATATCGCCTTGGATTTGCGTCAAGGTCTTGACCGCACATCCTTGCGCGGTTTGCTTCGCCTGCTCAGCGACGACGCCGCAAAACTGACTCAAGGCCGGCCAGCCCTGGCGGACACCGAACCAGAGCTGAGCGTAGTTCCTGCTCGGCTGACCATTACCTTTGGCTTCGGGCCAAAACTCGTTGAGCTTGCTGGCTCTGCCAGCAAGCAGATTCAGCCGCTGCCCAGGTTCGCCATCGATCAGCTGGATGAGCGATGGAGTGACGGGGATCTGCTGTTGCATATCGCTTCGGATGATCCTTTGACCGTTGCGCATGCTCAGCGCATGCTGCTCAAGGACGCCCGTCGGTTTGCCACGGTGAAGTGGGTGCAAACCGGGTTCCGCCGCTCCCGCGGATCCGAAACCAGCGGCACCACCATGCGCAACCTGTTCGGCCAGGTAGACGGGACCGTTAACCCCATTCCAGACTCGGAAGATTTCAACTCCCTGGTGTGGAACGCGGATGGGAGCAGCACCATGGTGCTTCGGCGCATCCGCATGGACGTGGACACCTGGGATGAGCTGGACCGCTCTGGCAGGGAGTTCAGTGTGGGCCGAACCTTGGCTCACGGTGCACCCGCCACCGGCATGCTGGAACATGATGAACCGGACTTCGAAGCAACTACAGCGCTAGGCTTCACCGTCATCGCCGCCCACGCGCACATTCGACGAGCCCGCTCCGAAAATAACACCGAGCGGATCTACCGCCGTGGATACAACTACGATGACCAACCCAGCGGAAATGACATCTCGAACTCGGGGCTGATTTTCGTGTCCTACCAAAAGAGCGTGGCAAAGCAATATATCCCGCTGCAGCAGCGCTTGGCGGACCTTGATGCGCTGAACCAATGGACCACGCCCATTGGCTCCGCGGTGTTCCTGATCCCACCGGGTTGCCCCGAAGGAGGGTTCATCGGTGAAAACCTCTTCACTCCCTAGCCGCCGGCACCGTCCACACTTTTCTTTCGAGGACCACTCATGACACTTTTAGAAACGACACCCGCCAAATCGCCGCCGCCCTCCCCCACACCGCGCACCAGCAGCAAAGGCTGGTTCGGACAACTGCTCTTGCGGCTGCATTTCTACGCGGGAATCCTCATTGGACCGTTCATTCTCGTAGCTGCGGTGAGCGGCGCACTCTATGCGATCACCCCGCAGATTGAACAAGCGGTCTACGCCAAGGAGCTGCACGCGCCGGTCGCTGAGTCCTACGTGCCATTGGCAGATCAGGTGCAAGCGGCCAACAACTACATTGGAGGCGAAGGCAATCTGGTAGCGGTGCGCCCGGCACCGCACCCCGGGGACACCAGCAGAGTGATGTATGCCGAACCAAATCTTGGCGAGAGCGAAACCAGAGCGATTTTCATTGACCCCGCCACTGCCGAAGTCAGAGGAGACCTCACCGTTTATGGAACCAGTGGCGCGTTACCGCTGAGAACCTGGATAGACCAATTGCACCGCAACCTGCACCTTGGCGAGCCCGGGCGCATGTACAGTGAAATGGCCGCTTCCTGGCTGGGTGTGATTGCCCTTGCCGGGTTGGGCTTATGGATCTTGCGGATCAGGCGAACCAAGCGCAAAAGGGATCTCATCCGCCCCAATCTGAAAGCCACCGGTTATCGCCGCCTGGCAAGCTGGCATGGCTCCCTTGGCATCTGGATCCTGCTCGGCGCGTTCTTCCTCTCCGCCACCGGCATCACCTGGTCCACCTATGGAGGCGGGAACGTCGGTGAGCTGCGGTCCGCACTGAATTGGGGTACCCCTGCGGTGAAAACAGACCTGTCCGCCAGCCAGGGAAGCGCAGATGATGAGCACGCCCACCACGGGGCCGCCGCAGCACCCTCCGGTGAGGCGGTGGACCCCGCAGCCTTCGACACCATGCTTTCGATCGCGAAGGAAGTTAATGTCAATACCGGGCTGGTGGAGATCAAGGTGCCTGCCGGGCCAGAAAAATCATGGGTGGTTCAGGAAATTCAGCGGTCCTACCCCACGGAAGTTGATGCAGTCTCGATTAACGGTCAAACACTGGAAGTTGTTGACCGCATAGATTTCAGTGACTTCAACCTCGCCGCGAAGCTCACGCGTTGGGGTATCGATACCCATATGGGTTCGATGTTCGGATTGCCGAACCAGATCCTGTTGTTCCTCGTCGCCTCCGCTATCGCCACCATGGTGGTGCTGGGGTACGTGATGTGGTGGAAACGCCGCCCGACAAGAAATCCCTTACGGCGCATGGGCAAAACACCTGCACGCGGCGGTTTGGTCCGCGCTCCGTGGTGGGGCACTGTGCTGGTGCTGCTAGCATCCCTCACCGTAGGGATATTCCTCCCGCTGATGGGGTTCAGTTTGGTCCTCTTCCTTCTCATCGATGTGATCGTTGGCCGGGTTATGCGAACTAAAGTTCAACAGATAAGCACCGAATAGAATCCAGCCATCTGTGGTGATTGATCGGTACCCTCTGAGTCTTGCCGGCGGTGGCGGCTGTGCACGGCACTTTCCTTCGAGACGCCCTCCTTGCATTTGTCTCCGGCAGCGTCGACCGGCTGAGGGAACCACGGAGCACCGTCCCCACCACAAGAGGCCTCGGCATTTTGTGGTGGGGACGCTACCTTCCACGCAGACCGTGTCTTAGTGGCTTTCAGGAGCATCGACTGCCCGCAGCCGCAAGTGACCGGGCAACGGATGGAGTATTGGCCAAGTCAGCCTCTGTTTTTATGTCTATTGCCACTGGTAGTCTCGGTTCATGGATGAAGAATTGCGCGGTTTCCTGAAATCTTTCGCTCACTTGGCGCAACTGGCCGAGCAATATCAGGAGCAGCCCAAAGGCAAGCTTCTGGCACCGGTGCTGGCAGAACATCTGGGAATAGACCCCGACACCGTACCGTTGGTTGTTGAGAAATTCGCCTCCCACCGTTTGGCGGATGCAAACATTGTCCTGGAGCGGTTGATTTCAGGTGACCCGCAGGCCAGGATCATCGGTTTAGCAGGCCAGGACCGGCACCATTTTGACCTAGGTGATCTCGTTGGTGTGCAAGGTGACTTCGGTGTCCTTGGTGAGCCTTCCTACACCACCTTGGCGGTGGGACCGGGACAGCAGCAACGATTCCTCTCCTTTGGCATTCACTTATTCAGCACAGAGCAGATACCTGTGGTCATCTTGCTGCGCCAGGCAAACCCGGAATACGGCAAACCCGAAGCGACCTTGGAAGTGCTGTGCACCGAAGAGAAACTTGTCGATTCCTTCCTTGCCAACTTCCGCGAGCAGTTGCACACCACCAGCATCTACCGCGGCCAAGTCATTTCCTTCAAATCCAGTGAATACTCCGAATCCAATGCCGGCGTCACCTTCCACCAGCGCGAAGAAATCAGCGAAGAGCAGCTGATCTTGCCTACCGGTCTGCGCGAACGAATCGAAGAGCAGGTGCTGGGCATCGGAGCGCACCGTCAGGCTCTTTTGTCCCTCGGCGCCCACCTCAAGCGCGGGGTGCTGCTGTATGGCCCGCCGGGAACGGGCAAGACCCACACGGTTCGCTATCTGGCTTCGGCGGCTAAGGATCATACGGTCATTCTGCTCAACGGCAATACCCTGTCCTTGGTCTCCCAGGCTTCGGCCATGGCTCGTGCACTGCAGCCGTCCATCGTGGTGCTCGAGGATTGCGACTTGGTTGCCGAAGACCGCAGCTTTGGCCATGGTCCACAGCCCTTGCTCTTTGAGGTCCTGGATTCCATGGACGGTCTGGATTCTGATGCAGACGTGTCGTTTGTGCTGACCACCAACCGGGTGGAATCCCTGGAACAGGCTCTGGTCCAGCGTCCGGGACGCATCGATCTGGCGGTCCAGATACCCCGGCCAGATTTTGACGGGCGCAAGGCGCTGCTGCGGCTCTACGGTTCAAAGCTGGATTTGTCCAAGGAAACGGTGGACTCGGTAGCCCAGCTGACCGAGGGCACTACCGCCTCATTTACCCGCGAGGTAATCCGCCGGGCCATCTTGTCCGCGTCCATCGCCGGAGTGCCGGTCACCGAACGGCACGTGCGCATTTCAGCGGCGGACTTCATGGACGATTCCGCGACGTTGACCCGGAACTTCCTCGGCGGCACCGAAGACCCAGATCTGGATGGTGGCGAACCTGACGAGGAGAGCTTCGGATCCTTCGGTTGGTCGGCGCTGCCCGATACGAGGGATTTCGGATTTGTCACCGATACCGATTCGCGTTCTGGAGCGGAGTCGCCGGAAGCGAAAGACGACTAGTCCGTTGCTTGGGTCGCGCCGAGTGGGAATTGGTAGGTGAATTCCTGCCAATTGTTCCTCTTGCTTCGTTGTCCTTGCTCCAAGGCTGGGTAGGTCAAATTTGAAATCGCGGTGGCCAGACAACCGAGCTGGCTCGCCCCGCAAGCAAGCGCGCACAATGGATTATGGACACCGTATCGGCCGAGCAGCGCTCGCGGAACATGTCGCGCATTGCGAGCAAGAATACCCAACCCGAACTTGCCTTGCGCAGCCTGTTGCATGCCGCAGGTTACCGCTACCAGTTGCATGGAGCACTGCCCGCGCGGAAGTCAGCCGCAATCCGCGCGAAGCATCCAGACATCCGCCTGCGCGGTGGCAAGCTGCCTGGCTCGCCGGATCTGGTGTTCACGGCCAGGGACAAAGAGATTTTCGTGAACGGCTGCTTTTGGCATGGACATGACTGCCCCGTGGGTCGCCGCCGCCCCACGTCCAATACCGGGTATTGGAACCCGAAGCTGGACGCCAATATCTCCCGCGATCGCCGCAACCGCCATGACCTGGCTTCTCTGGGCTGGGAATCGCTGACGCTCTGGGAATGCGAACTGCATTCGGTTGAAGAGGTCTTGCGCAAAACCGCCGGATTCCTCGGGCCTCCGCGCACGGCAGCTTCTTCCCAAGCTGGTCGCTAGCACATGGTCCGAATTCCACTCGCATTCGTCTGCCCACGCCTTCTGCTTTGCGGCGTCTCCAAGACGCGCAAAACCCGAATCTGGATCCGGCATTAATAATGTGACTTGCACCTCAGGTCAGCATTGCCCTGCTATAGAGTTTCAGGAAAACGTCCCACGTCGAAAGGCAATCACACCCATGTGCGAACACGACCACAACGCTGGCCCGGTCCCCAACCAAGCCCTCGCCCGGCGCAGCGTGATGGCCGGAGCCGCGGCGCTGGCGGGCCTCGGCGCATTTGGCTTCGCGGCACCCGCTTCGGCGGATTCCGGCGAGCGCGGCGGACTCGCAGCGAGCTACCACGGCTCGGCATTGAAAACAGTCCCGATCATCATCGAGGGCGGCACGCTCATCGATCCTGCCACCGGAGACACCGCTCAAGACGGCGTGCTGGTGCTGCGCGACGGCAAGGTCGAAGCCGTTGGAAACCACGAGGCCACCCGGAATGCAGTGAAGGACGCGGCGGGGCAGGCAACTCGCATCGATGCCACCGGCAAATTCATCATCCCCGGGATGGTGGATGCCCACGTGCACGCCAACGGGCTCGAGGACGTCCGCCTGATCCTGCAAAGCGGGGCGACCACGGTGCGCAGCGGATCATCCACCTTCTACCAGGACATTGCGCTTGCCTCGCTGCCGAAATGGAATCCCGGGCTTTCGCCTCGCATGCATCCGGCAGGCTTGTTCGTCTCCCCCGAACAGGGCGACTCGATCCTCGCAGATCCCGAGCTGGCTCCGCTGGCCGCCTTGGAGGACAACATCCGCGACGTCAAGGATCTCGCCTATCTGACCGGGGTGAATCTGCGCCGCGGCGCAACGGTCATCAAGACGCGCGCCAATCCGCGCGCGGGCCTTGCCGAGCAAGATCCGTTGGAGCTGGTCTACGACCGGGAGCAGCTTTCGGCCATCGTGAAGGCGGCCCGCGGCGCCCGGGTGCTCTGCCACGCCTACAGCGCCAAGGGCATTGCCGGAGCCGTCGGCGCGGGAGTGGCTAGCATCGAGCACGGAGTCTTCGTGGATGAACAGACCATCGGCCAGATGGTCCGCCGAGGCACCGCATTCACTCCGACCCTGGCCGGGGTGGCCGGAATGGCCAACTCATCGGATCCGGTGATCGCCGAGCGCGGCCGCGAGTTCGGCCCGGTACTGGCGCAGGCCGTGCGCGCTGCCAATGAGGCTGGCGTGCTGGTAGTCGCCGGGACCGACTCGTTCGGCACGGATGTCATGCCGATCGGAGTCGAGGCCAAGGCGTTGGAAGACGCCGGGCTCTCCGCGCTGCAGGCGCTGCAATCGGTGACCACCCGTCCTGCGAAGCTGATCGGTGTCGAACGCCAGGGCGTGGGCCAGCTGTTTCGCAAGGGCGTGGCGGATGTAGTAATTCTGGGATCGAATCCGCTCGAAGGAGCACAGGCCCTGTCCAAGGTGGAGGTGGTCATTGCCCAGGGGAAGATCGTGCGCAACGAGTTGAACTGACTTGTCAGGGCAGGCCACCGCACAGCGCTGCACGTTGCCGTTGGACAACCTCCTAGCTCGATTCACTATTTTCAGGTGACTTGAGTTGGGCGAAAGTTTCCGAGGCAAAGAAATGGGGGCCTATTTCGCGGCAAAAAATTCCTACGACAGCTGGTGCACCCTGTGCGCGGTGAGCGACATGAACCGCTCATCATGGGATGAGAACAGCACCGCTCCCCCGCGTTCGAGTACCGAATCGATTGCCCCGTGCAGGCATTGAAGCCCCGCCGAGTCCAGCGCCTCGGTTGGTTCATCAAGAAGGAGCAACTGCGGTTCGCGCACCAGCACGGTGGCCAAGGCAACGAGCCGGCGGGCCGAAGCCGGCAGCTCATAAGGATGGGTCTCGGCATAGTATTCCAGGCCCAGCTGTTCAAGGACCAGCGGCACACGGGCGCGTTGGCTGCTCTTCTTGGGAAGGCCAAAGGCGACTTCCCGGGCTACGGTACGTTCGAAGAGCTGGTCCGAAGGGTTCTGCAGGAGCATCCCGGCATCACCTGCCATCCGCACTTTTCCGGCAGTTGGCTTGATTAGCCCTGCGGCGGCTTTGAGCAGCGTGGTCTTGCCCGTTCCGTTGGCGCCGGCCAGCCCCACGCAATCTCCGGCTCGGACTTCGAAGTCAAGGTTGGAGAGGACCGGGGCGCTGGCACCCTTGTATCCGAGCTGCACGCCAGCAAAGGCCAGCAGGGGCTCTGCTGATGCTGCTGCGATGGATGGTCTTCTTCGCTTGGACGGCAATGCAGCAGTTCCAGTGCCTTCAGATGCAGGCCGCAAAGTTCCGTCCGCCAAGGTCCACAGGGCATCCTCTTCGGCTTCCCATGCTTCAGTTGTCCGGGTCAGCACCACAAGCGCGGTGCCCGCGGCGCGCAGCCGAGTGATCATCGCGGTCACTATTGCAGTTGCCTTGGAGTCCAAACCGGCCAGCGGTTCATCGAGCACAATGATGGAAGGTTTGGCTGCGGACAACGCCGCTAACGCGACCAGGCGTTCCTGGCCCCCTGAAAGCTTGGCGGGGTCGCGTTCCAGCAGATGCTCCAGGGACAGCCGCGTGGAAAGCTCGGTGATGAGCTCTGCCATCTCTACGCGGGGCATTCCTTCGTTCTCCCGCGCGAAGGCCAGCTCTTCTGCAACCGTCTGGCGAATCCTCGAAAGGTAGCGCCCGGCATCCTGGGGCAGCAATCCCACATGCCTGGCCCAGCCGGCTATGTCGATTCGTGGCGAATGCTCAGGAGAAAAATCGATCCGTTGCCCCGCCAGGATGACCGTTCCCTCGCACTGGTCCGCTCCCGGCCGCGGCAGCATGCCAGCTAGTACTCCGCCCAGCGTGGACTTCCCGGATCCAGAGTTGCCGGCAATGACTGTCAGGGAACCCGGGGAGAATTCCATCTCGATTTCGCGCAAGGTCTCGGCGTGCGCCTCGAAGTAGCGGAAGCTTCCCAGCCTGAGGTGCAGCGCCGCGGTGCTTCCGGCAGGTGCATGATGATCCATATCCATCATGAGGCTCCCCCAAGAGGCACCAGAATCGCTACCGGCACCAGCACCGAACACAGCAGGACAACCCAGCGGACGCCCCGCTGGATCTGCGAGTCTGCGACGTGGCGCAATCTGCTGTGCTCACCGCGGGCGGGAAAACCGCGCGCGGCCAGATGCGCCGAACGGTCATGGGCGTCTTGCACCGAGGAGAGCACCAGCGGCACAGCGCGCAGCCTGAAGCGCTGCAGCCACCCGACCAAGCCACGGCCGGTTCCTGCCTTCCGCAAGGCCTGGGCTTCGCCGATGGCATGCTGCTTTTCCATCATCTGCGGAAGAAGGAACAGCGTGGATGCCAACAGGTATCCCGCCTGCGGCGGAGCCGGAGACAAATCGATGGCTGCCACCAGCTGGTGCTTATCGATCAGCAAACCGCAAAGCAAACCGGCCACCACCAGCACAGCGGTGCGCAAGGCCAGAGCCATGGCGATCTCCACTCCCCCAAGCGTCAGGCTTACTGGCCCCCATGCCGCGATCACCGCCGAAGAATCCCGTGACGCCAGTCCATGGATCATCAGCAAGGACAGGAGAGTCGGGAGCATGATTGCACCGCTGAGCGCCGCGAGTTTACGGGCCGTGCCCGCAACTGCGCCAATGGCCAGGCAAAGCACTATCACCGCACAGCTCAGCCACCAGCGGCTGGCAGCTGTGGCCACCGAAACGGTGAGCACGGCTAGGCAAAGCACGGTAAAAGGATGCAAGTCAGCGATGCGGCGCTTCATAGGTGGCCTACTTGTTTCCGCTCTTGCCCAGCACCTTGTAGCGGCGGATGAATTCGAAGGAACCACTCAAGCGCTTCGGCAAGGCGAAGACCAGCAGCGCTGCGATGAGGAAGACAATTGCCTTGTCTCCTGGGTCGGAAATCAGGGCCTGCTTGGTGACCGCGGAGAGCAGCGAATCACCCATGGAGCGGAAGGCCGCAACCACTGCGCCGGTACCGACTCCCGAGGTGCCGCCGTAGACGAAGGCAGCTACCGGCGAGGAGACTACGCCAACCAGTACACCGGAAACCAGGCCCGCGATTGGTGCAAGGTATGGCCGGCGCAAGGCGCCGTAGCGAGCGGCGGTTCCCGCAAGGAAACCGACCAGAGCGGCTCCAGCAGCAAATGGCAAGACGGTGGGGGCAAACAGCGACCAGATCAGCGTGCTGAGCACGCCGGTGGCGGCGCCGGCACGGCGGCCGGCCAGGAAGCCCACGAGAACAGTACCGATGGAATCCAGGTAGAGCGGGACCATGACGGACCCGACGAATTGGCCCAGGATGATGTTCAGTGCCAGTGCGACCGGGATCAGCGTCAGGGCGGAGACCGGCAGGTCCGGCAGCACAGCGAGCAGCAGCAGGACGGCAGCGATCAGGTAGGCGGCGAACGTTGCCAAGGCAACTCCCTGGCCCAGGCCCTCGACAATTCCCGCGGGTTGGGTGATGACCAGGAACAGGTAGGTTCCAACGAGCAGCAGGGTTCCAGCCGCGCCGAGCACCCTGCGGCGCAGGAGCTGGGTCGCTGATGCTTCGGGCAAAAGAAGGTTCGGTGACATGATGAGGCAATCCTGGGGATACGAGTTTGGCTGCGCACAGGATTGCTCCCGCAACGCGCGAATGGCGGGTCTATGTCACCTCGACCCGGTAGACGATTCTAGCCCACCTGCCTGCGCTCAGGAATTCTCGTTGAGTTTCTTTGCCAGCGCACCGAGGCGCTGGACCAGCTCGGCAAACCCTGCCTCGGGGTCATTTGCCACGACTACCTGGGCATTCGCCGGCTTGCCCCACAGCCCGCGGAAGTCAGCCACGGTGGTACCGAAGAGCAATTGCGATTCTGTCTCAACGTCCACCGTTGCAGGACGGGTCTCGTAGTCCAAAGTCCCCGCGGCAACACCGGCGGCAAAGTAATCATGCACGTGGGCGATGTAGCCCTGGTCGTAGTGCCTGTGGAATTCGAAGTAGAACCGCAGGGCGTCGGAGAGATAACGCACAAGCGGATTGGAGGACTTGCTCAATGTCCCTTCCGGGTCGTTGGCCCGGACTATTTCCGGTTCAGCGCATCCAGCTTCATTGGACAGCTTTGTCAGGAAGTCCGGCTGCATTTCGAAGCGTTCCGTGGTGTCCAGAGAGCAGACAATCGGCAGCTTCGCGGAATCCAACCCTCGTTCAGCGGCCGCTGTGTAGGCTGCAAAGACTTCCTTTGCGGCGTGCGGATCCACGTGGGTGTTCCACTCGGCCGTAGGCGTGGTGTTGCCCTGGTAATAGAAGGCACCGCCCATGATCACTACCTTGCGCAGCAACCAGGGAAGACGTGGTTCGCGGCGAAGTGCCAGAGCGAAGTTTGTCAGCGGTGCCGTGAGCAAGACGGACAGTTCTCCGGGGTTCTCGCGTGCTGCTTGGATCCAATAATCAACGGCATCCACTTCATCAGAAAGTCTTGGATCAGGATCTGGGAGCGTTGCATAACCAACGCCTTGCGGGCCATGAGTTTCAGGCGTTGTCACCAGAGGAATCTCAAGTGGTTCACTTGCACCGATGAGCACCGGAACAACCGGCTTTCCGCAGAGCTTGAGCAGTGCCCGATTGTTCGAGGTGACTTGTTCTACGTCAACGTTGCCCGGGGTGCTGGTGACCGCTTCTATTTGCACATGGTCGAGAGAGCAGAGGTACGTCAGCGCCAAGGCATCGTCGATACCTGTGTCGTTATCAATTAGAAGACGAACCTGTGGTTCGCCTTCATCCCGTTCCGCATCGGATCGCACTGCATTCACTCGCACTCCTAAAAGCTCCAGAAAAACATCAGCCAGACTCCGTGAGGTTTACATTCGGGCTCAAGTAGTCGTACAGAGCGTTGTCAATCGCTTTCTCAAAATGCAGGTTCATCGTGACAACGTCAAGCTGCTCCTGGTTCTTTCCAAACATGTGAGTCTGCTCGGCATTAAGTGAATCGGCCTGGCCTAAGTAAAAGAATTCGGTGCCTTCCGCATCGTCTTTCTTAACGAAGACGTACAGATCAACCTCGTTATCCACTATTCGCCGGACTTCATCGCTCTGTAGCGTCCGCCTTGATCGTGTGAACCACCGCAGATGGGATGGATCAACCAGTTCATCCTGGTACGCGGTACTAGCCGAGATATCGTCCGATTTGTGCAGCGTCACAAAAATCGGGCAGGTTTTCGATTCTGGGTCGACTTTGTACCCGTACAGCGTCGAAGTCCACTTTCGTGGTAGTCCCAAGAGGCGCGTTACTTCCTTACGGGAATACTGTCCTCCAACGATAAACGGATCTCCAGCAACATACCGGTCTCGCACTAGGGCCATGCCCGTTTGTATGATGTCGTCCACTTCGTTGCTGAATGCACGGTGAGAACGATATGAACTGAGAAAACCAGGGTCAGCCGATATCGACTCTCCATCGATGTTCGCCAAGCGAATTCCATATCGACTTTGATCAACTTGTCCGTGATTAGCAAGATTCAGAGTTTCTACGGTGCTCATCAATTCGCGATGGACCGCGTCGATTCCTTCGTTGAAGAGGGCTGCTTGGAATTGGGGCAAGGTTACCGATCCGTGTGAAAGCAACTCACGGACAAGCACGAACTCATGAATTCTCTTCGACGTCAGGACTTCATGCGATAGTAGTGACAACGCTTTGAGCTCATCCTGGCTAAGCTCATGGTCAAGCCGCAAAAGACTCTTGACCAATGCTGGATAGTTTTCTTTCTTCGTTGCCAGTAATACCGGATCGACAGATTCAAATCGATAAAAATCGAAGAGTTTCGGTGCGCGTCCGACACGGTTCTGCATCGACTGCATCGCACTGCGGAGCTTTTGGATGCTGTCCAGAGTAGTTGTACGGATGGAATCAAGTACACGCTGCTGCGAGACCCTATCGAATCGAACACTCGATAGACCGGCAAGCACGCCTGCCTGCTCGGTGGAAATAAGCTTCTCTTTCAGCGACTCTTTGTTCATTGACTCGTCACCGAAAAGCGCGATCGGGATCATGTAGTTGTTCGCGTAGTTGCCAATGAAGTCGATAACCACCAAGTAGTCCTTCATCGGTGCTTTACGCAGACCGCGTCCAAGCTGCTGCACGAACACTATTGCCGATTGCGTTTGGCGAAGCATCACGACCTGATTCACCGTGGGGATATCCACCCCCTCATTGAAGATGTCGACGGTGAGGATGTAGTCGAGTTCTCCGCGTTCCAGTTGCCCAACTGCTTGCTCTCTCTGTTCCACTGAATCGTCACCGCTGAGACTCACCGTCCGCAAAGTTTTCCCACGAAGCTGCTGCTGATTCAGCGCTGCAGATAGAGCAGCAGCCTCCACTTTACGAGAACAGAAAATCAGCCCCTTCGGAGCAACACCCGCCTGCCCATATTTATTCAGGGCGTCAACGATGTGGTGAACGCGGTCCGCGGTCACTAGATATCCCAGATCATCAGTGCTGTCTAGGGTCGTCTGGTCATCAAGCGTTACGTCGGCTATCCCGTAGTAATGAAATGGGCTCAGCATGTTCTCTTCCAACGCGTGATTCAAGCGAATCTCATACGGCACGTTGTAGTCGAAAAACTCAAAGACGTTGAACCCGTCGCTTCGCTCTGGTGTAGCTGTTAGCCCAAGCAGGAAAGTAGGTTCGAGGTATCCAAGGACCTTCTTGTATGTTGGAGATCCAACGCGATGCGCTTCGTCAACGATGATGTAGTCAAAAGCGTCTGGCTGAATTTCGTGCAGCACACTGTCTTGGGACAATGTCTGCACCGTTGCGAAAACAAACTTGCGGTCGCTATGTTTGGCGACACCCGCAAGTTTGCCAAAATCGTTGTGGTCGCCGCCGATGACGCGGCGGTACTCTTGGATGGTTTTATCGAGGATCTGCTCGCGGTGAACGATAAATAAGAACCGACCAGGATGAGCTGCGCGTACTTCCAATGCCGAGAGGATCGTCTTTCCCGTACCAGTTGCCGAAATAACGATGGCCTTCGACTCCCCGCTCGACCGAACCTGCTCCAGCGCCTTGAGCGCCTCCGTTTGCATCTGGTTCGGGAGGATCGGCATGAGCGACTCGGACGACGCAGCGCCATCCAGCAATTGGCCAGTCACTTCAAGATCTTCTTCAGTTGCTATCGGCAAAAGCTGCTCATCAGCATCAGTTCGAGGGGCAGTTACTACTTTCCGACGTATCGGAGGAGGTGTGTACTGTTCCGCATACGCATCTATCCACCGTTGGCTCAGTGCTATGGATTCTTCAAGCTGGTTCTGGGTCAACAAAGTTAGCTGGTCGGCAAGATCGCTGCCCTCGGATGCTGAAACCTTCAGGTTCCATTCATGATTTTTCACGATCGCGTTACCGGTCAAATTTGAACTGCCGATCATGGCCGTAACCATATTCTCGGTTTTGAAGATATAACCCTTCGGGTGAAAGGCTCCCGCGTTGTGAATTCGAACGTTGATACCTAGAGTTTCAAGGTTTAGTAGCTCACTAAAAGCCGACGGTGAGTTGAAGCCCAAATAGTCGGAGGTGACAATCGTTCCTCGACCCGAAAACTCCACGAGCTCCTGTTTAAGCAAAGCAATCGCATTCGGGGTGACGAAGGCAACGGAGAAAATGAATTCATCACAACGGGCGAGCTCTTCGCGAAGGATGCGCAGAACCGTATTGCCGTCAGCGTTCAATACGACGCGAGGGTGGTGATGGCGGCGAGATTGCTGTTTCCCGTCTAAGAATCCGAATGTGACGTCTCTAGAGAGACCACTACCAAGAACGAGATCAGCGTTAGTCTTCACTATGCCGCCTGGATGAGTTCCACCGCGGGAATGTCCGCTGGCGCCCACTCCAGGGACATGAGTTCATCGCGTTTGAGCCACATTGCATCTTCATGCTCCGTTAGCTGCGGTTCTCCTTCGACTAACTCGCAATAGAAGGTTGTCAGAGTAACAATTCCGAAGTCATATTCATAGGTGGTACTCGTGACTTCAGCGTCTACTTTGACCGTGCAGAGGAGTTCCTCTCGAATCTCACGTTCGAGTGCTTCGCGAGGAGTTTCTTCGGGCTCAATTTTGCCACCAGGAAATTCCCACATGCCGCCGAGACTTCCATTTAGGCCTCTTTGAGCGCAGAGGATTTCATCGTTCCTGATGATAACGGCACCAACAACATTGATTTGCTTCTTCAAGCTAATTCTCCTCTAACGTAGATCTCAAATCGCGACTTCCGATAGTTGCGATCCTATCGGTCTGTCCAGACGGAAACACATTCTGCTCCACCAGATCCATGAAGCGTCCCGGGTTTTATGCCGTCTACGTTTGAGAGAATGGAAGACATGCCCAAGCAGTACACCCCAGAAGTCAAGAACCGCGCAGTGGCCTACGCCATGGAACGCCTTGACCGGTATAAGTCCCTCTACGCAGCCTGCGCAGACATGGCTCCGAAGCTGAACATCGGCAAAGAAACCCTGCGCCGCTGGGTTCTCCAAGCTCAGATCGATGCCGGTGAACGCACCGGGCCCACCAGCGACGAACTCGCTGAAATCAAAGCTTTGAAAGCCAAGGTCAGAGATCTTGAAGAAGCCAACGACATCTTGAAACAGTCAGCGATTTTCTTCGCGAGGGAGCTGGACCCTCGCCGGCACTAATCACCGAGTTCATCGACCAGCAACGCGAACGTGGACATGCAGTCCAGCAGATCTGTCAGGCCCTGAACACTCAAGGCCTGAAGGTCTCTGCCCGCACGTATCGCAGCTGGAAAGCCGAGCAACCGGCACCCCGAGTGGTGACCGATGCACTCATTCTCAATGCCTTGCATGACCTGCAGAAACCCAACCAAGAAACGGGCAGGCCGAAACCTGAAGTGCTCTACGGGCGACGGAAAATGCGGGTCTGGTTGCAACGCAACGGCTTCCCCGATATTTCCAAACACACTGTGGACCGGCTAATGCGTGTGGCCGGGATGAACGGCCTGGTGCGAGGACGACGGACCACCACGACGATCCGCGCCAAGGACAAAATCCGGGCAAAGGATCTGCTGAATCGGAACTTCTTCACCGATGCTCCGAACAAAGTGTGGGTCACTGACTTCACCTACGTTCCCATCCGAAGCGGGTTCGCATACGTGTCCTTTGTGATCGACTTGTTCTCCCGTCGGATCCTGTCCTGGGCTTCGTCGACCTCGCATGACACTACGTTTGTGGAGGAAGCTCTCCAGCAGGCTCTATGGCAGCGGCGTAGTGAGCGAAACTCTCATGTGAGACCAGTGTTTGACACCGTCCACCATAGCGATGCCGGGTCAGAATATGCCTCTCAGCGGTATACGCAAACGCTGGCATTGGAAGGGCTGATTCCATCGATTGGCACGATCGGGGATGCCTTCGACAATGCCGCTGCCGAGACGGTGATGGGATTGTTCAAGAACGCGGCCGTGGCTAAGGATTCACCGTTCAGGAACGGGCCTTTGGTTACGGAGTCTGACGTCGTGGACCTTGTCGTGGATTGGGTGCATTGGTACAACTTCGAGCGGTTCCATTCGACGTTGAGGTATCGCACTCCGGTGGAATTTGAAGAACTCTATTATGATGAAATGAGCGGCTCGTTACCCGATGTAGCTGCCAGTAAACTGGCGGCATAATTTCCGGGACGGTTCACATCGTGTCCACGATGTCATGAGATCGTGTGTCCACAAAGTCTTGAGACAGGACATACAAAGTATTGAGATCCGCTGTCCACGAAGTAATGAGTTTCAGTGTCCACGAAGTAATGAGTTTCAGTGTCCACGAAGTCACGAGATTTCACATCACGTTGCAAGAATGGCAGTACCTTCAAGGGTTATTTGTCACTAACCTTGTTTCTCCCGGTGCGCCCCGATCAGATTCAACCCGAACGGGGACCCAGCCTCATATGACCGGAAACCGCCCCAAGGCAAACGTCACATTCAAGCAATCATCGCGTTAGCCTACCGACGGCTCACCGTCCTGTTCGCCATGATCCGTGATGCGGTGCTCGACGACGTTCCGGAGCTGAAAATTGCTTGACTTTCAACATATACTTCCCTACGCCAGCTAACTCGTCTCAGCATTTGAGTGGGCGGAACAAGTTGCTTCTATACGACTGTCGGTACTCCCCTAGCCAACACGTTTGTCACGGTCAGTTTTCGTTTTGACTTGCTGACTTTCTCTTAGACTTATCGCATGGGACAAAAGATTCAAGATACCGCGCATACTGACCGGATCGGTGTGGGCCTGGTCAGCACGATGGTGCATCAGAAACTTCGATGGCTATTTCGCGAACAGCCCACGTTGGACTTCGGAATAGATGCTCAGATTGAAATTATCATGGGCGGAGAAGTTACGGGAAGACTAGTAGCTGCGCAGATCAAGTCCGGTGAGAGTTGGTTTAAGGCGGCTCCTGATGGTTGGTGGTTCTACCCCGAAGCTGATCATCTTCAATACTGGTTGGAGCATTCGCTGCCTGTCATTGTGGTTTTCTGTAATATCGACACAGGGAAAGCCTACTGGGAGTCCGTAGAACGAGATAGAGTTCTTCAGGGACCCAAGGGCGGTAAGAGAATTCTAATCAAGGAAGCGAAAGAGCTAACGGAAGCATCTAAAGAAGAGCTTGCTGAGCTTTCGGCTGGTAGCGATTATGACCTTCGTATCCGGCGGTTGCGTCTAGCACTTCCCTGGATGAGGTTACTTAGTAATGGGCGGCGTGTTCTGCTGGAGGCCGAGGAATGGATCAACAAGTCTTCTGGGCGTGGGGACCTTTCTATCGTGTCAGTTGATGCGACTAATGAAGACCGTGACGAACTGGGCAAGTGGATGATTACGGCGGGGCTAAGGGAATACGAATCCCTCCTGCCTAGTCTTGTGCCTTGGGCTAATGCAGTCATTCACGAAGAAACTTACGAAGAGGCGGATTATGACGCGTGGCAATCCGAGTGCGTTCGCTATGTCGACGGCTATTTTCGGTTTGAAAGCGAGTCTTACGAGGACTGGAGCAAGCAGTTCGACGATCTGAGGCTGCGCCCATATAGGAACGGGGCTGGTGAGGTAGATTTTTGGAGGCTGGAGTTAGTGCTCAATGACCTAGGCCGAGCATTCCTCAAGATTGATGAATTTGCCGAAGGTTACATGCCGTTTCTTGTGCCGGGGAAGTAGCTTTGGACCCAATAACAACAGCAGTTCTGTCGACTTTGTCAAAAGCCGTATTTGGGGGCGCAGCAGGCAAAGCCAAGGAATTTCTGGACCGAAAAGGTTTGTCTAAACGAGTTGCCCGAGCAACGGTAAAGTCATGCAAAAAACACGGCATCCGGATTTCGAGGAAATCCATACGCCGCTGGCTTGAACGGGATGATGTAAAGAATCAGATATCCCAAGGCAGCGCCACCGAGGTCGAGTCAGCGCTCCTAAGTCTTGCCGTAGTCATTGAGGGGCAGCCTGCGGAGAAAAGACTGGAATGTGCTAAGGAAGTCCTCCATCTCATACTGCAAGAATACCAGCGAGAATTGCCAGCGAAGGATGCCATTTCCCTCGGCACGGTTTGGACTCAACGCACTACTGCCCAAGAAAATTCAAAGACTCAAGCGCTTGTTCTTGCCGGGACCCAACATATTCTCGACAAAATCGACGTACCTGAGTCTTTCGATCGCGCTGTGGCTCAATTGCATCCTTGGAGGCAAGAACCCGCCAGGAGGATTGCCGAATCTTGGCCTCCCTTCCGGGAATTTGTCGAAAGCTTGGTCTACGAAAAGGACCGTGGCCAAGTATTAGCCGATTGGAGCACTAGACCCCCGCAAAAATTTACCGATGCCCCCTCAGCAGCTTGGTGCTGGTTTGGGTCGGTCGCGGAAGACTACAAGGCTAAGAAGGCGGCAATTTTCTTCTACAAACAAGGGGTGAATCAAGGAGCGACGAATCCTGGCTACTGGGAAGCAAAGGCAATCATGCTTGTGGATGCAGCCGTCCCCGAGGGTCTTCTTGATCTTCAAGAGTTTGTCAAGCGTTCTGACGCATCACATGCGATGACGAAAGCGTTTCTGGCGATCGCGGAAAAACGCTTCAGCGACTCTCAAGCTGCCCTCTCTACTTGGGATCCAGCTGATGACGCTGATACGGCACTAAAAACATCGCTCCAAGCCGCGTGCCTAGAAGGACTGGACGACATTAACGGGGCCATATCCGTCCTCGAGAACGCATTCGACCGAGATTCGAGTGCCAGCGGCCTTGCACTTGCAGCCTCAAGAGCTTTGATTTGGCGCGGACAGCACGGCCGAGGCGATGAAAATATCGCTGATCTTGTTCGAGCCGGTGAACTTGCCATAGCGGCCCGGAACGCCAGACGCACTTGGGGTGGCGACAGCGTCGAAGCGATACTAGAAGCCGTCAAGGCATCGGTTCTTAGCAATGACCTGGACCAAGCCTGGCGACTAACCCAATGCGCACCGTTGGGTGAAGCATCATTCAGGGAATCCAAAAACAAGCGGATTTGCATCGAATCAGCATTCGTCGCCGCGAGTAAGAACGACTACACATTGGCTCAAACCGTGGCGTCCGAACTCGACGATCCTTTTGTCATTGCTTATATTAATGGGTGGGTTGCTTTCCGCCAAGATGACCGCGAGAACGCTGCAATGGAATGGCGCAAAGCATGGGATGAAGGGACCAATGATTTCGACCATCTCAGGAGCGCCAATGCACTAGCCCTTCTTGGGGTCGAAATACCTGATTTGAACGAACTCTCAACTCTTTATCCCGATGCCGTCAGAGATATTCGCGACATACACCGAACTATGTCCGCTTCCGGCGACAAAATTGCGTTACTCAGGGCCAAGGTCGGTAAGTCCGAGTCCTTTGCTGGCTTGCTGGCCGAACAGCTTGCTGGCCGGGGAGAACATGAGGAAGCAGGGCAAGTGCTGGAGGAAGCAGCCAATAGATGGAGTTCATCACGGCTGATGAGCATGGCTGCAAGCAGCTACCTCCGGGCAGGCGAAAATGCCTCGGCAGAGCGCACAGCTGGAGAAGCAGTCAACATGGCTGTACGTGGATCGACCGGCGAAGAATATGCTCTCATGTTGCGTTTCGATGCCCTGGAAGCCTTGGAACGGCATGAAGAATCTTTGCGGCTAGCCCGGCGAATGGTCGCGAATAATCCGCAGAACGAGAACACTCGATGGATTCTTGTTCATTTACATGCACGCATGGGAAATTATCAAGCGGCCTGGGACGTACTGAACCACGACGGTGCACCGATCGGCCCGCGAAGCAACCACGACGCCACACTTTGGATACATCTGGCCTCGAAGCATGACACTCGGCCATCGTTTGTCAGCCATTCGCTAAGGATCATGCACGAGCAAAGTGACGACGCGGAGCTGCTAGGCATCTTCCTCGCCAACACACTCCTTGCCGCCGGAAATGCTTCGAAAACGGACATCAAAACGCTGCAAGGCAAGATGCATACGTACACCAGTGAAAATCCCGATAGCGTGACCTTCCGTGCCTTGAAGTTCGAATCTGCCCAGCAATTTCTTGAAGATCTGAAAGAACATTTCAAAGGAATCCCAGAAGATCCAGAACGTCGAGCGATCGAAAAATCCATTTGCGAAGGAAAACTTCCGCTTGGATTACTCTCCGAAATCTCTGGGAAAAGCTACGCAGAAGCTGCGATATTGCGTGCCGCTAAGCGAATATTCAGCCATGATCCGTCTTATGCTCCACAAGCGGCAAACTCAATCGAAAAGGCACTCGATAAGCACGTTGCAGTGGATACATCCGCCGCAGTAACACTGGCCTTACTGGATTCGGAAGTTCAGGATCAGCTGATTGGGGCATTTTCAGTCCTGCGGACCACCACGCCTACATATAAAGACGCATTACAGGGGCAGCAAAGCTGCCAGCTACGTTCCACGCTGACAATTGGATGGAACGCCGAGGAACAAAAGCTCGTCCGTAACGAGATTACTGAGCAGGAAGCTGACCGCATAGCGCGACACAGCGACGCGACCGTGGCGATTCTCAAAAGAGCCCAGCACAAATCTTGGCAGAAATTCAACCACCTCAAGGATCTCGGGGAAGGCTCTACTTGGCTTTCTACGCTCGACTACGCTCTCACAAACGAAGTTGCATTTTGGTGTGACGATCTTGCTCTGCGATCTCTTGCCGTTCAGCAAGGCCAATCAACATTTGGAACGGTGGACTTGCTTAGATTCCTGACCGATGCTGGGAATATTTCAGAGCAGCAACGGGATGCTGCGGAATCAACGCTGATCTCCAACTTCCACGTAGATCTAGATTCCGAGCCCCGCATCTGGCATTTGGCCGCTAAGTTTGATGGTTGGAAAGCCAGCGGTGCCGCTGCGATCCTGACACGTCCCTCCTCTTGGAAGGATACGGCGGCAGCACTCGATTTGTTAGCCGAGGGCATCAATAACAACCATGAAAAATCATCTGAGGCGGTTGGGTTTTGGGTGAATTATGCGGCTCATGGTGTCATGACAATTGCAGGCGAAGAGATCGGGCAAGTTTCTCACAACCTACGTTTCCTGCTTCATTTCTGTCTCGTCAAGACCATGAGCCGCCCCGACCTTTTTTCATTCGTGCTAAGCGGAATACGCCAAGCCATTGAACCAAGTCAGGGGGTTTCTGATCCGCTTGAACATGTACTCAGGGATTATCACAACATAGTGAATAAACTTTTCGGCCCCACGATGGCCAAGGCCAAGCTACTGGAGGTTGTGAGTCATCTCGATGATTCTGACAGATATCTAGCTTCAGGGATCATCCTGACTCAGCCGTCCGAACACCGTTAGCAGCCCGGATGAAATCTGGAAGGTGTCCGGCATTAGTTTGGTTGGAAAAAGTTACGACTGACTTGAAAAGATGCAGATCACGCGTTCTATCTCAATTCAAGTTGACCACGAATACTCTCAGAGTGATGCGCGAGGTAGTCGATCTTCTACGTATCGTCGAGGTCCCGTGGTTGGTACCAAGCTCTTGGATTTCTTGAATGTAGATGAAGCAATAATGCCGAGGAATATTGAGGGCCAATTATCACAAACCTAGCCGTTGCTTAGGTCGTACGCCCGTACAGGGTTGTTCGCCAGTTTCTACACCAACCTTCTTGAGCATCCAGCTCCACCAATCGGTAGAGAACTTTGCGCACCACTATCGAAGATCCCTCTTCGGGTAGCAGCCGATGGATAGCGGGAATGGCCGGGTATTGCTCGCGCCAAGTCAAGATCGTCAGGTCTTGAGATTTCATTCCCGTTGGGCTCAGGTCGGAGAACGAGTTCTACAACGGCATTGCGGTCTTTCGGGCCGGAAAACGCTTTGTACCCTTACGCGTACGTATATTGTTAGAAAAACACCTATACGCACGAAGGTGCATACCGAATTTTTGCCCATACTCAACATTAGGAAATCATTCTGTTATTCCCATAAGCTATCTCTCTCCGTCGCTGGAGGCTTCCTGTCCGTTGGCTTGCTCGCCGCATGCTCCACCGGCGCCGGCGCTGACCAAGCAAATGCTGGCAGCCAGGTCGAATCTTCAGCCACTGCCGCCGCAGATGCAACCAGCTCCCCGTTCTCGGTGTTATCGTCCACCTCTTGGGAAACCACCAGGGCACTGGATGCCAACGGTGACGACGTTGAACTCAACGACAGAAACGTCAGCAACTTTGTCGGCAACGCCTACTTCCACTGCGATGGAACTTTCAACATGTACAACTTGGACGACTCAGCAAAGATGCAAGGTGACTGGAGCGTCTCCGATGTTGGCAAGACCCGTACCATCGTCGCCAAAGATGACGCCGGAAAAGTACAGTTCACACGTGCCTCAGACATCGTCACCTTGACTGCGGACGAGTTCACCTACCGAGTCTTCCCAGATCCTGAAAAGACCGACGTCTACTTCGACATCGTGCACACCCCCACCGACCACTCAGAGCCAGCAGCATCCTAGGTCTGTAAATCCTGGATCAAAAACTTTCTCTAAAACACCTATCGCCGTTCAAACTGAACAATCATCAGCTTGAACGGCGATAGTTTTTCGGTGTTCTCCATTCTCGGGATACTAACCCTCGACGCGCTGAACCTTTCCAACCAAGAACACGTAGGAGAGGATTCCGACCGCCGCGATGACCGTCATGTAAATGAACGCCGGACCGAAGTCCGTGGCCGAGACCAACAGACCAATCACGATTGGGGTGGCAATAGAGGACAGGTTGCCGATGAAGTTGAACATGCCACCGGTCAAACCAATCAGGCGAGACGGTGCCAGTGCAGATACCAAGGACCAGGTAATCGAAGCCAGGCCATTGCCGAAGAAGGCAATAGACATGAAGGTGATGACCAGTGCGGTGCTGTCCGTGAAGATTGCACCAATCATGCTCATGGAGAGCAACAGCCCGGTGATGATTGGCAGCTTGCGGGAAGTACCCAGGCTCACCCCACGCTTGAGCATGAGGTCAGAGAGAACACCACTGATCAGTACACCGGCCAACGCCGCGATGAATGGAAGCGACGTCAGGAATCCCGTCTTGATGTAATCCATCTGACGGTAGGTCACCAAGTAGGTTGGGAACCAGGTCAAGAAGAACCACAACGTGGAGGTCAGGCAGAACTGGCCAATATAGATTCCCCACAGCTTCTTGCGTCCCAAAACCAAGGCAAAGTCAGCCTTGCTCAGCTTCGGTGCAACCGTCTTGGCCTTCTCGCTGCCAAGGTCAACAAGTCCGCCGCCCTCGCGGATGTACTCGATTTCAGCGGCATTGGCTCTCTTGGAATCCACCGGATTCCGGTACATGACGAACCAGATCAGGCCCCATACGACGCCTACCGCACCGGTAACCACGAAGACCCAGTGCCAGGTCAATGCATGCTGAAGCCACAGCAGGACGGGGGTCAGCAGCGCGAGACCTATGAACTGGCCAGAGGTGTAGAAGCCAATAGCGGTGGCGCGCTCACGTTCAGGGAACCAGGCAGTGACCACCTTGTTGTTGATTGGGTACGCAGGGGCTTCGAAGCCACCGACAGCCATTCGCAACACGATCAAAGCAATGAAGCTTCCGGCCATGCCCATGAAGATTGTGGCCACCGACCACAGCACCAGGCAAATTGGGTACAGCAGACGAGGCTGAACTCGGTCTACAAGCCAACCGCCCGGTAGCTGCATGGCCGCATAGGTCCAGCCAAAGGCAGAGAGCAACAGGCCTTGCTGTGCTGTGTCCAGGCCGAATTCCTCGGAGATCAACGGCGCTGCAACCGAGAGGTTTGAACGATCCATGTAGTTGATTACTACGGTGAGGAACAACATGAAGGCTACGGCGTAGCGCGTCTTTGTAGCTTTGCCAGCGCTCTTGAGTGTTGCAGCTGACGACAGTGTCGACTGAGACATACGATTTACCATTCTGCGAAGGATCCGTCCTTGTGACGCCAAATTGGGTTGCGCCAGCGATGACCTTCAGCTGCGCGTTCAATGACGTACTCTTCATTTACATCAATGCCCAGACCCGGACCTTCAGGGATGGCAACCATGCCATCCTCGTAGGCGAAGACCGACGGATCATTGACGTAGTCAAGGAGATCGTTGGATTTGTTGTAGTGGATCCCCAGGGATTGCTCCTGGATAAAGGCGTTGTATGCACCGGCATCGATCTGCAGGTTCGCGGCTAGAGCGATTGGGCCAAGTGGGCAGTGCAAGGCGACTGCAACGTCATAGGCTTCAGCCATCGCCGCAATCTTGCGGGCTTCGGTGATGCCGCCACAGTGCGAGGGATCCGGCTGAATGATGTCCACCGCTCCGCTGGCCAAGATATCCTTGAAGTCCCAACGGGAGAACAGCCGCTCGCCCAAGGCAATCGGAGTACTGGAATTGCGCAATGGCTCCAGCATGGAGTTCACGTTTTCACTGAGTACCGGTTCTTCAATGAACATCAGCTTGAATGGCTCTAGTTCCTTGAGCAGGACTTTGGCCATTGGCTTGTGCACTCGACCATGGAAGTCAACGCCGATGCCTACGTTCTCGCCTACTGCGTCGCGGACAGCCTGAACGTTCTCCAAGCACCCCTGCACCTTGTCCCAAGTATCGATGTACTGAACTTCTTCAGTACCGTTCATCTTCACGGCGGTGAAACCACGTTCAACAGCGGCCTTCGCGGCGGCTGCGGTATCCGACGGGCGGTCGCCGCCAATCCATGAGTACACGCGGATCTTGTCGCGCACCTTGCCACCGAGTAGCTCGTAGGCAGGAACCCCAAGGGCTTTGCCCTTGATGTCCCACAGCGCCTGGTCGATGCCGGCCAGGGCGCTCATCATGATGCCGCCACCGCGGTAGAAGCCGCCGCGGTACATTACCGTCCACAGGTCCTCGATGTTTCGCGGATCCTGGCCGATGAGGTAATCCGAAAGTTCCTCAACTGCTGCGGCAACAGTGGATGCGCGGCCTTCGAGTACTGGCTCGCCCCAACCGACAATTCCCTCGTCGGTTTCGATCTTCAGGAACAACCAGCGAGGTGGCACCATGTACGTGGTCAGTTTTGTAATTTTCATGCAGACTTCCTCATCTCATGGATCGTTTGGTAGGCAGAGACAAGATTGCCTGCCCTCGTTTTCAGGTCTTCAAGGCTTCGTCCGGACTTGTAAAGGGAGGAGCCAATGCCAAAACCTGTGGCTCCGGCTTCCAGCCATTGCGCCATGTTTTCTTCATTGATGCCCCCGACAGGGATCAGGCCGATGCCGGAAGGAATCACGGCGGTCCACGCTTTGAATCCCGCCAGGCCTACTTGCTCGGCAGGGAAAATCTTGACGTTCTTCGCTCCTGCTTCAATGGCATCAAAGGCGTTGCTCGGAGTAGCAGCACCTGGGAACGAATCCATGCCCAGCGCCACCGTTTCTTGGATAACCCGCACGTTGGTGTTTGGCGAAACGATGATTTGGGAGCCCGCATCCTGGCACGAACGAACCTGGTCTACGGTGAGCACAGTTCCTGCACCAACTACTGCGTCTTCAGGTAGCGCACCGCGTAAAATTTCGATGCTCTTCAATGGCTCCGGGGAATTCAGCGGCACTTCCAAAGACCGAAAACCGCTGGCATAGAGCGCTTCGCCTACGCCTTGAGCTTCCGAAGGATGAAGACCTCGCAAAATGGCTACGAGTCCGGCAGCCTTCAAAGTTGTCGTCAGTTCATTCACGGCAAAACCTTTCTTGATAAATCGTGTGGCAAGTTAGAGGCTCAGACCGAAACGGTCTGCAGGCGCCTTTGAGCACTGGCAACGGCCCAGATTCCCCGAGGGGCTGTGCCTTGCAGTTCTCGCACCTGATCAATTCCAAAAATATTCAGCGCCCTGGTGTATCTGGAGCTGAGCTCTTTATTGCCACAGATAGTCAGTGACAGAGCGTCGTTGGCGGCTTGTTTGCCAAGAACGGACCGGATTTCAGCACCAATCATGAGACCTGAGAGATAGTCACTCACTTCGCTCG
>NZ_JBQSYR010000003.1:0-183485 GCF_052379505.1 Glutamicibacter sp. 363 | reverse complement strand
GGGTCACCCCTATGCGTAACAGGCAAGTGCTTCTAGAAAAGCTAGGAAAATTCACGAAAGGGCACCGTGACAGAGTTGCCATCGTGTCTGGCGGGTCCGGCTTGGGAAAATCCTGGGTACTCGAGCAGATTGGTCAGCGGCTCGATGGGCAACCCCACCGGCTTATCCGTTCTAACAAACATGATTCGGCTTGGCCGCTATCAGGGTTATTCTCTTTTATTTCGGCTATTCCGCTGAAGCTTTCACCAGAGATCTCCGGACTCGTCCCTGATTCCACGGATGCTGAGGTGGACCGTTATCGAATCGCCATAGCCCTGCTTCAAGAACTCACCGAGAAAATTGAACCAGACACGGTATTCCTCATTGACGATTTGGATTTCATGGATCCCGACAGCCAAAGGATCTTAGGATTCCTTGCAAGCCGGCTTCAAGGCAACCGGGTCAGTTTCATCGCAACCACTAATTCGGCCACAGTACCTGAGCCATTCGACGTCTTCCAACGCTTTCCGCTGGAAATGATGGATTCACTGACCCTGAAACAAATCGCCATAGACGAAAGTGTCTTTGAGCTGCAGGAGTCCGTCGCCGAAATTCTCGTTTGCTTTGCTCGAGGAAACCCAGGGACTCTGCTCGAGCACCTGAGTTCCTTGTCGGAGGCACAAAAGTCGAATCAGGAACCGTTGACGCTTCCGTACCATGCACGGATAGAGTCCTCTTCCACACTGCGCGCTCTGGAAGCGCGCTTTACCGCAACGCAGATTACGGCGTTGAAATACATCGCGATTGGCCCAGTGCTGCCATTCGCCGTGGCCATAAAAATTCCTGATGTCACGGAGCATGACGTCAGCGAACTGGTCAACGCCGGTGTCGTGAGATTCAGCCAAGAATTACTCAACCTTCCCAATGCCCTCATGCGCAGCCATTTGTTTTGGGGTCTCGGCTCTATGCAACGCCGCCAGATGCATTTGCTCATTGCCGAAGCCGCAAACTCCATAGAACTCAAGCTATTTCATCAAAGCCGGGCTGACGATTCGCAGATACCCTCACACCAGCTAATCCGAGGTGCCGTCCGCCTAGTTGACGACGGCTTAATCCATGCAGCCATTGAAGTCGTTGAATGGGCCCTAACCCGCCTCGATAGTGAGCATCCAGCTCCCGAAGTCCTTCAATTCATTCAACAACTGGGACGAAGTGGACACTTAGGTATTGCCTGGCGCTATATTAAATATCTTGATGGCTTCAGTCTGGCCCCTGAGCAAAAACTCATGTTGCTGAACCATGAGGTAGAACTACGCGTTATAGAAGGCTCAATCATCCCCACTGCCAGTATCCATAGTGCGGTGGAAGAGCACCACGTCAATAACCTCGCGCTCAGCGCAAACCTCATGAGCATGAGCGCCCTTGCCCTGTGCCTCGATGGAAAGCTTGGCGAAGCACACACAGATTTGCAGCGTGCCCGGGAACTATTTTCTGCAGCTGAATCTGCGCCTAGTCCACGTTTCCAACACGCGCAAGTACTCCATGATTCGTATACCGGACATCAGGCGTCGGTGATGTCCAGCTATCAGTCGGTGATCCAGCGAAAAGCAGCAGACGTTAATGGCATTACATTCCTGACTGTCGCCTCGGCCCTCTCGACGCTCGGCTACCACGAACAGGCGCGCACCGCACTTTTGCCGGTGCTGAACGGGACCAGTACCGAGATCGTCTACCAATCCCTAGGGCTGCTCTACGAAGCCCAATTTGCTATCACTGCCCATGATGTACCGCGGGCATTACGCGCGGTAGAACGCTGGAACGCCTCACCTAGCGTGGACTTGATGCGTCCGCTGCCAAGCATCGTCAACGCGTGGTATTGGATCATGAAAGCCCGTCCCGATCAGGCTGGTCCCATCCTGGATGCCTTGCGGCCATTTGTTATAGGTCAGCTGCCCTCAATCTACTCCACACTCGTCACCGAGCTTCAAGGACTCCAAGCGCTGATGAGCGCCAGGTTTGACGAAGCAATCACGTACTTCCAGCAGGCGCAACTGGCATATGGCGAGATTGTCAGTATCCATTACGTGGAAACCTGTGTGAATCTCATCGAGGCCTTGTCCTGCGCACATCATGACCAGGAAGCGGCCAACGAATTCAGAGCGACGCAATCGTTGATGGCCAGAATAACGGGCAGGCATGCAAAGATGCTGATACTTCGCGCTCAAGCAATCGCATTGCCCGGGGATATTTCTCTTGCTCGTTTCCAAGCTCTCCTTGATACGTGGCAACCTGCCGATGGCCAACTTGAGCTCGCTAGAATCCACCACTGCTTCGGTACCCGGTTGGGAACTGCTGGCCGGCAAGAACAGAGCATCGAGCAGCTTGTCATTGCGCGCACCATCTACCGGAATATTGGGGCCTTAGGCTGGGCGCAACGCGTCGATTCCCAGCTTTCACACGTCACCGAGAGCACCTCGGAGGACACGTATTTCAAAATGCTCTCCGCCGACGAGGCTCAGGTGGTCGCCATGGTTCGCAAAGGCATGACAAATAAGGACATCGCCGAAGAATTGTTCATTACGGTCAGTGCCGTGGAGGCGCGGCTGACGCGGCTATTCCGCAAAACCGGTACGCGTAATCGGCAACAGCTTTCGGCGCATTTCACTGCACGCTCGAACTAACGCACAAGCACATTGGCAGTTGGCGCTTTGCCAGCAAGAACTTCCGCGAATCAGGTACTTGATCCACGTCAAGGACAATATTTCAGCACATAGATACGCTCGGGAGCAATGGTTGGAATCCCCTCCAACTATTGCTCCTTCTCTTTTTTGAGCGAAAGGTTCCACCATGTCCAACACGACTGCAAGCACCCACACCCTGCTCCGTGCCGAAGGCTTCTCCTGCCCCTCATGCGTATCCAAAATCGAGAAACAGGTTGGCCGACTAGAAGGCGTTGAAAAAGTTCAGGTGCACTTCGCCTCGGGCCGCGTTGAGGTAGACCACGACCCAGCCCAAACCTCCGTTGAGCAACTCATTGCCGCTGTGGACAAGGCCGGATATAAGTCCGCGGTCTCGGCCTTCTAATCTCCTGTCGATAATTCAGAAAGGTCGGTGTGCTCGTGAAAGCGCTTGGCAAATTCAGGTACGGAAACTGGTTTATTCCTGTGGTTTCCGGTCTGCTAATTCTTCTCTCCTTCGGTGTTCAGTACCTGTTTGCCGGGCAGTGGAACGCCACGCTGACGCCTCGCTGGTGGTTTGCAGCCACCGAACACTCCCACGAGACGGGCCATGTATTTACCCTGTCCAACGCGTTGATGCTTGCTGGTGGAATCGTGGCCGGCTACAAAATTAGCGTGAACGCGGTACGGGCCCTGCAGGTGAAGTTCATCAGTATTGATCTGTTGGTCTCTATCGCTGCCCTCGGCGCAGTGCTGATTGGGAACTTCTGGGAATCGGCAGCGGTGACCTTCCTTTTCTCCGTAGGCCACGCGTTGGAAGCAGGAACCATGAATAAAACCCGCGCTGCTCTCGCCGAGCTGGTCGCGGTAGTTCCTGATCAAGCCGTCGTCCTGCGCAATGGCGAACAGGTTCAGGTACCTGCCACCGAGGTGAAGATGGGCGAGACGGTACTAGTCAAAAACGGTGCCAAGATCCCCGTGGATGGGCTGGTCATCAGCGGCACCGGGGCGATTGACGAAGCCACCATCACCGGCGAATCCATCCCGGTTGAAAAGTCGGCCGCAGACCAGGTGTTCGCGGGAACTATTTCTCACGGTGGCTTCCTTCAAGTCAAGGCCACCGGCACCGGCGCTGACACCACGTTGGCACGCATCATTCACCGCGTGGAAGAAGCCCAAGATGCCAAGGCTAAAACCCAAACCTTCATTGATCGTTTTTCCAAGTGGTACACCCCGGCCGTAATGCTGCTCGCCCTGCTGGCATGGCTCATCTCTGCAGACGTGGTACTTGGACTGACGTTGCTGGTCATTGGCTGCCCAGGTGCATTAGTGATCTCTATCCCGGTGGCCATTGTGGCAGGTATAGGACGCTCGGCACGGAACGGAATCCTGATCAAGGGTGGCGAATATCTGGAGAATGCCGCAAGGATCACCGCGGTAGCCGTAGATAAGACTGGCACCCTCACCGAGGGGCGCCCTGTGCTCACCGACATCGTGGTGCTCGATCCGAAGATGGATCGTTCAGCAGTGCTTCGCTGGGCCGCCGGCGCCGAGGCAGGATCCGAGCACCCGCTAGCTGCACCGATTTTGGACACCGCCCGTGACGAAGGGGTTTCTCCCACCACTCTAGCCGAAGATGTCACCCCGGTGATTGGCAAAGGAATAGTTGCCCACGTTGAAGGACAACAGGTTCTGGTGGGCAATACCGCGCTCATGGCTCAATATGGAATTACTGAATTGGGTGCTTCGGCAGAAGTTGCTGACGAGCTCTCCGCAGCAGGAAAAACCGCCATGATTATCGCGCTGGAAGACCGTGTCATCGCAGTGATTGCAGTAGCCGACACGATTCGTGCCGAGGCTCCGGCAATGATCCGCGAATTGCACGCCATTGGGGTGAAGAAGGTCGTGATGCTCACCGGAGACTCCCGCAAGGTGGCAGAAGCTATCGCTGCGGCGACGGGAATTGATGAAATCCATGCCTCCTTACTCCCGGAAGACAAACTCGCCGCCGTCGCACAAATGCAGAGCGAAGGTCACGTTGTGGCCATGGTCGGTGACGGGGTCAATGATGCGCCGGCCTTGGCCACCGCGGACATCGGTGTGGCCATGGGTGCTGCCGGTTCGGCGGTCGCAGTGCAAACTGCGGATATCGCGCTCATGGGAGACCGGCTGCTGAAACTTCCGGAAGCAATCTGGCTGGCCCAACGCACAGTACGGATCATGCGACAGAACATCACCATTGCCTTGGGCACGGTGCTGATATTGCTCGCTGGAGTCTTTGCCGGCGGGGTGAGCATGTCGCTGGGAATGCTCGTCCACGAAGGTTCGGTGCTCATTGTCATCCTCAACGCCATGCGGCTGATGCGGGTTCGTCCCACGCAAGTTGCCGTACCTGACCAGGTCGCCACGGGAGAGGATCAAAAGAATAAGGCAGCACTTCGCTAAGCAGCAGAACAACTGCCACAGCCAGATAACTTTGGCGGTGGCAGTTGTGCGTCTTTTCATGGAGGATAAGGGCATAGCTGAGGGTAAGGAAGATCTGATGCACACCAGTATTGCTACGGAGAAATCTGCGGGAGCAAACGAGCTTTGTGTAAGCCGAGTACCGCTATTTCAATCATTGAGCTACGAGCAACAGCTAGAGGTTGCCGGGGTGGCACATGCGATTCATTTGGACCGCGCCGAGGTATTCTACTCTGCTGCCAGCAACAATTCTCAGTTGCTGGTGGTGCATACCGGGCGGGTAAAGATTTCCCGCACGAATTCCAACGGTCACGAACAAATTATCCGGGTTCTGGGTCCGGGAGATTTTTTTGGTGAGTCTGCGTTCCTGACAGGAATCAGTCCAGGGAATGATGCGACTGCGCTGGAGGACGCTCAGTTGTGCGTTTTTCGCCATGCAGACTTAGCCCAGTTGGTACAACGTCATGCAAGCATCGGATTGTGCATGCTTCAAGATGTCAGCCGCCGCTTAGGCGAAACAGAATCTCGTTTGGCTGCGGTGATTTCCGCAGATGTCAGCTCTCGCCTGGCAGATTATTTGCTGTCACTTCCGGCGGTGGCATCCGCTGAGCGAGCATTGGAAGTGGTACTCCCCCTGGCGAAGAAAGACATTGCCTCGCTGTTGGACACCACTCCTGAGTCGATTAGCCGTCAGTTGCGTTCGCTCAGTGAGGCTCGGGTCATCGTTCAAGGACGAGGAAACCGAATCACATTGCTCGATATCGATGCGTTAAGCGAACTGACCAACGCGCTATAGAGCTTCTGCGTACCAACCATAAACGGTCGGTACGCAGAAGACTGACTTAGATCTCACCAATCACAGTCTGGAGAGATCTTAAACTAGCAATTCATGTGGATAGTTCGCCTCACGGTGCTGAAATTCCAAGATGGCCGGATTCTTGATGATGCCGTCCTGAATTTCAATGGCGCTGGCAATGGTCCTATTCTCATTCCAGGCGCCAGGCCCGGCGAGCACCACGTCGAGGAATGGCAGCAATCCATCGCTGATTTCCCAACTGGCCGAGTTCCACAGGTAGGAAGGCGAATGGTCTACCGCGTAATAATTGATGTTCTTTCCCACGCTGAACATGGGATCAGCAAAGGTGGTCGGCTTAGCCCATTCGAAGCCCATCCCCTCATCGCAGGAAACATCAACGATCAGGCTTCCTGGGGCAAAGGCACCTAGTTCTTCGGTACTCAGATACATCAGCGGTGCATTGGGATCCTGCAGCGTGCAGTTGATAACCATATCGTGTTCGGCCAAGAACGGCGCCAAAGGCACCTTGCCGGATTCGGTGGTTACTTCGCCCAGATTAGGACCCTCGTCGTGTTCGAATTGCACCATGTCCACCGCGTGAATGGGCGAGGCCACCGCTGCCACAGCACGCGTGGTCAGCACCTTGATCTCATTGACACCGTGCGCCCGCAAAGCGGTCACCGCGCCGCGAGCGGTCGCGCCGAATCCAATGACCACTGCAGACAGCCGGCGCCCGTAGTCTCCGGTCACCCCGCACAGCTGCATGGAATGAAGTACCGAAGCGTAGCCGGCTAGCTCGTTGTTCTTGTGGAATACATGAAGCCCAAAGCTTCCGTCGGCACCCCAGTGGTTCATCGCTTCGAAGGCGATCAGCGTCAGCTTCTTGTCTACCGCCAGTTGGGTGAGTTTCTGATCCTGGACGCAGTGTGGCCAGCCCCAGAGGATTTGTCCTTCACGCATTTCTTCGAGGTCTGCATGCTGCGGTTTAGGCAGCAGCACGATATCTGCGGTTTTCATGATTTCGCTTCGTGAGGCAATTTTGCCTACCAGCGGTGCGAGTTGTTCGTCATCGATGCCGCAGGCCAGCCCGTATCCGGTTTCCACCATCATTCGCTTGCGGAAGCGCTCTTCGATGCGCTCAAAGTGCATCGGGTGGATCGGTAAACGCCGTTCATCGGTCTTCTGCGAAGTTGCAATGACACCCAGTGACAGGCCATTTGTCGAATCCATGCGTGGTTTTCTCTTTCTGTGTGGGACAGGCCACAACGGACCGCCCCATACAACCCACGGTACAGTGCCCTACCAAACCCCTGGCTTGGCTCGGCGGCAACGCACTGCTCGGGACGCGGGAAAACGCGAGGACTCAGGGATTGGGGCGCGGCGAGAATTCGGCCAGCTGCCAGCCCATCCACGGGCTGAAAGCCCACGGGGTGCCTTGCACGGCGGCTTCCAGCTTGTCCGGCTCGACCCACTGGTAGTCCATAACTTCCTCCGGGTTGGGCGCCAGCTCATTTTCCAGTGTGGCGATGAAGACCGGGCAGCGTTCATTCTCCACAATTCCGCTGGCGTCCACGGCCCGGTAGGCGAACTCCGCGAGCACCACCTGGGGGTCGGCAATTTGCGCACCGAGCTCATGAGCCGCATGCCGGCGCACCGCATCCACCAGTTCCTCGCCCGGCACCGGGTGGCCGCAGAAGGAGTTGGTCCAAACCCCTGGCCAGGTCAGCTTCGACAGGGCGCGGCGGGTCACCAGCAGCTGCCCCTGGGCGTTGAACAGGTAGCAGGAAAAGGCTTGGTGCAGCGCGGTGTTCTCCGTATGCACTAATTCCTTCGGGCACGAACCGATCGGTTCGCCATCCTCGGAAAGCAAGATGACGTCCATAGAATGCTGTACTTCCTTCTCTGCCAATTGGGCTACGCGAACATGGTGGTGTAAATATCAGCATAGTGAGCAGGAAGCCGCAGAGGTAATTGATCCAGAGGAATCTCTTCCACGCGGCATTCACCGCCGGGGAACTTGCATCGCTCACCGCCAGATGCGGCAGTACGTTGAGCACGTAGGGAACTGCCAGCAGGCCCGCGCCGGCCGCAGGCCAGGACAGGCCCAGCAGCAGCACCGCCCCGGCCAGAAGATAGGCGCACAGCACCAGATACAGCGTGATCCGCGCGCCGAGCACCGTGGCAATGGAGCCCAGCTCCCCGGCGCGGTCCGGGATGATGTCCTGGATGGCGCCCAGGGCATGGCTTGCCATCCCCCAAAGCAAAAACGCGCCGAAGACGCACCACTGGGTCAGGGTCAAGCCGCTGCCGGCCAGCACCCAGCCGTAGACCGCCGGGGACACAAAATGCACCGCGCTGGTCAGCGAGTCCAGCCCCGGGCGTTCCTTGAAGCGCAGCCGCGGTGCGCTGTAGGCCAGCACCATGGCCACGCTGGCCGCCAGCACCGCGTTGGACAGCGCGGTCCCGCCAAGGGCCAACACCGCGATGAACGGAAGCGAAATGATCAGGCAGGCGGAGAGGATCGTGCGGTGCGCATCCCTGGACAGCACCGCGCCCTCCACGCCACCCTTGCGCGGATTGCGCAGGTCCGACTCGTAGTCGAAGACGTCGTTGACCCCGTACATCAGCAGGTTGTACGGGAACAGGAAGAAGAGCGTTCCCAGAACCAGCAGCCAGTCGATGCGCTGCCCGGCAATCAGATAGGCCGCAGCAAAGGGGTAGGCGGTATTCACCCAGGAGATGGGGCGGGAGGTGGCGAGGATTGCGCGGATCATTTGCTGCTCCCCTGGTTTTGATGCTCTGCCGTTGGTTTCCCGCCAAGCAGCCACCACAGGGCGGGCATCAGCAGTACCGCGCACAACGGGTAGAGGAAGTCCTCAAGCGGGGCGCGTCCGATGCGCACGCCCAGCAAGGTCTGCTCGCCATAGTCGAACAGGCCCGCCGCGATCATCACGTTGTCGAAGATCGCGGTGAGCAGCACCATGATCAGCAGTCCCAGCGCCAAGACCGGAATCGCTGCGGCCGGCCTGATCCGCCGGTACAGCAGGGCCGCGATCAGGGCGAGGGCGGCGCTGGCCGTAAACCAGAAACCCAATTCAAGAAACATTTCCTGCTCCTTCCCGGGGTGGCCGCGCAGCGGCTTTCGGCCGGCGCAGCAGCGCAACCCCGTTGACCACGATCATTGTCGAATAGCACAGGAAGAACAGGAAGAACACCTCTTCGAGCGGCAGCTGCTCGGCCACCATGATCCCGGTCATCAGCGCCGAGTCCAGGTGCAGGAAGATGCCTTGGGCAATGGCGATCACGTCCCAGAGCAGAAAGAAGACCGTCCCCAGCACCAGGCTGGCCAGCGCGGCCCAGGGCTTGGCGAAAACAAAGAGCTTAAAGCGCGCGTCGAGCAGCCCCATGCAAACGATGAGCCCCAGCAAGATCAGCAGATAGGTCATTGGCCCACTCCGCACACCTGCGCCCACTGGGCTTCGTCGATGGCGCCCGGCGTGCCGATGCCGTTCACCGCTTTGGCGGCCAGCTCCCCGCTGATCAGGCACATCGGCACCCCGATCCCCGGGCGCACCGAACTGCCGGCGAAGTAGAGCCCGGCCACCTTGCTGCTCTGGTTGCCAGGGCGCAGCATCGCGCTTTGCCCCAAGGTGTGGGCCAGGCCGAGGGCGGAACCGCGGAAGGCGCCATATTGCGTGAGGAAATCCGCCGGTCCGATGCTCTGGCGCACCACCACGCGCTCGCGCAGATCCGGGATCCGTGCCCAGGCGGCCAGCTGGTCGATGGCCGCGTCCGCGACCTGCTCGACCATGAAATCCCCTTGCCCGTCGGCTCCCCCACGGCCCCACTCGGGCAGCGCCGGCGCGGGAACGAGGATGAACAGGTTCTCATGTCCTTCCGGGGCCACGCCCGGGTCCGTGGCGCTGGGTTTGCAGACGTAGATGCTCGTCTGCTCGTCAAGTTCGCGTCCTTCGTGGATCCGGGCAAAATTATCATCCCAGTCGCGGGTGAACAGCAGGTTGTGGTGCTCCAGTTCCGGGAGCTGGCCGGAGATGCCCAGGCAGAGCAGCACCGCGCTGGGCCCCGGGTCCTTGGACTTCCAGCTTTTCGCCGGGTGGCTGTGCAATTGAGGGTCCAGCAGCTCGCCTTCCAGGTGGTGCAGATCCGCGGCGCCGATGACGAAGTCCGCTTCGGTGCGCTGCAGATTGCCCGCGGCATCGACCCAGCGCACCGCTTCCACCGCCGGTCCGGGGCGCTTCGCGGTTTCGATCTTCGTCGCCGTGGCGCCCAGGTGCACAGTGGCGCCCCGGGAGATGGCCAGCTGGCCCATGGCGTCGGCGAGGCCCGCGAATCCGCCCATCGGGTATTTCACTCCGTCCACCAGATCCAGGTGGCTCATCAATTGGTACAGGGCCGGGGTGCGCCGCGGGCTGGAGCCGAGGAAAACGGCCGGGTATCCGAGGATCTGGCGCAGCTGCGGATTGGCGAACCGCTTGGCTATGTAGCCGTGCAGGTCGCTGGCCAGCAGCGGGGCCAGGCTCCGCGCATGGCGCGCGAGTCCGGGGTTGAGCAGTCCCCTCAAGGAGCGGAAGTCGTCATAGAGGAAATGCTTCAGCGCCAGCGCGTAGCTGGTGCCGGCCTGGGCCAGGTATTTATCCAGCGCCGCGGCGGATCCGGGCTCCAGCTCCTCGAAGAGCTCCCGGACCGCGTCGCCGGTACCCATGTCCACCGGCGCGGCGCCGTCTTCGAAGAAGGTCCGGTAGCCCACCGGCAGCTCGCGCAGCTCCAGATGCTCTTCCACGCCCGTGCCCATCAAGTTGAACCAATGCTCGAAGACCTCGGGCATCAGATACCACGAGGGTCCGGTGTCAAAGCGGAAACCCTCCCGGTGCAGGCGGCCGGAACGTCCGCCGAGGGTGGGGTGCTGCTCGAGCACGGTCACCTGGTGCCCGCTGGCGGCCAGCAGTCCGGCGCTGGCCAGCCCGGAGAACCCGGCGCCGATCACCACGACGCGGGAGGGAGAAGTGCTCATTTAGTGCTCCAAGAAATAGTGCCGAGCATGGTCCTGGCCGCGATCAGGGCCTTGCGCGGGGTTGAGACGGAGATCCGCCGGGTGAGCAGCTCGCTGGCCGCGGTGCGTTCGAGCTGCCGGTTCAGTTCGGCGAACAGATCGTGTGCCATGCGCACCGCGCGTGCCGCGCCGGGCGGAAGCAGTGAGATGCCGCGCTCGGCGATGGCAAGGTCGGCGTAGATCTCGGCCACCAGCGCGGATTTCTGCGCTTCGGAGAAACCCTGGGCCGGGGTGCCCGGGAAATAGCTGCGTCCCAGCTGCTGGCTGTCTGCGGCCAGATCGCGCAGGAAGTTCACCTTCTGGAAGGCCGCGCCCAGGCTCCGGGCTGCGGCGGTGGCCTCCGGGGTGCGGCTTCGCTGGCTTCCGGGCATGGCGCGGAACACCTGCAGGCACATCAGCCCCACCACCTCGGCCGACCCGTAGATGTACTGCTCCAGGGATTGGGCGTCGTGGGTGCTGCGCAGCAAATCCGCGCGCATGGAGGCGAAGAACGGGCGGGTCAGCTCCGTGCCGATGCCGGTGGCCCGGGCGGTTGCGGAAAATGCGTGCACCAGCAGGTTGGTGCTGTATCCGCTGCCCAGCCCCTGCTCGGTTTCCGCTTCGAGCGCGTCCAGCGCGGCGGCGACCTGCCGGGCATCCAGCCCGGCTTCGCGGGCTACCCCGTCGACCACCTCGTCGGCCAGCCGCACCAGGGCGTAGATGTTGGCGATATGCCTGGCCGTGGCCCGGTCCAGCATTTTGCAGGCCAGCGAGAACGAGGTCGAGTAGGAGCCGATCACCACGCGGGCGCTGCGCTGGGCGGTGTCCGCGTAGCGTTGCAGATCTGTGGGTTCCATGGCTCAGTTGCTCCGGGAGAGGATCAGGGCGGTGCATTCGTGCAGCATGCGCTGCGCGGCGGCAGGCAGGCGCAGGAAGGTGGCCGAACGGGTGGCGGAGGCGCAGAGCTCGTTGGCGAGTTTCCGGGCGAACTGCTCGGCTCCGGATTCTTCCAGGGCGTGGCGCACGGTGGCCATATCACTGTGCCCGGCCCGGTAGGCGGCCAGCAGCGAGCTGAAGCCTTCCTGTTCGCTGGCCAGCGAGGTCAGAATGGTGCTCTTGGCTTCGCGCAGATCCGAATCGTTGGGCTTTCCGGTGGATTCCGGCTTCCCGAAGGTCCCCAGCACGTCGTCGATCACCTGGTAGGCAATGCCCAGCTGGCAGCCCACCTCGCCCAGCCGCGCGGCCTGCTGCGCGCTGGCCCCGGCGAGCAGGGCCCCGGCCTGCAGCGGCAGCTGGAAGGAGTAGGCGGCGGTTTTGAGCTCTTCCATGCGCAACACCTCTCCGGTGGTGGCCGGTGCATCGAGCAGCGAGTAGAGCAGGTCTTCGAGCTCACCGGCCCCGGCCTGGGCGATGGCCTGCGCGAAGGCGTCCTCCACGGCTCCCTCGCAGTCCAGTCCGTGCCCGGCGCGGGCGGCCAGTTTGATGGCCTCTGCCAGCAGCAGGTCCCCGGCGATGACCGCGGCGCTGTTGCCCACGTGCTCGGCATCCGCCGTGCCGCGTCCGGCGGCCAGCGCCTGGTCGCGGTAGTGCGCCGACAGGGTCGGCTGGCCGCGGCGCATGTAGTCGCGGTCGATCACATCGTCATGCATCAGCAAGGCGGTATGCAGCAGCTCGAAGGCGCAGGCCAGATCCTTGGCACGGCCCGGATCCCGGCCGGCGAACGCCTGGTAGCCGAGGAACACCAGCGCCGGGCGGGTGAGTTTTCCGTGTTCCACACTGCGCGCGATCTGCTCCCAGAGCTGCGCGGTGTGCGGGGAATAGGCGCTCGCCCGCGCCGTGGCCCGGTTCAGGATGGTTTCCAGATGCCGGCGGATTTCGGCCAGCGTCCGGGCATCGGCAAAGCCGGGCAATCCGGGGTCTTTACTGGATGGTGCCGTGTGTGAGGTGGCGTGGATGGTCATGGCCCTTTGCTCCATAGGTGGGTTTCGGTGTCGGATTCCAACGCTTGGCAGGCATCATGCAGGAAGCCAAGCACCGTGTGCTGTTGCTGCTCGTCCAGTTCCCGGAAGGCCCGGTAGATTCCGCGCAGGCTTCCCGCGGCTTGCTCCGGGAGGCCGGGAAAGTTCTCTCCATGCAAGATCATCTTCTTGCGCCGGTCCTGGGGATGGTCCTCGCGGCGGATGTAGCCATGGGCCTCGAGCCGGTCCAGCACGGAGGTGATTCCCGCCGTGGACACCGCGAGCTTGGCGCCAAGCTGTCCGGGACCGAGCTGCCGGTTGACTCCCAGCGCGTTCAACGCGCGCAGATCCGTGTCGTTCAGGCCCAGTTCCCTGCGGTATTCGTCCTCGGCCGCCGCGTAGGCATGCTGGAATTGGCGCATGAGACGCAGCACGCTAGAAGACCTGGGGTCCGCAGTGGTAGCCATGAAGAACTTCTCTCGCTAGGTTGATTATTAGCTTCGCTAGATACATCATGGTTTAAGTATCTTCATTTGTCGACTCCAGTTTCAAGATTTTTGCCCCACCAACCGCGAGGAGCGGATCATGAAAGAACCACAACGCAGCGCATCGCTGGCCTCCTGGCCTACGGTGATCCTGGAAATCGCCGCCCTGGGCGCGGCGATCACGGCGGCCTTCATCGGCAGCGGCGCCCTGGGCGGCACCTCCATCCAAGATGCCGCCGGCGGCTACCTCGGTGCCGACTCGACCTTGCTGTCCCCGTCCGGGCCGGCGTTCTCCATCTGGAGCTTCATCTATCTGGGACTTGCGGTGTTCGCCGTCTACCAGGCTTTGCCCGCCGGGCGGCGCTCGGAAACCCTGAGGGCGCTGCGCCTGCCGGTGGCGGCCTCCGCGCTGCTGAATGCGGCCTGGATCGCGGTGGTGCAATTCGACCTGCTGGCGCTGAGCGCCGTGGTGATCTTCGCGCTGCTGCTGGTGCTGCTCTGGATCCTGGTCCGGCTGGTGCGCTTCCCCAGCAGCACGCGGGCCGAGCACTGGATCATGTGGCTGACCTTCGGCGTCTACCTGGGCTGGGTGAACGTGGCCAGCATTGCCAATGTCTCGGCATTGCTCTCCTCCTGGGGCGTGGGAGAAGACGCCGCGTGGGCTCGGGTGGCGGCGCTGGCCCTGCTGGTGGTTGCCGCACT
This sequence comes from Glutamicibacter sp. 363, assembly GCF_052379505.1. Taxonomy (NCBI): domain Bacteria; kingdom Bacillati; phylum Actinomycetota; class Actinomycetes; order Micrococcales; family Micrococcaceae; genus Glutamicibacter; species Glutamicibacter sp. 363. Next base: position 169,374 of record NZ_JBQSYR010000003.1, on the reverse strand, counting down.
CATCGCGGTGGCGGTCTGCTGGTACTGTGCAGGAAAGCTCTACACGGCGCTGGCCATGGCTTGGGGCATCGCCTGGATTGGGCATAGCCGGCTCACCGGGACCAATGAATCCGAACTGGTCGGCTACGGCGCGCTGGCGATTGCGGTCCTGCTGCTGCTCAGCGCGGGAGGAATCGCACTGCGCTTGGGCACCCGAGAGAAATCGAGGCAATCATGAGCACCATTGCGGTCACCGGCGCGACCGGCTACATCGGCGGGCGGCTGGTTCCGCTGCTGCTCGAACGCGGGCACCGGGTGCGGGTGTTCACGCGCAGCGCCGAACGGCTGCGCGACGTCCCGTGGCGCGAGCAGGTGGAGGTCATCACCGGAACCTTGGAGGACGGCTCGGCGGTCGCCCGGCTCTGCGCCGGAGCGGACGTGGTCTATTACCTGGTGCATTCGATGTCCAGCACGAAGAATTTCATGGCCGCCGAGGAGCGCTGCGCGCAAAGCATGCTGAAAGCTGCCACCGAGGCGTCGGTGGGACAGCTGGTCTACTTCTCCGGGCTGCACCCCGAGGGCGAACTCAGCGACCATCTGGCCTCCCGGGCCAAGGTGGGGCGGATCCTCGGATCCGGCCCGGTCCCCTTGCTCACCTTGCAGGCGGGACTGGTGATCGGTTCGGGATCTGCGAGCTTCGAAATGATCCGGCATTTGAGCGATGTGCTGCCGGTGATGCCCGCGCCGCGCTGGGTGCTGAACCAGGTCCAGCCCATCGCGGTGCGCGACGCCCTGCATTATCTGGCGCGCTGCGCGGAACTACCGGCCGGAAGCGCCGGGACCTATGACATTGGCGGCCCGCTTGCCTACAGCTACGCCGAATTGATGCGCAGCTACGCCGTCCAGGCGGGACTGCGCAAGCCGTGGGTGATACCGCTTCCGCTGCTGACTCCGCGGCTGGCCTCGCATTGGGTTAATCTGGTCACTCCGCTGCCCCATACCCTCGCCGGCGCGCTGGTTGATTCGCTGCAGCACGACTGCCTGGTGCGCAACCGGGAAATCGATGAGCTGATTGACCGCCCCGACGGCGGGCTGACGGACTATCCGCGCGCGGTCGCGCTGGCCTTGGAGAAGATCCGCACCGACTCGGTGGACACCAATTGGGCGACGGCGCACCCCGTGTCGGCCCCCGCGGACCCGCTGCCTTCGGACCCCGAGTGGGCCGGGCACCGGGTCTATGTCGATGAGCGGTCCCAGGACAGCACGGCAAGCGCCGCCGGGCTGTTCACGGTGCTCGGCCGCATCGGCGGAGAGTCCGGCTACTTCTCCTTCCCGCTGCTCTGGAAGGCCCGCGGGCTGCTGGACAAGCTGGCCGGCGGGGTGGGCCTGCGCCGCGGACGGCGGCAACGCGAAAAGCTGGCGCTCGGAGATGTGGTGGACTGGTGGCGGGTCGAAGCCCTGGAACCGGGCCAGCTGCTGCGCCTACGCGCCGAAATGCGGGTGCCCGGACGGGCCTGGCTGGAATTCCGGCTCAGCGACCAGGAGGCCGGAAAGGTGCGGCTGACCCAACGGGCCATCTTCTTCCCGCGCGGTCTCGCCGGAAGGCTTTACTGGTGGTCCGTGTACCCGTTCCATGGCCTGATCTTCTCTTCGATGCTGCGCAGCATCATCACGCACGCCGAAAACGAGAGCACCCCGGCCTAAGGAGCTACCGGCCGGGCTCTGGTGCTTCGGGGTCGACCCCGTAGAGGCTGTCCTGCAGGGCCTCGGAGGTGCCGGCGAGGAAGCGGATCACCACATCGCGCTCTGCGGGGCTCAACCCCAGCGCCACGTCGAATCGCTTGGCGTGGTGGCGGCCCAGCTGCTCGCGGGCGGCCAGATGCGTTTCCTCGCTGACCTCCACCTGCCAGGAACGCCGATCGGTGGGATGGGCCTTGCGCACCACATGCCCTCCGGCCACGAGCCGGTCGATCATCTTGGTCACCGAGGCGGTGGTGACCCCCAAATGGCGGGCAAGCAAACCAGGGGTCGCCGCTTGCCCGGCATGCTTGGCGGAAATGAGCTGGCGAATGGCGCGCATATCCGTTTCGTTGAGCTTCATGAAGCTCTGCGCGCTGTGCATGATGCGCCGCTCCACCGCACGCAGCCGTCCCAGTTCCGCCATGATGCGCTCGATCTGAGCGAGGTCCTGTGCGGGGATGCCAGCGCGGGGGATGAGCGCTTGCTCCGGATCCGACTGGGCAAAGCTATACATCATGGGCAGCTTTTCGCGCTCCACATTCCACCCCTTGAATAATCACCTACAGCGATCCCGATCGCGGGATAACTCTTCCAAAGCTTACTCCCCCGGCCTGCGGCAATAAGCAGGATCCGGGCTGTTGCACCGCTCCGCACGCCAGCGGCCACCTTGCAGGATGCACAAAACCTCCCGAACTTTGCCAGTTCGGGAGGTTTCGTTTGGTTGGTGCGAGTAGAGAGACTTGAACTCTCACGTCCGAAGACACTGGAACCTAAATCCAGCGCGTCTACCAATTCCGCCATACTCGCTCGCGCTACACCTGACTTGAAGTCCGGTAACTCGACCTCAACTAGTCTAGCGGAATAATTCGCAGATATAAAATCGGCGAACCATGGTTCTACTTGGGATCAATCCCCAAGTCACGACGCAGCTTTGCAACGTGACCGGTGGCACGAACGTTGTACTGCGCCAGGGAAACCAGACCCTGCTCGTCGACCACAACGGTCGAGCGAATCAGCCCCTCGTAGGTGCGGCCATAGTTCTTCTTTTCACCCCAGGCGCCATAGGCTTCGGCGACGGCATGGTCCTCATCGGCCAGCAGCGGGAAGTTGAGCTCTTCCTTGGCGGCGAACTTTGCCAGCTTGGTGACCCCATCCGGGGAGATTCCGAGAACTTCGTAGCCCAGAGCCTTCAGGGACTGGATCGAGTCGCGGAAATCGCAGGCCTGCTTGGTGCAGCCTGGCGTGGAGGCCGCCGGGTAGAAGTACACGATGGCTTTCTTGCCGCGGAGGCTGGACAAGGTCACTTCATTGCCCTCGGCGTCGCTCAACGTGAAGTCTGGCGCCTGATCCCCCGCAGCCAAGCGAGTTGGCGTAGTGGCTTCATTGCTCATTCGTAGAACCCCTTTTCCGTGGATATACAAAAAATCCGACCTGATAGTTCAGGTCGGATCTCATTGTGCGCCCCTCGGGACTTGAACCCGAAACCTACTGATTAAGAGTCAGTTGCTCTGCCAATTGAGCTAGAGGCGCTTACTTCGCTCTGACTAGTCCGTTTCCGGTTCATGTCGTTGCGACGTAGATAATCATAGGCAGAAGGCACCCAAAAAGGAAAATCGACTGCCCGCACCCTTGGAACCCTACAAACACCTAGTCAGATAGGACTTACCGGATCCCCTGGGGTCGCAGGGCAGGAAATTCGTTAAAATTTCCTGCGTGGTTTGAACCACATTCTGAATCGTCCTGCGGGAACTTATGAATTAATTCCACGAGATCTAGTGTTTAGTCATCTGCAGGCTCGGACCAAGCAAATAGCCCATGCTGAAGAAACTGATTCCTCGACTCTGAGAAATTATGGGTTCCAAAAGTGCAACGGATTCGAGAAGGGGAATATTTATCGGATTACACGCGCAAGATGAGGCCGCGGAAGAATCCAGCAAGGACAGTTCCGCAGAAAGGCTGGCGGCTCATCTAAAGCTAGTTTCGATTGGTTCCAGTTGGAACAGAAGACTATCCGGGCTATATTTTCCGACCCTGGCAACTACATGGATGTTGTCTCGGATGCCAATAGTGCCTGTGGGGCTCTCATTGGTGTAGTGCAGGTCGTTAGTGGTATTGACATCACGAAATTGGAAGCTTGGGCCAGGCGACCGGTTTTCATCAAAGTTCCCGGCAGCGATCAAGATGTCATACCGAGTTTTGTAGTTACCATGTTGCGCGAGAGCCCAAACGCTGGCATCGAATTCAATCAACTGGTCCTTGTACTTCGCTGCGAACTTTTCAACCACAGGACCGGAATCGCTCCCAGCCAGAAGCTCAGCTAAGTCTTTGCTGTTGTCCACGGTCAAGATTTCTTCTGCGGGTGCTGCACTTGGAACTTCGGTCAGCAACGAATCACCGGACGGCAGCTCTGCGTCTATCACTTCCGCGGTCGCATCGATTATTGGTTCTTCATTTGATTGCTCCGATTCACGAGCAACTGGCGCAATTGGTTCTTGTTCATTTCCACTTTCGAGAACGGCCATGACACCAATAAAAATAAATAACGCGGCCATACTTCCGCCAAGAACTACCATCGCTCGTCTAGACAACTTGCGCTTTGGGCGACGGAAGGTAATTTGAGTTTGGAGTCGTCCGCGCTTTTCCTCTACGAGTTCCCACCCTTCACTTGTCCACTTCGAAATCGCCCTGGACTCCGCGCCTCGGATCGTTTTCACGATTTTAGAGTGGTAATCAATTTCCGATTCAGACATTTCGCCCCCATAGGTACTAACTCTGCACTTCTCCAACTGCCGTGATTCTAACTGTGAGCTTCAACTATTCGTTATTTATGAGGATAAATACGCAGAAACATTCCGTAGCCACCAGAAGCAAACGCGGGTTCGGCTCGTACTTCCACTTTCTCCGTCTTTTTGGCGACAGCTCCTTCACCTACTCTTACTGACCGATGCGGTGCCCGTTCAGCGGGTTCGACTTCGCGGTGACCTTCCATCCATGCCAAGATTCCACCTTTCAGGAACAGCGCGGCAACGCACACGCCAAGTATCACTTAGGCGTGCTTCGGGAGCTTCTGCCTGGGCCGACGCAAGGTAATTATCGTTAACAGCAGCCAGTGCCATTACCTCGGCTACTTCCCAGCCTCTTTTTGTCCAGTTTGAAATGGTGATGGATTCTGTGCCTCGAAATTCCCGCAGGACATTGATTTGGTATTCACGTTCTGGCTCGGGCATGGCGCTCCCCCATAGTCGTGGTCCGCTGTTCATTCCTCTCTGCCATGAGCCAAACGATGAACGGCTAACGAGCGTTGAGGCTGGGGCAAATGAGGGGACGATCAAAGTCGGCCGTGAGAGAAGAAATCCGACCCGAGGTTTACGGCCCGCATTTCAGGGCTAGGTGCCGAAGTTTGATCCGGGTACGCAAAAAGGCCGGACCGAAGTCCGACCTTTCTCACTGTGCGCCCCTCGGGACTTGAACCCGAAACCTACTGATTAAGAGTCAGTTGCTCTGCCAATTGAGCTAGAGGCGCCCGCTGCGATGTTCTAGAAGCTTTTTATGCTTCGCGCTTTCGCAACGAGATAAAACTTTACCAGCTTTCGGCGAGAGTGCAAAACGAGAGGGGCCCTCCGGCCGGTGACCTTCGTTACAGCAGATGACTTGGGGTTATTTCCATAGGCATCTCCTGCTTTATACAGTGAACCCATGAACAGCCAACGCACGGTTTCCTTTCCCACTCAAGAACTCCTCAACGCTGTCGGCGAGCTGCCACGCAACCTCAAGCCAGTTATTTGGGACTTGGTCAACGAGCCATCCACGAACCTGGAGGAGATCGACATAGCGATCTTCCCTTATATGGCTTCACCGCACAGCCTGCGCAACATCGATCGGGCGCCAAACGTCAGCCACGTTCAAACGCAGACCACCGGCTACGACGGACTGGTTGATCTCGTTGGCGACCGGGCAAGCATCACCACGGCCGCCGGGGTGCACGCCGCAGCCACCGCAGAGATGGCACTAGGGCTGGCCATCGCATCACTGCGGGGCTTCCCACAGGCGGTACGCGACCAGCGCGAAGGGGCGTGGAACCCCATGCAGTGGCCCGGCTTGGCCGATCGCACGGTGGGCCTAGTAGGCGTCGGCGGCATTGGCGAGGAGATCCGCAAACGCTTGGATCCCTTCGAGGTGAACCTGCTGCGCTTCGGTTCCCGCGCCCGCACCGACGCGCACGGCCAGGTGCTCTCCATTGACCAGCTCTCCGCACACGCCGGTGAAATCGAGGTGCTGATTCTGATTGTTCCGCTGAATGACTCCACGCACCATCTGGTGGATGCCCAGCTGCTCGCCAAACTTCCCGACGGAGCACTGGTGGTCAACGTGGCCCGCGGTCCAGTGGTGGACACCGATGCGCTGGTCGCCGAAGTTTCCTCCGGCCGGCTGTCGGTGGCCTCGGATGTTTTCGAACCAGAGCCGCTGCCGGCGGACCACCCGCTGTGGCAATGCCCGAACGCGTTGATCTTGCCGCATAACGGCGGAAACACCGGCGCCTTCTTCCCGCGGATGGTGCGCCTGCTCAAAAAGCAGCTCCCGGCCTGGTCCGAAGGCGAACTTGGCCAGAACGCTGTGCATCAGATCACTAGTTAGTGCTTTTTAGCTAACAATTTGATTCCACTTAGCGGCACCCCGAGAGTTACTGGGGGTGCCGCTAGCGGCGTGCGCTATCTTTGATAAATACCCAAACCGTTTACCGCCGCGAAAGCCGCCGGTTCACCGCGGCTGGGAACCGAAAGCAATCAAGAGGAAGTCGAGCCACAACCGTGCCTTCGAAGCAACAACATCTCGTGACGCGACGCTTGCTGCTCACTGGATCGCTCGCTGCGACAACACTGGCGTTGGCTTCCTGCACCTCTAAGAACGGTGAAGGCGTAGCCTCCGCCAGCCCGTCGGCAAGTGAACCTGCAATTCCGCGTACCCTGCGTCTGGCAGCTTCCGCTCCCCCGGTGTCGTTGGATCCCGCATTGGCCAATGACAACGAATCCTTCCGCATCACCCGCCAGATCTACGAGACGCTGATCTCCATCGATGCGAATACCGGCAGCCCCATTGCCGGCCTCGCCGAATCATGGACCGAGAGCGAAGACGGGCTGCGCTATACCTTCGCGCTGCGGCGCGGGGTGCGCTTCCACGACGGCAGCGAATTCAATGCCGCAGCCGTCGTGGCGAACTTCAACCGCTGGGTCAAGCTGCCCAAGGATCTGCAGCTGCGCTCCAGCCAGGGCTTCATGCACGTCTTCCACCACGAAAAAGACATTCCCAAGCTGCCTACCGAGGCGGAGCTGAAGCTCAAGCTGGACCAGGGCACCACGGTCACCGAGGAGCAGAAGGCGGCCGAGACCCAGCGCCTGGCCGAGCTGGAGAAGCTCAAGGCCATTTACGCTCAGGACCTATTCACCGGAAAATCCCTCGGCGGCAGCGCAAGCTATTTCGCCGGAGTCGAGGCCACGGAGCCATACGTTCTCACCTTGAAGCTGCGTCGACGCCGTGCCGGGCTCATCGAATCGCTCACCCTGCCGGGTATGGCGATCGCCGCACCGGATTCCCTCGCCGGGGGCCCAAAAAGCAACCCGAGCCAAGCGCTGCTCACCGCGCCTTCCGGCACCGGCCCCTACAAGTTCGTATCCAACGACGAGGGCACCGTGAATCTGGAGCTTTTCGCCGACTATTGGGACAAATCAAAGCTCAGCAACAACCCGAACCATCCAGAAGTAGTGGTGGTTTCCCCGGTCCCCTCCCCCTACAACCGCGAAAGCGCGCTGATGGCGGAGGAAATCGACGGCTTCGACATGGTTTCGGTCGATATCATGCGTACCTTGGTGCGCAACGCGAAAGTCGTCGTGCAGCGCGACCCGTTCTCGGTGCTGTATCTCGGACTGGATCACCGCAACGAATGGCTGGCCAAACCCGAATTCCGCATGGCCATCACCCACGCGGTCAACCGTGGACGGTTGGCCGACAACCTCTTCCTGCAGGGTTCCAAATCCGCGCAGAGCATCCTGCCGCCGGCCTTCGGCGTCCCGGATCCGGAGGGCACGCTGAACCACAGCTCCGATAAGGCCAAGCAGCTGCTGGCGGACATCGACTACAAGGGCGAAATCATCGAGTTCGCCTACCCGCTGCGGGTCTCGCGAAACTACCTTCCGCTGCCCGAGCGCACCTTCGCCCAATTGGCCGAAGACCTGGCTGCGGTAGGCATCCGGATCAAGCCACGCCCCATTGCGTGGACCGACGGATATGTGGATACGGTGCGTTCGGAGGAATTCAACGGGATGCACCTCTTGGGCTTCTCCGGTGGCTATCGCCTGGAAGATGACTTCATCTCCGGAATTCTCGACGCCAAGGAGCATGAGTTCGGATACACCTCCAAGTTACTTGACTCACAGGCCTTGGCTGCCCGCTCCTTGCCTCCTGGCGAGGAACGCACGGCGGCCATGACTGCCATTTTGGCCACGCTGAACACCGATCTACCGCTGGTCCCACTGGTATTTCCGATTTCCGCCTTGGCCTTCAACCCGAACGTCACCTACTACCCTTCCTCGCCCATGCTCAATGAGAGCTATCTGGACGTGCAGATGACTAACTCACCTGCACTTTCCAGTTAACGATTTTTAACCGGTGGTCTACTAGGTCTAGTCTGTAGTAGAGCAAAGTATCACTGTCGATGGAGATCCTCGTGCCTTCTGAAACGTCAACCGAATCTTTTGACGTAGTACTAATCGGTGCCGGCATCATGAGTGCCACCCTTGGCACCATGATCAACCAGCTGGAACCAACCTGGTCTATTGGTCTTTTCGAAAACCTCGACAAGGCCGGAGAGGAATCCTCCTCACCATGGAACAACGCAGGTACCGGTCACTCGGCACTGTGCGAACTGAACTACGCCCCGGCCAAGGCCGACGGAACGGTTGACCCAGCCAAGGCAATCGGCATCAACGAGCAGTTCCAGGTATCCCGCCAGTTCTACTCGTGGGCAGTTGAGAACAAGCGCGTCGCAGACGCGGATTTCATCAACGCGCTGCCGCATATGTCCTTCGTCATTGGCGAGGACCACTCCAAGTACCTCAAGGCGCGCTATGACGCGCTGAAGCCGAACGCATTGTTCGGCGAAATGGAGCACACCACCGATCTAGACACCATCAACGAGTGGACTCCGCTGGTCGCCAAGGGACGCGACGCCTCGCAGAAGGTCGCCGCCTCCCGCGTGGCCTCGGGCACCGACGTTGATTTCGGTCGCCTGACCAAGGACCTGACCAACTCGCTGGGTGCCGCAGGCGCGTCGGTGAACTACGGCCACAAGGTCAAGACCCTCAAGCGCGATGGCGCCGGCTGGGAAATCACCGTCAAGGACAACGCCAGCGGCGCTGTGAAGACCGTGAAGGCCAAGTTCGTCTTCGTCGGCGCGGGCGGCGGCGCCTTGTCGCTGCTGCAGAAGTCCGGCATCGATGAGATCAAGGGCTTCGGCGGCTTCCCGGTCTCCGGTCAGTTCCTGCGCTGCACCGATGAAGCGATCATCAACCAGCACCACGCAAAGGTTTATGGCCAGGCTTCGGTCGGCGCCCCACCGATGTCCGTGCCGCACCTGGATACCCGATTCGTTGACGGAAAGCGTTCACTGATGTTCGGCCCGTACGCCGGCTTCTCGATGAACTTCCTGAAGTCCACCGGACAGATGGACCTGCCGCTGTCGCTGCGCCCGCATAACATCATCCCTATGCTTGCAGTGGGCAAGGACAACATGTCGCTGACCGCCTACCTGATCAAGGAGGTGCTCAAGTCACGTGCCAAGAAGGACGAGGCCCTGGCCGAGTACTTCCCCGCAGCAGATGGCTCCCAGTGGGAGTTGATTACCGCCGGCCAACGCGTACAGGTCATCAAGAAGGATGCCAAGAAGGGCGGCGTCCTTCAGTTCGGCACCGAGGTCATCACCTCCTCGGACGGTTCGATCTCCGGTCTGCTCGGTGCCTCCCCAGGCGCCTCGACCGCGACTCCGATCATGGTGGGCCTGCTCTCGCGCTGCTTCCCGAAGCAGTTCGCAGGCTGGGAAGCAAAGCTGAAGGAAATGATCCCTTCCTACGGCACCAAGCTGAACGAAAACCCGGCGCTCTACGCCGAGGTCAAGGCTGCTACCGATAAGAGCCTGGAACTGAGCTAGCCAACGGGGGCAAGGGCCGGTTTGCTTCCTGCCGCTTAGCGGCCAGGGAAGCGAACCGGGCCTTTGTCATTCCGCCGACGCAGTGACCTCGATGGCCAGCGGGGATCGCAAGGTCTGCAGCACCACGCAATATTTTTCCGTCGCCTCGATCAGCTGCGCTATGTCCTGCTCGCTGGCCTCGGTGTGCAGCTCGAAGGACAACTTGATCGAGCTGAATCCCACCGCGGCTTCGGGGTCCAGCCCCAAGGTGCCGCGCACATCCAGCACACCGCTCGCGTGGACGCTGCCGGCAACGCTCAGCGAGCGGTTGATCGCGACCGCAGCCAGGGTGACCCCGGCACAGGCCACCAGCGCCTGCAGGAGCAGATCCCCCGAACAGGCCAGCGTCCCATCCCCGCCGGTGGACGGGTGCAGGCCGGCGCTCACCAGCGCCTGACCGGTTTGCACCGAACAGGAGAGTCCTTCTTCTCCGAGAGTTCCGGTGGCCTCCAATACGATGCTTCCGGCTTGCGGCTGCTCGCGGTAAAGCTGTTTCAACGGCCGCTGCACGCTGCGTAAAGTGTCCCGGTCCATGGCCGTCCTACCCATCTGCGAAGTTCCGTGGGGCATTCCCATACACCGAGTATGCGCTCGAATCCCACTATGGGACCCGATCAGTTGGCAGTTTTAGCACCTGCTTGCTGGCAGCCGTAATTCGTTACGTCAGGATCGCCGTTCCGTGTACTTGAATCTTTGAGGCCCTTGGAGGAACGTCCCCGCTTGTAAGGATCTCCTACTAGCGTTCATCCACAAATCATTAGGGCGAGGGTACTATCCCGACATCGATGCCAGAGCGAATTAGAATGTCCAGTGCCGGCGGCCGATGATCTAGCACCCCTGGGGCCTAGTCTGTGCGCCAATGAAGATTCATGAACCGCCGTAGGGATGGTTTTGGGGTGTGCGCGGAAATAACCACCAAACCACAACGCAACGACGCTCGATATCTATGAGTGAAAATTCCATGAAACTCTCATCACGACCTACGCCCGCTTCCAATCTACCTACGCGCATATCTGCATTTTGTGAGCGAACGGTGTCATAATGTAAATATGGGAACGATTAGTACCGCGCAAGAACTGGGGCGAGCAATCCGTGGCGCAAGGATTCAAAGCGGGTTGAGCCAGCAGGGGCTTGCAAACAAAACCGGGCTTTCCCGAAAATTCATCTATGAGCTTGAATCCGGCAAAGAGACAGCTGAGCTTGGCGCTTCGCTTAGAGTTGCCGACGCCTTGAACATCCGCTGGGCTGCCCCGGCTCCGACGCCTCAGGCGGTCCTCGACGAGGCGGCCCGCGATGTTGCCCGCGAGCTGTCCTCCGGTGACAGTGAATTCGCTTTACGAATTGCAATGGATTCATTGAAGCAATTGAAAATGATGAAGCCGGAGCACCTCAAGAAGCCCGGCCCCACCGGAAGCGAACGATTTGATGCTTTGCTTGCAGCGGGCGCGCGAATCGCACTTGAAGGCGTTTCTGCACAAAAACCTCGGTGGGGTGTAAAACTGCAGGACCCTTGGTTTCCAGGTAGTGACACGCGGAGCATGAGCGACGCATTCAGAGAACTGACAATCAAGCGCACCCCGAAGACATTGGCTGATTTTAATATTTTCCTCAAAGATAATTCGCTGGAGATGGCGTGAGCAAAGACTTCACCATCGATGAGATTCGCGAACTGCTTGGCGAGCTTGGGAGCAGGCTGCGTGCCAAGGGAATCACCCCGACGATCCGACTGGTCGGCGGGGCGGCCATCGCCTTCACGGGAAACGAGCGTCGGGTGACCCAAGACATTGATGCCTCCTATACACCCCCAGCCGACGTTGAGCGCGTAGTTGAATTAATGGCTCAGGAACGCAATCTTCCCTCCGGGTGGCTGAACTCCAGTGCGACCGCTTTCATCCCCGCAGGAGCAAAATGGGTCAGTATCAACCTTGGTGAAGGGCTCGAGGCATATATCGCTTCGCCTGAAACGCTGCTTGCAATGAAGCTCAGTTCGGCTCGAGATCGGGACATGCCCGACCTCAGCTTCTTACTGGAAAGCTGGGTATTCAAAACGTGGATGCGGCTACGGAAATAGCCGCAGAGCTCTATGGCGGCGATGACGTCGCATATTCTAGGACGAGCCGCGAAGATGCTCCTATCGTTGCCGAAGAAGCCATAAACCAAAAGCGAAAAAACAAACACAACTAGGCGTTGGCCCTCCGCGGAGGCGGCCTCTGTGGATCCATGAATGTTCCGCAACGTTGAGGACTCCTCCAACGAGCATTCATATTCGCAACGTTCCTGCCTACCTCATACCTCAAGGCAACGGCTCCAACGGAGCCCTTCCATGTCGGGCAAACCATCCAAGTGCGTTTGGTGCGGCGCCAGCCGTACCGGAGTTCCGCGGTGAACTTCGGCTGCCCAATCCCACAGCCATCGGTGGCGCTCGCGGAAATGATGCGGCCCCTGAGTAAATAGCCGTTCTCGATGGCCAATAATCCACGTACCGCCGCTAACTCGATTTCCCGGTTCTTCCCTACCCACTTCCGTCTAAGAGTGGTGGGCGCCGCAGCCAAAGTTCTCGGGCCGAAGTCACCATCACACGCTCGGCGCACGTCTGCGAGACCCTTCGGACTCAGTGCGAGGTGCAGGCCTTGTCCTGCGGCGGGACAACGTCGACAACGCGCCAAACAGAGCCTGGGGTTCTACAGGCGCAAATTCCTTCCATGCGGCGCTGGCACATGGTTCCTCAAGGCATGGCGCGGAGAACAGTAGACGCCCCAAAAAACCCGCTATCTCCTCCGGCACCGCTGTTGCAGGCCACTCCTGGGTAATCCATTCGGATGATTTTTGCGTGCTTAACATCTCTCGGTGACTGTTGAGCAATGACAACCAACTAAAGTTGTGCTCAGCCCCTCCCACTGCGACACAGCTAGGACCACACACGCATGCAGCGCTTGGCCATCTTGTCTTTGAAGAACCGGGCGCTCATCGCGCTTATCACGATCTTCGCCGCCGTTTTCGGCGTGATCTCCATGGGATCGCTGAAACAGGAACTGATCCCCTCGCTGGAGTTCCCGCAGATCTCCGTGATGGCCACCCAGATGGGTGCAAGCCCCGAGGTGGTCGACGAACAGGTCGCCGCCCCATTGGAAACCGCGCTGCAGGCGGTCGAGGGGCTGGAATCCTCCACCGCCACCTCGCAGACCGGGTTCACCCGCATCGCGCTGACCTTCGAGTACGGCACCGATATGGACCGTGCCCGCGCGCAGGTGGAACGCGCGATCTCCAACGTGAAGACCCAGCTGCCCGAAGACGTGGAACCCACGGCGCTGGCCGGCTCCATTGCCGACCTTCCGGTGCTGATGCTCGCGGTCTCCTCGAACGAGTCGCTTCAAGCGCTGAACGATGACGTGGAACGCATCGCGCTGCCCAAGCTGCAGAAGATTGACGGGGTGCGTGAAGCCGCCGTCTCCGGCGGCGCCTCCCAGCACATCGCGGTGATCCCCGAGGACGACTCGCTCAGCGCCGCCGGGCTGAGCGTTGCCGACCTGAAGGACGGCATCGAGAACGCCGGCTCCCCCATGCCGGTGGGCAATATGAACGTCGACGGGCTGCAGCTTCCGGTGATCGCCGGCTCCTCCCCAGATACCCTGGCCGCGATCGAAGACATTCCGCTGGTCACCGAGACCGGTCCGGTGCTGCTCAAGGATGTCGCCGAGGTCTCCGTGCAGGCCGATGAGGCCACCAGCGTCACGCGCACCAACGGGGATGAGACCCTGTCCATCCAGGTCACCAAGACCCCGGACGGGGATACCGTCGCGATCTCCCACGCGGTCACCGCGATGATCGCGGATCTGGAAGCCGAGCTCGGCCACAAGGCGACGATGACCACCATCTTCGACCAGGCACCCTTCATCGAGGACTCCATCAGCCACCTGGCGCTGGAAGGCGCCCTGGGCCTGGGCTTCGCCGTGATCATCATCCTGATCTTCCTGTTCTCCGTGCGCTCCACGCTGGTCACCGCGATCTCCATCCCGCTGTCCTTGATGGCCACCTTCATCGGCATGAACGTGTTCGGATACACGCTGAATATGCTCACCCTGGGCGCGCTGACCATCTCCATTGGCCGCGTGGTGGATGACTCGATCGTGGTGATCGAGAACATCAAGCGCCACCTGGCCCACGGCGAATCCAAGGCCCAGTCCATCCTGCTGGCGGTCAGGGAGGTGGCCGGGGCGATTACCGCCGCGACGCTGACCACCGTGGCGGTGTTCCTGCCGATCGCCATGGTCGGCGGCATGGCCGGGGAGCTGTTCAGCCCCTTCGCGATGACCATGACCATCGCCCTGCTCGCCTCGCTGCTGGTCTCGCTGACCATCGTTCCGGTGCTCGCCTACTGGTTCCTGCCGCACCGCCCGGGGACCGGGGCAACCCGCACCGTCCACGTGGCCGAGGACAAGTCCTGGCTGCAGCGCGCCTACGTGCCGGTGCTCAACGGCACGCAGAAGCACCCGGTCATCACGCTGCTGGCCTCCGTGCTGATCCTGGCCGGCACCGTGATGATGACTCCGCTGCTGAACACCAACCTGCTCGGCTCCACCGGGGAGAACTCGATCTCCATCACCGCGAAGATGCCTTCGGGCACCGCGCTGGAGACCACCTTGGCCGAAGCCGAGAAGGTGGAAGCAAAACTGCAAGACATCGAGGGCCTGGAAGATGTGCAGATGACCGTGGGCACCGCCAGCGGCATGGCGGCGATGTTCGCCTCCGGCGCGGACACCGCAAGCTTCACCGCGATCACCGACCCCGATCGCGACCAGGAGGCGCTGAGCAATACGGTCCGCGAACAGATCCAGGGCCTGGAGTTGTCCGAGGATGTCACCCTGAGCTTCGGCTCCAATTCCTCGGCGATGATGTCCAGCGACGTCACCGTGGAGGTCAAGGCCCCGAATGAGGATATTCTGCGCGAGGCCACCGAGAAGCTGCGCGAAGCGCTGGCCGGTACCGAGCATGTCACCGGCATCGCGGACAACCTCTCGGCGGAACGCGAGCAGGTCTCCATCGATATCGACGCGGACAAGGCAGCCGAGGCGGGGCTGACCGAGGCGCAGCTTTCCGGCCTGGTCGCCTCCCAGGTCTCCGCCGTCCCGGCGGGCACCCTGCGCCTGGACTACACGGACATGACCGTGCAGATCGGCGAGCCCATGGATCTGAACGGGCTGAACAAGCTGCGCGAACTGCAGATCCCCACCGCCGCCGGCCTGGTGCAGCTGCAGGACCTGGCGACGGTGGAACGCACCAAGGTCGTCCAGCAGGTCACCACCTCCAATGGCGAGCGCATCTCCACCCTCACGCTGACCCCGGCAGAGAACATGCTTGGCAAGGTCTCCGCGGACGTCACCGAGCGCCTCGACTCGGTGGATTTGCCCGAGGGCGCCAGTGCCGAAATCGGCGGCGCGGCCACCGAGCAGGCCGAATCCTTTAACCAGCTCTACCTCGCCTTGCTGGCGGCCATCGCGATCGTCTACGTGATCATGGTGGCTACCTTCAAGTCGCTGATCCAGCCGCTGATCCTGCTGGTCTCCATTCCGTTCGCCGCCACCGGGGCCATCGGCCTGCTGCTGATCTCCGGCATCCCGCTGGGACTGCCGTCCTTGATCGGCATGCTGATGCTGGTGGGCATCGTGGTCACCAACGCGATCGTGCTGATCGACCTGATCAACCAGTATCGGGCCGATACCCCCGAGCGGCCGGCGATGGCGCTGGATGAGGCCATCATGCAAGGTGCCCGTCAGCGTCTGCGCCCGATTCTGATGACCGCGCTGGCCACCATCTTCGCGCTGATCCCGATGGGTCTGGGACTCACCGGCCAGTCCGGGTTCATTTCGCAGCCGCTGGCCGTGGTGGTCATTGGCGGTTTGGTGTCCTCAACCTTGCTGACCCTGATCCTGGTACCGGTGCTCTACCGCCTGGTGGAGTCGCGCAAGGAGAAGCGCGAGCTGCGCCGTGCGGGACGCAAGCACTCCGCCGAGCAGCACACGGGAGCTCAGGATCTTGCGCTGGCCATGAACGGGGCCACCGCGAAGATCACCCCGGGGGCCAAGCAGACGCCAGT
Organism: Glutamicibacter sp. 363; assembly: GCF_052379505.1. Classification (NCBI taxonomy): domain Bacteria; kingdom Bacillati; phylum Actinomycetota; class Actinomycetes; order Micrococcales; family Micrococcaceae; genus Glutamicibacter; species Glutamicibacter sp. 363. The sequence continues at coordinate 153,322 of NZ_JBQSYR010000003.1, read as the reverse complement.
GAAGGCCAAGGACAAGCAGCAGGCCAAGCCCGAGCCGAAGGTGCCGGACATCAAGCCGGCGGATCCGCATCAGCCCAAGACGGTTCCGGGCCAGGTGGTCAATCCGCTGACCGGCCAGATCCCCGTCTCCCGCAAGGAGCGCCGGGCGTTCGAGGAAATGATGAACAAGGCGGCCGAAGAGCCCAAGGACTAAGTTCTCCGGCGCCAAGCATTCGGGCCTGCAACCACTAAAAGTGATTGCAGGCCCGAATGCTTTTTTGGTTGTGCAGTTCTCCAGACGCGTTGCCTTAGACCAGCGGCAGCTCGGTCAGACAGGTGGCGTTTGTGCTGCCAGCGGTGGACACGGTGGTCTTCGCGGTTTTGCCTTCGTAGCTGAATTCCAGATCCAGATTAATTCCACGCGGAACCCAGAGGCCAAGGAATCCATTGTCGAAGGTTTTTGCGCTCTTCTCCACCAGCACCTCGCCGGTGTCGGCGTCAGTTGCCTTCACCTGGACTTCCTCTCCCGCCAGCTCCCCCAGGCACGTGGTCAGGCTATGGAAGTGGCAGCTGTGAGTCCGGCTCACATAGGGTGCCGCCGAAAGGTAGTACTCATCTTCCGGCATCGGCAGAGCCGCGGTGCGTCCCGACGCATCGGTGAGCACCAGCTGGTCCGGCTGCACCGAGGCGGTGAAGTCGCCCGGCCGCTGCGCCACCGGCATCCGGTCGAGCCGATCGATCGCCGCCCTGGCGTCGAGCCCGGCCAGGCCAAGCTCCGCGAGGAACTGTCCGGTGTGCTCGGCCGCAACCACCGTAGGCTCGGGCGCCGCGGCGGGGGCCGGTGCAGTGCTGCACCCGGTCAACGCGGCCAGCGCGATTACCGAGCCGGCGGCCGCAATCCTGGCGCGGGTGCCTTTGCCGCCTGCGAATTTTTTGGGCACGGTCAATCCCAACCTCTCTGTCCTCAATTCCCGGCTACAGCGTTTCAAGCAGCTGCTTCATCTCATTGATTTCCTTGGTTTGGGAATCAACGATCTGCTTGGACAGGTCGATGGCCGCCGGGTAGCTTCCTTCATTGATCTCGGTCTCGGACATCACCACGGCACCTTCGTGATGCATGATCATCTGCTCAAGAAAGAGCCGGGCAGCTTCGGACCCCGTTGCGTCCTCTAAGGCCTTGATCTCATCTTCCGGAACCATCCCGTCGCCGTGGTCCATAGCCCCGTGATCCATCCCCTCGGGCATGTTCCATTCGGAAAGCCAGCGGTCCATGCGTTCGATCTCCGGGCTTTGCGCCGCCTTGATCCGTTCGGCCAGGGCCACCACCTCGGCGGGAACCCCGGACTTGTCCAGCAGGATCTCGGACATGTCGATCGCCTGTTCGTGGTGCATCTTCATGCCCGAGGCGAACGCCATATCGGCGTCATTGGCCGATGGGGACTGCTCCATGGAATGCCCGGAATGCGCTTCGGAAGCCGAGGCGCTCGGCGCCGGCGTGCTTGATGGTTCCCCCGCGCATCCGGTGAAGGCGAGCATTGCGCCCAGTGCGAGGGCGCTGGAAAAGAAGGTCTGCTTGTTCATGGGTGGTTCTCCTGATGAGTTCGGAACGTGAGCGGCGCCTGCCGGCGGCGGCGCCGGAACTAGCGGGCGGCAGGTCAAATGACCTGCCAAGCTCTCACGTTCGGCAAACCCCCAAGGCAGTCAGATCAGGTTTGTCCGGCGCGACCCCACGAAGCTTCGAAGCCGCGCACAAGGTCCGCAGGAACACCGTCCGGGCCACGGCTACGGTATGCGGTGGCCGCAAGAGCAGCAGCATGACCAGCAGCGCCAAAACGCAACCCGCGGCGGCCATCTCATGGCCCATCGGACAGTCGGCGCAGCCCTGCTCGGAGGGATGGCCCGGGTCCGCCAGCGGAGCATGATGCAGGTGCATGGCTGCTGCCGAATGCGGCTGCGCCGGCGGGGCCGGCGGGGCCGGGGAATCAGCCGAGAGTCCATGATTCATCACGTGCATCGAGAACAAACCGAAAAGCACCGCGCTGATCAGCAACAGCGAGCGGACTACGGCTAGGCGGGGGTAGTTACGCCCGCCGGCATTCGCCAGGTGCTTGCCGATGTTCATGAATCCCAGCTTAGCGATGCCAGCTCAAGGGCGCGAAACGTGACCGGATCAAGCTACAGGGCTGGATCTCTCCCGATGCTTCCAGCGAGCTAAGCTCCCCGAATCCATAACCAATTCGACGCCATCGCCAAGAGCCCGATCGGTAGCCCGCGCAGCATCACACCCAAAGGATCAAGAATTTAAGTTGCGCACAATTGAATTGCGTGCAATCATTATTTTATGGCAATAGTTGACGACATGGTGTGCTTCTCCCTCTACTCGGCGAGCCGGGCAACCACCCGGGCATACGCCGAGCTGCTCGCCCCGTGGCAGCTGACCTACACCCAGTACCTGGTGCTCGTTGCGCTGTGGTCCGAAGGCGATAAGCCGGTGCGCGAAATCGGCGAAATGCTCCAGCTGGACTCCGGGACCCTGTCCCCGCTGCTGCGCCGGCTGGAGCAGAAGGAATTCATAAAACGCCAGCGCGATGAGGAAGATAGCCGCGTCGTCAACGTCAGCCTGACCCCCGCCGGAACATCCCTGCGCAAAGAACTGGCACATATTCCGGCGCAAATTGCTTGCGGCACCGGACTCCCGGATCTCCAAAGCGCGCAGGCACTGCTGGCAGCCCTGCACCGCATCACCACCTCCATGCAGGAAATCTCTTCTCCGGATCAACCCTCCGGAGAATAACTACAAGTTTTCACCATCATCGAAAGGCAGTTCCATGGAAACCCTATACACCGCAGAATCCCTGTCCTCCGGCCAAGGCCGCGAAGGCCGCGTACAGACTCCCGATGGCAAGCTCGACCTGGCCCTGACCTCCCCGGCAGAACTGGGCGGCTCGGGAACCGGAACCAACCCGGAACAGCTTTTCGCCGCGGGCTACGCCGCCTGCTTCCACTCGGCATTGAACGTGGTGGCGCGCAGCCGCAAGGTCAAGATCGAGGACTCCAGCGTGGGCGGGCGAGTCCATTTGAACCGCGACGGCGAGAACGGATTCAAGCTGTCAGTTGAGCTCGAAGTCATCATTCCCGGCATGGAACCCGCACTGGCCCAGGAACTCGCCGATGCGGCCCATCAGGTCTGCCCCTACTCCAACGCCACCCGCGGCAACATCGATGTATTGGTGAGCGTCAGCGATGACTAAATCGCCGGCGGCAAAACCGCTGGGGTTCGCCCGGCACGGCGCACGCATTGGGCTCGGAGCATTCCTCGGCTTCGCCGGGGTCAGCCACCTGACCTTTGCCCGCGAGGAATTCCGCTCCCAGGTCCCGGACTTTGTCCCCTTGGATCCGGACCTGACGGTGATTCTCTCCGGCGTGGCCGAAATCGGGCTGGGGCTATCCTTGCTGGCGCTGCTCAAAAAGCGGGTAGCCGTGGGCTGGATTGCCGCACTCTTCTTCGTCGCGGTGTTCCCCGGCAATTTCGCGCAATGGCAGGAGGGACGCGACGCGTTCGGACTGGATACCGACGGGAAACGGCTCACCCGGCTGTTCTTCCAACCGGTGCTGATCGCGCTTGCGCTCTGGAGCACCGCCGCATGGCGCGATCGGGCGCAGCTCCGGTCCAAGGCATAGCTACAGCTGCCGTGGCGCAAAGCGAGGTATCCGGCGGTGAGCCGGATACCTCGCTTTGCGCTGTCTGCGCAACTGCGTTGGCAGGTTCCCAAGTGCCGACCGCGGCTAGGTGTCACGCCGCTTCAGCGCAAAATATCCGGTTCCGAGCAGGACCACGGTCCAGCCGATCAGCACCAGCAGCGCCGCCGGCGGCCCATAGGGCTCGGTGGCACCGGTGGCCATGAACGTCGCCGCGTTTGTCGGCAGGTATTGGGCCAGCGTCTGCACCCACTCGAACGGAATCAGCTGCAGGATCTGCGGAAGCCCGATCACCAGCATGATCGCCGAGACGATCGCTCCCGCCGAGTTCCGGCAGAGCAGCCCGAGGCCGAGCACCATCAAGCTCAATAGCGCCAGATAAGCACCGGCGCCCAGGCAAGCCGAGACCAGGTCGGAGAGAGCGAAGGCGCCGTACTGCCCCGCACTGAGCGCTGCCGGGATGGTGCCCAAGCCGATCATGGCCACCCCGGCACCAAAACTGAGCCCGGACAGCAGCAGCGCCTTGGCGCCGAGCATGACCGAGCGACGCGGTACCGCTTGCAAGGAGGTGGTGATGGTCCCGCTGGAGTACTCGTTGGTGATGTGCAGGGCGGCTGCGGCAGCGAAGAACAGCTGGCCGAATTGCAGGGTTGCGAAGACCATCAGCGGGGCTGGCATCGCCGTGTCGAAGCCATTGTCCCCGCTGGCTTTCGCGCTGGCGCCAAGCAGCCACCCGAAGGCGATGGTCAGCGCGATTCCCGAGGCATAGAGCCAGAGCAGCGAACGCAGCCCGAAGAATTTAGTGGCCTCGGCGCGGGCAGCCCGCAACAGCTCTCCGCCCAGGTATCCGGATGCGGATTCATTGATCTGCAGCGTGCTCATTTGCTTCCCGCTCCCCCTGCTAATTCGGCGGAGTATTCCACCGTGTCATGCGTCAATTGGTTATAGGCGTTTTCCAGCGATCCGTGGGCAATGCTCAGTTCATGCAGCTCGATGCCATGGGCGAAGGCCAGCGCGCCGATATTTTCCAGCGGCAGGCCGACGACCTCCAGCCGGTCCTCGGCGGCGTTCAGCTCGATGCCCGGTTGCCGCAGGAGCCCGGCGAGCGCGGCGAGCTGCGGCGAGCGCACCGTGATGACCTGCTGGGTGAATTGCCTGATCAACTCCCCGGTAGGTGCTTGGGCGATCAGCTCCCCGCGGCCTATCAGGATCAGCTGGTCCGCCACCTGCTGCACCTCGCTCATCAGGTGGCTTGAGACGAAGACGGTCCCGCCGCGCTCCGCCCGGGTGCGCACCAGCTGCCTGATCCAGCCGATGCCCTCGGCGTCCAGTCCGTTCATCGGCTCGTCCAGGACCAGGATATGAGGATCGCCCAGCAGCGCCGCGGCGATCCCCAGGCGCTGGCGCATGCCCAGGGAGAACCCTCCGATCCGCTTGGCGGCCACCGACTGCAAGCCGACTTCGGCCAGCACCTCATCCACCCGGGATGCCGGGATCCGATTGCTTTGCGCCAGGGCCTTCAGGAAGGTGCGCGGGGTGTGCCCGGGGTGCCCCGCCGTGCCGGAGATGTGCGCACCTACCGCATGCAGCGGGTAGCGCAGCTGCGCGTAGGGAACCGAGTTGACCAGTGCCTGCCCGCTGCTTGGCGCGTCCAATCCGAGGATCATGCGCATGGTGGTCGATTTGCCGGCCCCGTTGGGTCCGAGGAATCCGGTCACTTGCCCGGGTTCTATGGTTGCGGTCAGCGCATTGACTGCGCGGGTGGCGCCGAAGTCCTTGCTCAATGCTTCGAGTGTGATCATGGTGTGCTCCTTGGGTTCTGTTCCAACCCTAGGAATTTGCGCAGGCGAGCACACCGGCCATACGTCCGCACTGTGGTGCCGGCGATCCCCTACCTTGGTCGGTGTTCGGCTGCGCCCTCGCTGAGTAGCATGTTGTTCATGACTACCTCGTGGAAGCAGCCGCTCCTGTTGATGTTGCTGGCTCTCTGCGCCTATTTGGTCCCCATCTCCACGAACGGGGCCTGGGTTGTGCTCGCTCCCCTGGCCGCGGCCTGCAGCTACCTGGCCGGACGGCATGTTTCCTCCCTGGCCCATGGATTACTGGCCCTTGGGTCGGGGACGCTAGCCGCCGGGGTGACACTGGCGCTGTCCTCCCACCTGAGCCGGCTGACCTTTGCGCTGAATATCCTCACCGGCCTGGTGCTCTTTGCGCTGCTGCCCTGGTGGGCCGGCCGGGCGCGGCGCAATGCGGTGCTGTTCCGAAGCCAGGAACGCCGGCATGTGGTGGTGCAGGCCGAGCTGCGCGAACGGGCACGCATTGCCGAGGCCATGCATGATCAGCTGGGCCACGATCTGGCGCTGCTGGCACTGTCCACCGGCGGGTTGCAGGTAACCCTGGAAAAGGGCACGGAAGCCCATGCACAGGCGGCGCGGATCCGAGAGCAGGCCGATGAGTCCATCGAGCATCTGCACCAGATCATCGGGGTGCTGCACGAGGAAGGCGACCAAGCACCGCTGGGTCCGGCAGATTCATCGCTGGAGCAGCTGGTCGAGCAGGCCCGGGCCAAGGGCATGAAGATCAATTTCACCCGGCATGGCCCACCACCGCAGGCCCCCGGATCCCTCCGGTGGGCCGCCGTGCTGCGCCAAGTAGCCCAGGAGGCGTTGACCAATGCGGCGAAGTACGCGCCGCACACCGAGGTGGAGCTGGAACTCGATACGCGCTCGGAGCAGGCGGTGCTGAGAATTTCCAATCAGCTCGCTGGCCCCGTCCCGCCGGTCCGGCCCGGGGCCACCGGGATCGCTTCGCTGCGCGGCGCCCTCGAAGCCGCCGGCGGTTCGCTGGCGGTGCACCGCACGAAGGAGCGCTTCGAACTGCGCGCTTCCATTCCCCAGGCACCCTCGCCCCCGGCGCCTGCCGGGGTGCGCTCTCCGGTGAAGCGCACCAGCACCTCGATGCTGGTGCTGTTGCCGGTCCTCGCCGTCACGGTGATTGCCGCGGCCCTGCTGCTGTTGCAGCATGCCACCTACCAAGCCACCGCCCTGCACCCGTCGGAGTACCAGAAGCTCAAAGTGGGCATGGACTCGGGCGAGGTTGCTTCGCTGGTCCGCGCCCCGGGCCTGGATGAGCCGCTGCCCGTGATCGACGAGCCGGCAGCGCCCGAGAATGCGCAGTGCCGCTACTATGCGGCGCGGACCGGCCTGCTGGATCTGGGCAGCGAGATGTTCCGCCTGTGCTTCACCGATGACGTGCTGGTATCCACCGACCACCTCTACCCCGCCGGCTAGCCAAAGGAGCTGCAGATGAGCATGGATACCCCCGTCAGCGTCCTGCTGGTGGATGACGACGCGCTAATCCGCGCCGGGCTGCGCGCGATCCTCGCCAGCGACCCAGGCATCTCGATTATCGGCGAAGCCGAGAACGGGGTGCGCGCCATCGAACTGGCCGCACGCCTGGACCCATCGGTGATCCTCATGGATATCCGCATGCCGCAGCTCGATGGGCTGGGCGCCATGGAAGCGATCCTGGCCCAGGCCCCGGAGGCCAAGGTGCTGATCCTGACCACCTTCGGCGAGGAGGACTACATCGACCGGGCCATGTCCGGCGGAGCCTGCGGATTCATGCTCAAAAGCTCGGGGCCCGAGGAACTGCTCGGCGCGATCCATGCGGTGGCCGAGGGCGCCGCGGCGCTCTCCCCGCGCATTGCCCGGCGGGTGATCGACAAGGTGCGCGGCATCGATACCGCCTCGCTGACCCGCGCCCTGTCCTTGGTCCAAGGATTGACCGTGCGCGAACGCGAGGTCCTGGCGCTGGTGGGAGCGAGCCTGACCAACGCGGAGATCGCCGCCCGGCTGGTGCTCACCGAGGCGACGGTCAAGGGGCATATGACCGCAATCCTGCTCAAACTCGGCGCGCGCAACCGCGTGGATGCCGCGCTGATTGCCTATCGCGCGGGGCTGGTCCACCCGTAGCGGCTCACGACATGCTTCGCATGCTGCCGGCAGGGGCGGAGAATGTTGAACGCACCGCTCATCCCAAAAGGTGGCTTTTCACGACGCAGCAGCCCGTTGATCTCATCGCAGCACGCGGCCTTCTCGACACGTTCATCGAAACTGAGTTCGTCGAGGTTGCGGCAGGGATTTAAACGCCATCAGATGACATGACAACAATGGTCGACCCATATTCAAGCATGCCGAAGAGGAGCTATCCGAATTCAGGCCATTGGTCGTTCATCCGTTCTGGAAGACCAGGGATGAAGGCCCGCCGGCTTTCCCAGAACTGATCAGGTTCGTGCCAGTTATCCCTATACCGTCCGTCCGCATTATCGGGATTCCCTTGACAAACCAAGTGGATTCCCAGCGAGGCTGAACCACCCCGCGAAACGCCTTCGCTGTTGGCACTTGCAGCTGGTCCGAGGATCCCTAGCTGACATCGGCGGAAGTTCGGCCAGAGAAAACTCGTAGGACGTCATGGATAGATCATTCCTGCAACCCAGCGCGCCGAGCAGCGACCGGTGGAAGCTGCCCGTCCATCCAGTGCTGCTGCTACTTAGGGCGGGACCGGTAGTGTCCTGGGACGTACCTGCCTGCGCGGTGGTGGGCTTTGATCCACACCTGTCCGGTTTTCGGCTGGCCGGAATCTCCGGGTTCTCCAGCCGCTTCCCCGAGGCTGATGGCAGTGGGTGGCGAAATGTCTTTGAGGCCCGCGACTCGGTTGCGGTTCGAGCCCTCGAAGGCGCGGTGCATTGATTCGGCCGCGTCGGCCTCGGCACCGAGCCTGATCGCCTCCTCGGCCCAATGGGAGACAGCTTCATTGATCTGGCGCAGGCGCGTGACGGCCTCGGTACGGGTGAGCCGGAACGAGTCAAGGTGGTCCAGCAGTTCGAGTACGTTCCGGTCGAATGTATCCCCACCCGGCACGAGAGGAGTGTCGGAGGTGCCTGTCCGCATGGGATTCACGTCGAATGACGGCGACAACCTCCAGCCCCTGCCAATCTTGAGCAGGCCGTGATTTCGCATGTGGTCATCGATATTGTTGACCATGGCGCCGAACGCTGCTCGGCTGAACATCTCCTTGGAATCTGCCACGGGGTTGGATGAGAGCATCGAAATTTCACGGGCAAGCTTGACATAGCTTGGGTGCTCGCCGTCGCTTAGCTGGAGGGCCGTGCGTGCACTCATGTACGGTATGCGCTCATCGCCCGTCCTGTCGAAACGCTTGGTGAGGAAGATCTGGTGGTATTCATCCAGCCTCATCAGCCGGGAAGGTTGGACCTCGATTCCAGCTCGCTGCTGCAGGCGTATCGCTACCATTTCCCAGAGCTGGACATTGCCCAGGTCCGAGGTCTTTGGGAATTTGGCGAGCAACATCGACCCATCCGCGTCGCGAACCCAAGCTTTTGGCTGAGCACCTCCAGGAGATGATCCAGCCCCGATGAGCAAGCTGTTTTGCTCGTCTATGTACCCGGTCTCCTCGTAAGCGCGTGACTGTTCGGCAAGCTCTGGCAGGTCGCGAACACCCGCCCATTGTCCCCAGCTAGAGAGGAATTTTCCGTTTTCCCGGAACCGCAGTGCGCCTTGCCTCGTCTGGTCGTTGACCATGAAGAGCCGGGATATCTGCGTATTCCTCGGTGCTGGTACGCCAGTTGCCTTGGAATGCAGCCGTGCCTCCTCATGGAGGAGTCGCTGACCCCATGCATCCGGTGCAGCATCCATGAACGAGCCGAACATCTCCCGTCCCAAGGTGGGGCGCTGCGGCCCCTTGATCAACGGAAGTTCGGGCGAAATAGCGAAGGAGCAGTCAGAGGCAAGCCAGGAGTCGGAGTACGTGAAGGCTATATGCTCCAGTGGTGAGAAGGCATCGGACTCGATCGTCAAAGTGCCCGTTGCAGTCTCGCCAGTCAGTACCTCGACACGCCTGATTTTTATGCGGTTCCGCGGGCTCATGAACTCCCCCTTGGTGCACGCTGGCGACTAAGCAGTCGTGATCTGGCACGACCCAAGTCGGTGTTGAGTGGCTCTACAGCATCATTTATACGGTCGACAATGCCGAGAACCTTGGCGACTACAAGGAAGGTTTCGAGTTTTGCTCCTGCGCCTTGTTCTAGTTTGATCAGCGTGCTCCTGGAGATGCCGGCCCGCTCGGCAACCAGTTCTTGAGTCAACCCAAGAATAATGCGCCATTCCTGCAGGCTTGCACCGAGCTTTTGAGCCTCAAGCATTCAAGCTCCTAATGTAGCTACTTATAAACATTATCTCATACAGTGAGGGCAAATAGCTACATTGCGATGCCTAGAATTCACCTCATCACCAACTAACGAATGAGGCTCGGCCCAAGCTTCAGCCGACGATCCCGATGGCACGCAACGATGCAATGGGCGGGTTGGCCACTACCGAGGTTCGGAAATGCGGGCCACGGATCCCCGGTCAACACGCCACCCACCACCGCGACCCGCACTCGCCGGCAACTACCAAGCATTCAATCCGCATAGGGTGGCACTGCTTCGAATGCGCAATTTTCCGAACTCTCGCACAGGCGCGTGTCCGACGCCACACTCCACCTCAGGGAATATTTGACGCATCAACTTGTTATTACATGCATACGCATATAAATTAGAGGTAAGCACACAGCCTATCTCGACAACTTAGGAGCGGACATGCAATTCGGAGTCTTTTCAGTCAGCGACATCACCCGCGACCCGACCACCGGCAAGATGCCTACCGAAAAAGAGCGCATCGACGCTTCGGTAGCCATCGCCAAGAAGGTCGAAGAGATCGGCATGGATGTCTTCGCCATCGGCGAGCACCACAACCGCCCATTCTTCTCCTCCTCGCCCACCACCACGCTGGCCTACATCGCCGCGCAGACCGAACGCATCATCCTCTCCACGGCGACCACGCTGATCACCACGAACGACCCGGTGAAGATCGCCGAGGACTTCGCGATGCTGCAGAACCTGTCCAACGGACGCGTGGATCTGGTCCTGGGCCGCGGTAACACCGGTCCGGTCTACCCATGGTTCGGCAAGAACATGCAGGACTCGGTGAACCTCACCGTGGAGAACTACAACCTGCTGCGCCGCCTCTGGGATGAAGACGTGGTGAACTGGGAAGGCAAATTCCGCACCCCGCTGCAGAACTTCACCTCCACCCCGCGCCCGCTGGACGACGTGGCGCCGTTCGTCTGGCACGGCTCGATCCGCACCCCGCAGGTGGCAGAGATCGCCGCCTACTACGGGGACGGCTTCTTCGCCAACAACATCTTCTGGCCCAAGGAGCACTACAAGCAGCTGATCGACCTCTACCGCGAGCGCTACGAGCACTACGGCCACGGCAAGGCGCACCAGGCGGTCGTGGGCTTGGGCGGCCAGTTCTACATGGCCAAGGATTCCCAGCAGGCGGTCAAGGAATTCCGTCCGTACTTCGACAACGCCCCGGTCTACGGACATGGCCCGTCCATGGAGGACTTCACCGCGCAGACCCCGCTCACCGTCGGCTCCCCGCAGCAGGTATTGGAGAAGACCCTGAGCTTCCAGGAGTACTTCGGCGACTACCAGCGCCAGCTGTTCCTCATCGACCATGCCGGGTTGCCGCTGAAGACCGTGCTGAACCAGCTGGATATGTTCGGCGAGTACGTGCTGCCGGAGCTGAAAAAGGAAATGGCATCGCGGGCGGCCCCGGATATCGCCGATGCCCCAACCCACGTGGGCCGCGTGGCTGCCCGCAAGGCTAAACTGGAAGCCGAGCAAGCCAACGCCCCGAAGGAGCCAGAAGTCAGTGACCGGGACCAGTAGCACCCAGGCCTCGTTGAAGGTCACCACCGACGCGTGGGAGGCGCTGTTCCGGGCGCAGGTCGCGGTGATGCGCCAGATCACCGCGATGCCCGAATTCGCCAAGCTCTCCATCCGGGAGTACGACGTGTTGTTCAACCTGCGCCACGCACCGGAGAACGAGACCCGACTGGTGGATTTGAATAAGCACCTGCTGATCTCCCAGCCCAGCCTGAGCCGGATGATCACCCGCCTCGAAGAGCGCGGGCTGGTCTCCCGGTGCACCGATCCCACCGATCAGCGGGCAAGCCGGATCAGGCTCACCGAAGCAGGCCTGGCCACGCAGCGGGACATCGGCCGGGCCCACGTCAAACAGCTGCACCAGCTGATGGGCGAGGCGTTGAGCGAGGAAGAATTCATCGAGCTCCAGCGGCTGAGCACCAAACTGCGCAACGCGGTGGAGTAAGGACTACAGGTTCATGCCAAAAGGGCTGCCAGGGTTGCACTGGCAGCCCTTTTGGCATAGTCAATCGGTTCTCGCAGCCGGCAGCAACGACGGATCGCGGCCAAGCCCAGCATTCATCGAGAAGTGAATTCCCGGCGACGATTTGCCCAACCGGAACACCTCCCCCTGTATCTGCAGGCCCGATCCGGTATCGTCTGTGGCAGCAACCAACTGACGTGCAGGAGTTCTCATGAACATCGCAACGCACCTTCTCATCCACCGCTATCTTCCGGGCAGCGGCCCGCAACCGCCGAGCGAAGAGTTCGATGCGGAAATGCTCCAGTGGGAATCGCTGGATGCCCAATTGCGCTCCGAAGACATCCTGATCTCGGCCTACGCCCTCCAGGACCGCGGCTCGGTGTGCTCGCAGGAAACCAACGCCGAGTTGGATACCGACGCGGAGATCGTCTTCGCCGTGCACGCGATCAAGGTCTCCGGTGAACTGCAGGCCCAGGAAATTGCCCGGCGCATGCCGCATCTGCCCTACGGGAGCGTGGAGATCCGGCCGTTGATGGAGTAGCCGCGTCTACTTGTAGAAGCCCTCGCGCAGGTTGATTCCATGCTCCAGCCAGACCTTCATCGCGCAGAGCATCCCGGTCCAGCCCTCGCAATTGCCGAAGGCCCCGGTGAGCCCCTGCGGCGAGGAGAGCCATCCCGACTCGGTGATCTTCACCTTGGTTCGCGCATCACCGTCGATCGACTCGAATTCGAAGGTAACGGTGTTCAATCCGTCATCCGCAGCGACGCCCTCGCCCGCCCATTTCAGCACAATGCGCTCGTCCGGGATGGCCTCGAGCACCTGCACCGGGAAGCGGCCCGGGAAATCGTGGAAATCCCAGCTGACTTCGGCACCGGTTTCCAAGCGTCCCTGCGCACCTCCGGTGGTGAAGTAGGCGGAGAGTTTTTCCGGATCCGCCACGGCTTCATAGACCTCGTGGCACGAGGTGGAGATGCGGCCGGTAACGTCGAAGGACAGCGGTTCAGAGGGCAGATTAGTTTCCATACTGCATCCTTACCCCGCAGCCCCGCGCACGTCAACGGTTGAGGTTATTGGCGTTCAACCAGTTCTGCGAATCCGTGCTGGGTTCCGGTGGCTAACCCGAAAGCCACCGGCCCAGGAGCCGAGCAGCAGGAGTCCTCCTGCGCTGGCGCTTCGGCGGCGGAGGCCGCAGGCACATCGCAGGAGTTGCCGGTGTCGGTGGAGCACACTCCGGTTTCCGGCAAATCCAGTTCCACCTGATCCGCCGCGGTGCGGTCCCCGGACAGGGCGGCGGCCAGAGAACGAACCTGCTCGTAGCCGGTGGCCAACAGGAAGGTCGGGGCACGGCCGTAGCTCTTCATGCCGGCAATGTAGAAGTTCTTCTCCGGGTGCGCCAGCACCCGTTCCCCGTGGGCCGAGACGGTGCCGCAGCTATGGAACTCGGGATCGATCAGCGGGCCCAGTTCACGCGGCGCTTCCACCGCGAGATCCAGGTCCAGGCGCAGCTCGGAAAGCATGCCCAGATCCGGACGGAAGCCGGTGGCAGGCACCACGAAGTCAACTTCGAGCTCGCGCCCATCGGCAAGCAGCACCTGCAAATTCTCTGCCGCGTGCAGCGCGCGCACCGAGACGTGTTCGAGCAAGGTCACCTGTCCGGTCTCCACTTGGCGGCGCAGGCTTGTGCCCAGCTGGCCGCGAGCCGGCAGTTCATCGGCGGAGCCGCCACCATAGAGGCGCACCGGATTAGCCTGCCCGCGCAGTCCCCAGAAGATTTGGGTTTCCGGATTCTGCTGCTTCAGCCGCCCCAAGAGGATCAACGTGTTCGCGGCCGAATGCCCGGCCCCGAGGACCAGCACCCTTTTGCCCGCGAAGCGCTGCGCGTCGGCGCCCAGCGGATCCGGCAAGGGCGAGGTGATGAAACCTTCGCTTCTCGCCGCGTCCTCACCGAGCGCGCTGAGCCCAGCGCGGCCAATCGGATTTGGAGTTTCCCAGGTGCCGGAGGCATCGATGACCGCACGCGCTATCAGTTCGGACTCGCCGTCCGCGGTTTCGACCCGGACCAGGAACAACGAATCATCGCGGTCCGCCGAGCGTCCCTTGTCCAGCCCACTGCCCTCGGCGCTCACCCGGCTGACCGCGGTGACCCGCTGCCCGTAGCCGATGACTTCGCGCAGCTGCGGGTGGGCAGCCAACGGCTCAAGGTAATCGGAGACCAGCTCGTCCCCGGTAGGCAGGCGCTTGGGATTCGGTGCCTCCCAGTCGCCAGCGTAGTGTTCGGTCGGAGTTTCAAGCAGCCGGCGGCTGGCTTCATCGATGTTGTAGCGCCAGGTGGAGAACAGCTTGATATGCCCCCACTGCCTGATGGCGGCTCCAGCGCATGCTCCGGCTTCCAGGATGCGCACCGCCTGTCCGCGTTCGAGCAGGTGTGCTGCGGCCGCCAAGCCGATGGGGCCGGCGCCGATGACGGCAACGGGGAACTGGGATTCCATGATGTTCCTTCGCTACAAACTCTAGGCTTTGTTTTCGAGCAATTCGGTGATGAGGTTTTCGATGCGTGCGCGAATCTCGTCGCGGATCGGACGCACCCCATTAATGCCCTGCCCTGCAGGGTCCTCAAGCACCCAGTCCTCGTAGCGCTTGCCCGGGAAGACCGGGCAGGTGTCTCCGCAGCCCATGGTGATGACCACGTCGGATTCCTTGACCGCTTCGGTGGTCAGCACCTTGGGCACCTCGGCGGACATGTCGATGCCCACCTCGGTCATTGCGGCCACGGCGGACGGGTTGATTTCCGCGGCCGGAGCCGAGCCGGCCGAGCGGACCTCGATGCGTCCATCGGAGAGGTTGGACAAGAACGCTGCTGCCATCTGCGAGCGGCCGGCGTTATGCACGCAGACGAACAGGACCGATGGCTTCTTTAGAGAAGTAGACAAGATCTTAGCCTTTGCTAGGTGCCGAGTTGGCGAGGACTTGGGTGGGGAAGAATTTGCGTGACCAGAGCGCCACGTAGACCAGGGCGACCAGAATTGGCACCTCGATCAGCGGTCCGACGACACCGGCAAGCGCCTGGCCGCTGGTGACACCGAAGGTGGCGATGGCCACCGCGATGGCCAGTTCGAAGTTGTTGCCGGCCGCGGTGAAGGACAAGGTGGTGGTGCGCGCGTATCCGAGCTTCAGCGTCCAGCCGATCAGCATGCTGGCCCCGAAGACCACCACGAAGTAGGTCAGCAGCGGCACCGCCATGCGGGCCACATCCCACGGACGGGAAATGATGGTATCCCCCTGCAGCGCGAAGAGCAGCACAATGGTGAACAGCAAGCCATAGAGCGCCAACGGGCCGATCTTCGGCAGGAAGCGCGACTCGTACCATTCGCGCCCCTTGGCCTTTTCGCCCAGCGTGCGGGTGAGGAATCCGGCGAGCAGGGGGATGCCGAGGAAGACCAGCACCGAGAGCGTAATGGCCCAGACGGAGAATTCGGCGCTTGTGGTTTCCAGCCCCAGCCAGCCCGGCAGCACCTGCAGGTAGAACCAGCCGAGCACGCCGAAGGCGAATACCTGGAACACCGAGTTGATCGCCACCAGCACCGCGGCCGCTTCGCTGTCACCGCAGGCCAGATCGTTCCAGATCAGCACCATGGCAATGCACCGGGCCAGGCCGACGATAATCAGGCCGGTGCGGTACTCGGGCAAATCGGGCAGGAATACCCAGGCCAGCACGAACATGAATGCCGGGGCAAGGATCCAGTTGATCAGCAGCGAGGTAATCATCAGCTTCTTATCGCCGATCACCCGATGCGTCTGGTCGTAGCGCACCTTGGCCAAAACCGGATACATCATCACCAGCAAGCCGATGGCGATAGGCAGTGAAACTCCGGCGACTTGCAGGGAGTCCAATGCCTCGCCCAGCCCGGGAATCACGCGCCCCAGAGCCAGGCCCAGGACCATTGCGGCGAGGATCCAGACGGCTAGATAGCGATCAAGGGTGGACATTTTTGCTGCCACCTTGGCGGTGTCAACGGGCGCTGCAGATTGACTCACGTGTACATCCAAATCATTAGACATCGAAGAATATCGATATACCTAGTATGATGAGGTGTATCGAAGGTTGTCAATATGATCGATCTGCCGTAGCCGTTCAGGAAGAAACACAGGGATGCCACAAAACGTCGTACTCGAAACCAACCGCACCGACCCGGCACAGGGCCCCGGTTGCTGCGTGCCCGAAAGCGGCCAACCATCGCTGAACGCGTCCGATGCCGAGCACTTGGCCGCGCGCTTCAAGGCGCTGGCCGATCCAAACCGGCTGCGCATCCTGTCCATCATTTCTTCCAGCGCCGAAGCCGAAACCTGCGTCTGCGACTTCTCCGAACCGCTGGCGCTCAAGCAGCCCACGGTCTCCCACCATCTGAAAATCTTGGTGGACGCGGGCCTCTTGCACCGTGAGAAGCGCGGAGTCTGGGCCTATTACTCCGTGGTTCCCGGAGCCCTGGGAGAACTAGCCCGGACCCTGGAACTCAAGAGCTAGCTCAACACCCAAATGGGGAGGCGTACCGGTATTTTCCGGCGGGCAAGCTTCGCTCATCAAAAACGCGAACCATGAAGTTATCTCCCCACGAAGGCTGCGTGGGAATAATGCCGCGGGCAATGGCCGGCTCGTAGCCGAAGCGCTGGTAGTACTTCGTCGCTCCCAGCAACACAATCCCGGAAATGCGTTCGTTTTCCGCGCGGTCCGCGATGGCCTGCATCAGCGCGGTCCCGGCGCCCATATTCTGGTATTCGGGAGCTACAGCAAGAGGCCCGAGACCCAGCAGGCTATGTTTGCCATCGACCGAACCCCAGGTGGCGATCACATGTGCTATCACCGTTTTGTCGTTCGTCGCCACCAGCGAAAAGGTCGGCGAATAGGCGTCGCAATCAAAAAGCCGCTGCACTAATCCGACCTCAATCGGCTCGACCAAATGGTCGCCCTTACTGAAGGCCGCATGCGTCACAGCGTAGATTCCCGCCCTGTCATCAAAGACTTCTTGCCTGATCTGCATGATGGATAACTTACCAAAATTGTGGGTCCGATGAAGACTCGATAGTTCACAGGATCTCACGTCCACGTGGGATCACGCAGATTAAATCCATGCCCTATAGGTGAATTTTGCATTGTCACTCGTCGCAATAAACAACAATCGGCAGACGAACTTCGCGCAATAAGTCGCTTGAACCCTTGCCCACACATGGTCAAGGATGGTCGAATGAATTATCATCACTCGGACAACGGAGCGACACGAGATGCCCAAATATTCTCGCACGAAGCTTTTAATGGCTCTTTCCGTCAGCACGGTACTCGCGCTCGGAGTACTGCCCGGACCGGCCATGGCCTCCGGCCAATCAAGCGCGGTTCAGACCGCTGCGAGCTACACCTCGGTGCCCGTGGCCGCGGCCAGGACGCTGGACCGGAATCCAAGCCACCTCGATGTCTTCGTCAATAAGAGCTACCCGCTGAAGCCAGCGAAATACGTACCGAAGACCAGCAAGGTGCCGGGAACCGGCATCAGGCTGCGCCCGGAGGCGACCAACGCCTACAACAAGATGGTCAAGGATGCCAAGAAGTCCGGGGTCCACATCAAGCTGATCAGCGGCTACCGCTCCTATGACCGCCAAGCGCAGCTGTTCAATCAATACACCAGGATGTATGGCAAGAAGTATGCCGAACGCATCTCCGCTAGGCCCGGCACCAGCGAGCACCAGACCGGACTAGCCGCAGACGTAGGAAACAGCAATGGTGCCTGCGCCCTGCAGTCCTGCTTCGAAAACACCCCCGTCGGCAAATGGACGAAGAAAAACGCCCACAAGTATGGCTTCATCCTGCGCTACCCCAAAGGCCAGGAGGCGGTCACCGGATACGCGTACGAGCCCTGGCACTTCCGCTATGTCGGCACCTCGTTGGCCAAGTCCTACACAAATTCGGGCGCCAAGACCCTGGAGCACTTCCACGGTGTGGCCGCCACCAAGAAGAACCCTCCCAAGTCCGGCAAGGGCACCGCAACAACCACCGCGAACCTGAATATGCGCACCGGAGTGGGGACCAGCAATCGAGTTGTCCTCACGATCCCGCGAGGCAAGACCATCAAGCTCACCGGCTCGAAGAAATCCGGCTGGTACCAGGTCAGCTACAACTCGAAGAGCGGCTGGGTCTCTGGCACTTACCTGAGCAACGTGTCCATGCCGAAGACCTCGAAGCCCAAAACCGAAACCAAGAAGAAACCGGCGCCGGAGAAGAATACCGGTTCGGCGAAGAAGACCACCGCAAATCTGAACATGCGCACCGGTGCCGGAACGAGCAACCGCGTCATCCTCACGATCCCGAAGGGCAAGAGCGTCAAGGCCACGGGCAAGAGCAAATCCGGCTGGCTGCAGGTGACCTACAAGTCGAAAACCGGCTGGGTCTCCGGGACGTACGTGGCCAATACCTCCGCGCCGAAAAAGTCCAAGCCGAAGGCCGAAAGCACGCCAAAGAAAAAGTCCAGCACCAAGCAGACCACGGCGAACTTGAATATGCGCACCGGCAACAGCACCAAGAAAAAGATCATCCTGACCATCCCGAAGGGCAAAAAGGTCGAAGTCACCGGTTCGAAGAAGTCCGGCTGGTACCCGGTGAAGTACAAGTCGAAGACGGGCTGGGTCTCGGGAACTTATCTTAGGTAGGATCCCTCGCGGCACACAATAATCCCGGTAGCATCAAGGCAGACCCCAGCGTTTATGAGGATCTGCCTTGATGCTTTATTGATTAGCCATGCTCCGGAATGCGGATCCCGAAGCGGATGTCACCGCCGAGCGAATAGTAGTCCTCCGTCGTTACTGGGGTGCGGTTACGTGCCCGTCCAATATGCCTTGGACGACCTTGCGGTATCGCTCTCCATGGGTCACTTCCGAGGCGGTCCCTGGCCCGAATCTCTCGTTGTAGTATCGCGAGATATTGCCATTGTTCGCGCCGGAGTAGTGTGGCAGCAGAACTACCTTGCCAGGATAGCCGCGCTCGAGCGCCAGCTGCTGCACAAAGTCATGGGCCTGTTTTCCCAAAACTAGTAAGGTCGGACTGGTGGCCCCCAGCGCGTGCACTTCGGCCAGCAGCGCGTCGAAATCGGATGCCGCAGGCACTGCCTGACTGGCATCGGGGTCGAAGACATCCTTGACCAGATCGGTCATGTAGGCTCCCCAGACAGCGGTTCCGCGGAACGCCTCTCCCAGAATATGGTCATTGGATTTCACACTGGTGTGAAAATTCGGAGGTCCTCCGGCTGCACGCTTGCTGCCGCGGTTCAGCGCCACCACAACGACCTCGGCATGCAACACGTCAAGCATTCCCGGATCTTCAGAGGGAAAATGCAAGTTCTCCCCGGTAACCGGTGCCGTTCCCGACGCATCGCCCCACACGGCCCACGTTCCGTGCTCGCTTTCCAAACTTTTCGCATACAGCTCACGAGTGATAGCCATCGTTCGTCTGTTCCCTTCCGCAAACCTTCTCATTGAATAAGCGCCCCAGTCAGCACCTATTCATCAAGGTAACGAGAAACTGGTGCCCAGTGTACGAAAATCACCGATGCTGCTCGATTCCGAACAAACCCGCACAATTTACGCCGCTCAATGCGGCGCTATTGAGTAAACCTCCGCCGGGTCGCGCTGCGGTTGAAAGATCTCCGCCGCGCTCGTTGCCTCAGACTTCGCCCTTTGGAAGCGGGGAACAAAGACGCTCCAGCAAGGCCGCGAGCGGAGCCGGGAGGTCCTCCAGCGGCACCGCCTGCGCCAGCAGCCGCGCGTAGCGCACCTTGTTGCCGCTGCGCCCGCCGAAGAATCGGGCCAGCTGGCGTTCCAGTGGCTGGTTCCGCTGGTAGGGCTGGGCCTGCAGGCGGCAGAAGGACCCCAGCTCCCCCTGCCCGGCGATCACCGCTTCGACGCCCAGCGGTCCGAGCGCCCGGATGAATTCGAATTCCAGATCGGGGTCGCAGACGAACACCGTTGCCAGTACGCGTTCGAAATCGCGCCGCTCGGCGGCGTCCACCAGGCCGAACAACTGCGCGCCCTCCAGTTGCACGGCGGCACGGCGGGCGCCCTTGGATCCGCCCACCGGCAGCACCTGCGGGACGGGCATCTGCAGCCTTGCGGCCAATGTCCGCACCGCCACCGCGTCACTTTCACCTTCGACCAGCACGATCCTCATGAAGTCGTGGAATCACAGCCGCCATAGTTCGCCCAAGCCCGCTCGGGATCGGATGATCCGGGCGATCAGTTGCCCACCAGCGCCTTGACCGTGGCCACCACGGCGCTGGCTACCTGGCTGATTTCGTTTTCCTTAATCCCCCGAGTGAAGGACAGCCGAACGGCGGTGTGCGCCAGCTGCGCCTCGTAGCCCATTGCAGTTAATACCGCCGAGGGGTCGGTGCTTCCAGCCGAGCAGGCCGAGCCCGAGGAACAGAGCACCCCGCGGCGTTCCAATTCGATCAGCACGGTCTCCCCCGCGGTGCGCGGGAAGACGAAGGAAACGATCCCGCCCACACGCTGCGCTCGATGCCCGGTCAGCTGGACCAGGCCTTCTTCTTCGGAGTTGAGACCCTTGCTGATGCGTTCAATCAGGTACTCGCCGTAGCCGTCTCCTGTGCCGGCCAGGCGCTGTTCGGCGCAGACCTGCAGGGCGCGGGCGAGGCCCACCGCGGCGGCCGGATTTTCGGTGCCCGAACGCACCCCGCCCTGCTGCCCGCCGCCGTGCAGCAGCGGCACCAGCGCGTGATCTTTGGAGAAGTACAGCACTCCGCTGCCCTTGAGCGCACCGATCTTATGCCCGGACAGGCTCAAGGCATCCACCTGCGAGGCTAGCTGCGCCAGATCCAGCCAGCCGGCGGCCTGCACCGCATCGGTATGCATGAGCGCCCCGGCCGCCCGAGCCAGCTGGGCGATTTCGGCGATCGGCTGGATCGTGCCCACCTCGTTGTTCACCGCCATCACCGACACCACTGCAACCTGCTCGTCGATCAGCGCCGCCGCCTCATCGAGGCGCACCATCCCATACGCATCCACCGGAATCATCCGGTGCTCAAATCCGTGGAAGTTCACCAGATAGGCGCAGGCCTCGAGCACCGCCGGATGCTCGATGGAGCTGGTCACCACGACCTTGCCGCGCGCCGCCGCGAGCGCGGCGCCGATGATCGCGGTGTTATCCGCCTCGGTACCGCCGGAGGTGAAGTAGATTTCCGGCTCGGTGACGCCCAATGCGGCCGCAACCTGCGCGCGAGCCCAGTCGTTGGCGCGCTTGGCCTGGTGCCCCAGCTCGTGCAGCGAGGCGGGATTGCCGAAGTTGCTGGTCAGCAGCGGGGTGACCAGGTCCAGCACCTCCTGGCGCGGAGGAGCGGTGGAGGCGGCATCCATGTAGATCATGCAACCACCATATCCAGCCCCAGGTCGATGGCCTGCACCGAGTGGGTGATCGCCCCGGAGGAGATGATATCCACCCCGGTCTCGGCGATGCCCGCCACCGTCTCGGCGCGCACATTGCCGCTGGCCTCGATGATCGCCTGCCCGTCGATCAGCTTGATGGCCGCCGGCAGATCCGCCAGCGCAAAGTTATCCAGCATGATCACATCCACCTTCGCCGCCAGCACCGCCGGAAGCTGGTCGACGGAGTCCACCTCCACCTCCATGGCGGTGGTGTGCCCCAGCCGGGCGCGCACCGATTTCAACGCCGTGGTCAGTTCCTCGCCGTCATCCAGCAAGGCCAGGTGGTTGTCCTTGGCCATGAACGCCTCGGAGAGGTTGTCGCGGTGGTTCACTCCGCCGCCGCAGCGCACCGCATAGCGTTCGAGCACGCGCAGCCCCGGGGTGGTTTTGCGGGTATCGGCGATCCTTGCGTTGGTGTGCGCCACCAGGTCCACCAGCTGACGCGTGGCGGTGGCGATCGCGCTCATCCGCTGCAGCAGGTTCAGCGCCACCCGTTCGGCGGTCAGCACCGAGGCGGCCGGACCGGCCACCGTCAGCAGCCTGTCCCCGGTCTCGAAGACGTGCCCCTCCTTGACCAGCTGGACCACGTGGATCTCCGGGTTGACCATTTTCATCGCCCGGGCGAAGACGGCGCCGCCGGCCATGACCCCTGCCTCGCGGGCCCGCACCGCGGCGGTGGCCTTGGCCCCGGCGGGCACGATGGTATCAGCGGTCAGATCCCCGCGCGGATTGTCCTCGGCAAAGGCGAATTCGAGGATGCGGTCGATGGCCGCGGTGGGCACCGGGTGGATTGGCTGGTTCACGCGTTGACTTCCTTGCTTTGTGGCCGGCTGCCGGTGTGCTGCGCAGCATCCAGAACCCAGCCGTATCGTGTGGTGGTGTGCTCGCCCGGGCTCGCGCCGTCGAGCCGATGGTGCGCGCCGAGGCTGGCCCCGCGCGCGGCGGCCGCCTGGGCGACTATCCGCGCGGTGATCCAGAGGTTGCCCAGTTCGATCAGTTCGCGCCGCCCCTGGGCCACCGGGGCGCTGGAGCCCAGCACCCGGATCAAGGCTTGCAGGCCCTGCCCGGTGCGGTGCACGCCGAGGTGCACGCTGGCCAGCGCCTGCAGCTGCGGCAGTTCCAAGGGCGCGTCGGTGCGACCCGGCGGCAATGCGCAAAGCTCCACGTTATCCAGCTCGCAGGCGCTTCCGGGCTCGTCCCGGGCCATGGCCGCCACCGCCTTGCGGGCGAAGACCATCGCTTCGAGCAGCGAATTGCTCGCCAGCCGGTTCGCCCCGTGCACGGTGGTGTTCGCGCATTCCCCCGCCGCATAGATCCCGGGCACGCTGCTGCGTCCGTGGGTATCGGTGTGGATCCCGCCCATGGCATAGTGCTGGGCGGCCACCACGGGAATCGGCTCCGCGGCCAGGTCCAGCCCGGCGTCCTTCAGCCGCGCAGAGATCGAGGGGAAACGCCGCGCCAGGAACCCGGCTCCGCGCGCGGCTTCCACACCCCGGGCGTCGAGGAGCACCCGGTGCCCGGCGAGGTTCTGCGCGTGGATCGCCCGGGCCACCACATCGCGCGGGGCAAGCTCGGCCCGCTCATGGAGTCCGGGCATGAAACGCTGGCCGGTTTCGGTGATCAGGACCGCTCCCTCGCCGCGCACCGCCTCGCTGATCATTCCGGCGCCCGGGTACGCCGAGGGGTCCACCAGGGTCGGGTGGAATTGGATGAATTCGGCGTCGGTGATCACCGCGCCGGCTCGGGCGGCCAGAGCGATCCCGTCCGCGGTGGCGCCCTTCGGGTTGGTGCTCGCCTGGTAGAGCGTGCCCAATCCCCCGGTGGCCAGCAGCACCGCGTCGGCTTCCAGCATTAGCTCTTCATCGCCATGCAGGTAGCGGACCGCAGCGAGCCGCTGGGCCGAGAACTCTAGCTCGATGGCCAGCGCATGCTCGATGATCTCCAGTTGCCCGGCCGTCTGGGCGGAGCGCACAGCCTGCCTCAGCGCCTCGATCAACCCCGCACCGGTGGCGTCCCCGTCCACGTGCAGAATCCGGTGCGCGCTATGCGCCGCCTCCAGCCCCAACTGGTAGCTTCCATCCGTGTTCCTGTCGAAGGCCACGGCGTGCTCTTCCAGGCTGGCGACCAGGTTGCCGGCCGCGCCGCACATTTCCTGCACGGCATGGTGCCCGCAGTGCCCGGTCCCGGCCTTCAAGGTGTCCGCCACATGGGTCTGTACGCTGTCTCCGGCGGCCAGGCCTTGTGCCGTCACCGCCGAGAGCCCGCCCTGGGCGAGCTTGCTGTTCCCGTCCCCGAGCGCGTCCTTGGTCAGCACCGTCACCGTCAAGCCCAGGCGCACGGCTTCCAGTGCGGCGCTCAGCCCGGCGACCCCGGAACCGATAATGACGATCCGCTTCCCGGTGCTTTCATTCATGGCTTGGCCGCGAGCATGCGGTCCAGGGCGATCCTGGCGTCTGCCTGCTGGTTTTGAGGCACCCGGATCTGGTTGACCACGCGTCCTTCCACGAGTTCCTCCAGCACCCAGGCCAGATACCCCGGGTGGATGCGGTACATGGTGGAGCAGGGGCAGATCACCGGGTCCAGACAGAAGATGGTGTGCTGCGGGTATTCGGCCGCCAGCCGGTTGACCATGTTGATCTCGGTGCCGATGGCGAACACGGTCGGCTCGGTGGCCTCGGCGATGGCCCGGCGGATGTAGTCGGTGGACCCTGCCTCATCGGCGGCATCCACCACCTCCATCGGGCATTCGGGGTGCACGATCACGCGCACACCGGGGTAGTCCTCACGGGCCTTGGCGATCTGGTTGGTGTTGAAGCGCTTGTGCACCGAGCAGAACCCGTGCCAGAGGATCACCTGCGCCTCGCGCATGGTTTCCTCGCTGTTTCCGCCCAGCGCCTTGCGCGGGGTCCACATCGGCATGTTTTCCAGCGGCACCCCCATGGCCTTGGCGGTATTGCGGCCCAGGTGCTGGTCCGGGAAGAACAACACCCGGCGCCCGCGCTCGAAGGCCCATTCAAGCACCGTCGCGGCGTTCGAGGAGGTGCACACCAGCCCGCCGTTGCGTCCCACAAAGGCCTTCAGCTCGGCCGAGCAGTTCATGTAGGTCACTGGAATCACCGGCATCCGGCCGTCATCTTCTTCATCCCGGTACAGCTCGGTGAGCTCATCCCAGCACTGCTGGACGCTGGGGCCATCGGCCATATCGGCCATGGAGCAGCCCGCGGCCAGGTTCGGCAGGATCACCGCCTGCTCGGGGCGCGAGAGAATGTCGGCGGTCTCGGCCATGAAATGCACGCCGCAGAAGACGATCGCCTCGGCCTTGTCACGGGTCAGCGCTGCATTGGCCAGCTGGAAGGAGTCGCCCACGAAGTCCGCGTACTGCACCACCTCGTCGCGCTGGTAGAAGTGCCCGAGGATCACCGCGCGCTCTCCCAGGGTTTCCTTGGCGGCGCGGATGCGGGTATCGAGTTCGGCATCGCTGGCCTTGAGGTATTCCTCCGGCAAGCTGCCCTGCACCGGGTAGCCGGACGGGATCTGGTCCTCCTGCGAGGCGCCCGGACCGTATCCGGCCGGGGTGTCCCAGGGATTGGAGGCCAGTTCGGTGGAGCAGGTGGAGCCCGGGGCCAGCAGGGTCAGCCGGGTGATGTTCTGCGCCACGGATCCGGAGTTGTTATCGGTGAGTTGCGTGCTCATGGTGTGTTGTCCATTCCTTGCCAAAAAATCGGTGAGTCGGGGGTGCTTAGCTTTGCTGCGGGTCGACTTCCAGCGGATCCGGCCCATGGCCCACATAGCGGTAAAGCCGCGGCGGGCGGTGCTGCCCGCCGGCGAGGTATTCGTCGGTGGCCTCGATGGTCGCGGTGCTCTTCAGCGTGCGCCGGAAGTTCGCCGGGTCCAGGCGCCGTCCCAGAATCGCTTCGTACACTCCGCGCAGGGCCGCCAGGGTGAACCGCTCGCCGAGCAGCCGGTGGGCGATCTGCCCGTACTCGGTCTTGTTCCGCAGCCGCCACAGCGCATAGTCCACGATCTTGCGGTGGTCGAAGGCCAGCTGGGCGATCTGCGGGTCATCGATATCGAACCAGGCCACGTTCTCGTCGCGCACCGTGGCCCCCACCTGGTCGGCGTTGAGCAGCGCGAAGTACGCGATGGTCACCAGCCGCCCGGTGGGCGAGCGGTCGATATCCCCGAAGGTGTAGAGCTGCTCGAGGTAGCTGGGCCGCAGTCCGGTGGTGTCGGCCAGGCTCCGTCCGGCGGCTTGGCCCAGGGATTCGCGGGGTTCCACCGGACCGCCGGGCAACGCCCACCTTCCGGCGTGCGGCTGGCGGATCCGGCGCACCAGCGGCAGGCAGAGCTTGTCCGGTCCGCCATCTTGCCCCTCCCGGATCCCGAGGATCACGGTGGAGACGGCGAGTGCGGGCGGCAGATTGCGCCGCTCGTCGACGTTGGCCCATCCGGGTGCCGATGACATCTATGCCTTGCCTCATTTCCAGTGCCGCAGAATTGGTTAGAGTCATTCTGACATTAACAGCATTGCCGCGCTAGTTCCAGATCACAGTCCCGGGTCAAAATGACCTATGATCGAAGGCATGACCCTGGATCTTAATCTTCGAGTGATTCCCGCAAAGACTGAGGTGAACGGCCCATCTGTGCTGTTCATCCACGGTTTCGCCTCATCCGGCGAATTGAATTGGGCGCGTTCTCGCTGGCTGAAATATTTCACCGATGCCGGACGTAACGTGCTGCTCATCGACCTGCCGGGCCACGGCGAGGACCCCCGCCGCAATAGCGGCAGCTGGGCACCGAGCCAGATTCGCCAGGCGCTGGCCGCGATCGTCATGGATCGCGATGAGGATCCGGTCGACGTGATCGGCTATTCCCTGGGCTCACGCCTGGCTTGGGAATTCGCCGCCTTCAACCCGGATCTGGTGGAGCATTTGGTGATCGGAGGCCCCGGCGCCGGTGATCCGCTGGCCGCCTTCGCCCTGGATCAGGCTCGCGCCAATCAGGCTACCGGCGAGGAAATCAACGATGATTACACCGCGACCATCATGAAGATCGCCGCGGCCGAGCCCAGCAACGATCTCACCGCGCTATTCGAGCTGATCGAAGCGATCAAATCCGAGCCGTACGATCCAGCCGCCAAGGTGCCCACGGTTCCGACGCTGCTCGTCGCCGGGGATCGAGATGAGCTGGCCACGACCATGCCGCATCTGCGCCGACTGCTGAAGGATGCGGGTACCACCAATGAGGTGCTGTGGCTCGCCGGACGCAACCACTCAAACGCGGTGACCAGCCACGAGTTCAAGGAGAAGGCGCTGGAGTTCCTGAAGGGCTGAATGTTGTTCGCTGAAAGATAAGGTGCGAACAGGATCGGACATGCCGAAGGATCCTCCGGTTCCATCCGGTGCGGTCCTACACCTTCAACTTGACGACGGTGAACGCAATGCCGAAAGGAATGCTCTCCAGCTGCTTCAGTTGTGACTTCTGACGCGCCGGTCCTGCAAAATCCAGCTTTGCCTGCCGAGCTCCATGAATGCATGATTTCGTGCCTAGTCATTTTAGCGGGCGGCACAGGAGAGGCAGCGTGCAGCGCTGGACCGGCGTATAGCAGAGCAAGGTGAGATCCGAGGCCTCCGCGGGGACCAGATTGTGCTGTTCGTAGCGGGTCACGCCCTTTGCCGGGTGCCGGAATAGCCGTTCTCCAGTGCGGAATCCCGCCACGTCGCGTTGCTTCCAAATCGCCGCGAATTCCGGCGAGGCCGCCGATACCCGGGCAACGATGCCGCTGTCCCCCGCCGGGTTCAGCCACCCTCGGGTTTCCGCGCGGAAGCTTCCGACAAAGCTGCGGCTTTGCTCTTCCCAATCCGGCAGCATTTCGCGCAACGCGGCGTCGGTGAACACCAGCCAGAGCAGGTTCCGGTCCCCCTCATCCAACGAAACGATCCGCGGATACAGCTGCGCATAGGCTTCGTTCCATCCGATGATGGACCAGTCCGAGCCGAGCAGGAACGCCGGGAAGCCCAGGGCGTCGAGCAGTCGCTGCAGCGCCGGCGTCATCCCGACCGAGGATTCCCGGACGATCTCCCGATGCCCGCCCAGAGACAACAGGTAGGTGCTCTCCACTGGCGTCAGCCGAAACAGCCGGGCCAGTGAGACCAGCACCTGGCGTGAGGGGTTGATATCCCGCGCCTGCTCCAGCCACGTATACCAGGTCACCGAAACGCCGGCCAGGGTCGCGACTTCCTCGCGGCGCAGGCCGCGCAGCCGGCTGCGGCCCACCGCCGGCAGCCCATGCGCATCGCGGTCTGCGCGCGCCCGGCGGTCCTTGAGGAAAGCCGCCAGCTCATCGCGGCGTCTCTGCTCGGCATCCATGGGCACTTCTCCTCAACGTGGTAGTAGTACTACTAGTATCAAGGCCGTCTGGGTTAGCGAACAAATCTATGATGGGATTTGAGGATGACCACTTATCGCTCGCACACCATTACCCACGGCCGCAACATGGCAGGCGCCCGCGCACTGCTTCGCGCAGCCGGAGTCAACGGCGCGGATCTCGGCCGCAAGCCGATCATCGCCGTGGCCAACAGCTTCACCGAATTCGTTCCCGGCCACACCCACCTTCAGCCGGTGGGCCGCATCGTCTCCGATGCCATCATCGAGGCCGGCGGGATCCCCCGAGAATTCAACACCATTGCCGTGGACGACGGCATCGCCATGGGTCACGGCGGCATGCTCTACTCGCTGCCTTCGCGCGATCTGATTGCCGACTCGGTCGAATACATGGTCAACGCGCACTGCGCCGACGCGCTGATCTGCATCTCCAACTGCGACAAGATCACCCCGGGCATGCTCATGGCAGCCCTGCGCTTGAATGTTCCTACCGTCTTCGTCTCCGGCGGCCCGATGGAATCAGGACGCGCCACCCTGGTCGACGGCACCGTGCGCACCTTGGACCTGGTGGATGCCATCTCCGAGGCAGTGAACGAAAACGTCTCCGACGCGGACCTGCTGCGCATCGAAGAATCGGCCTGCCCTACCTGCGGCTCCTGCTCGGGGATGTTCACCGCCAACTCGATGAACTGCCTCACCGAAGCCATGGGCCTCGCCCTGCCGGGCAACGGTTCCACCCTTGCCACTCACACCGCACGCACCGCACTGTATGAAAACGCCGGCAAGACCATCGTGGATATCGCAAACCGCTACTACGCAGACAGCGACGAGACGGTACTGCCACGCAATATCGCCACCATCGAGGCCTTCGGCAACGCGATGACCCTGGATATTGCCATGGGCGGTTCCACCAACACGATTCTTCACCTGCTGGCCGCCGCCCACGAGGCTGGCGTCGAGTTCGGCTTGGAAGAAATCAATGAAATTTCCGGCCGGGTACCCTGCCTTGCCAAGGTCGCCCCGAACTCCGCCGGGGCAGGGAAGATCTACTACATGGAAGATGTCCACCGGGCCGGTGGCATCCCTGCCATCCTCGGCGAACTGCGCCGCGGCGGACTGCTCGATGACACGGTGAACACCGTGCACGCCGCCACCATGGGCGAGGTACTGGACGACTGGGATATCCGCGGCGGCAAAGCCACCGACGTGGCCCTCGAGTTGTGGCACGCCGCTCCGGGCGGGGTACGTTCCTCCACCGCCGGTTCGCAGTCCGCGCGCTGGGAAGAACTGGATACGGACGCCGCCGAAGGCTGCATCCACTCGGTAGAACACGCTTACTCCCAGGACGGAGGATTGGCTGTGCTGCGCGGCAACATTGCCGTGGATGGTGCCGTGGTCAAAACCGCTGGCGTGGACCCCTCCATCTGGAGCTTCACCGGTCCGGCGGTAGTCTGCGAGTCCCAGGACGAAGCGGTGGAGAAGATCCTTAACAAGCAGGTGAAGGCCGGCGATGTAGTGGTCATCCGCTACGAGGGCCCCAAGGGTGGCCCGGGCATGCAGGAAATGCTCTACCCGACCTCATTCCTCAAGGGCCGCGGCCTGGGCAAGTCATGCGCGCTGATCACCGATGGCCGTTTCTCCGGCGGCACCTCGGGACTATCCATTGGACACGTCTCCCCCGAGGCGGCGTCCGGTGGCATCATCGCCCTGGTTGAGGATGGCGATTCGATCTCCATCGACATCCCGACCCGCGACCTGACGCTGAATGTAGCTGATGATGTTTTGGCCGAGCGCCGCGAGCGTTTGCTGGCAACTACCGGCTACCGCCCGGCGAACCGCGAGCGCGTGGTCTCCCCCGCACTGCGTGCCTATGCCGCCATGGCATTGTCCGCAGATAAGGGCGCCGTGCGAGACGTGGACCGTGTGGAGCGTGCCCTGCGCGAAGCCGATGAACGCGCTGCGGCAGTTGCGCGCACCACCGCTGTCTAAGGAAAATTCTGTGGCTTTGGCCCCCGGAGCTCACACGTCAGTGGAACTTCCGGGGGGCTTCGCTGCTTGATCGGCACCACCGCGGATGAAACGCCCAACCCCGGACCATTGGGAACGATAGACTGCTGGTGTCGACACGGATACTCACCCAATCAGATCCTGCCTTATTGCCGCCCTTCATTCGCTTCCTGTCCAGCAAAGGAACTTCATGTCCACTCCAGTAGATCCAACGACCGAAATTTCCGACGTCGTCCGGGACAATGAGTCAGAGTCGGCATTGGCTGCCACTGAGTCCGAACTGACTTTGCTGAACGTCGGAGACGGCTATGCGTTACTTTTTGCCGACCACGCCCCTAAGGGTATGGACCTGCTCGAATTCAATGTGCTGGGCCAGGCAGCCGGAGAGCGGCTCACCGACCGCCTCTCGACCGCGGCCGGTGTCGGGAACCTCGCCGCACTGGGTGCCAGCGCCCTGCCTAAAGCCCAAGGGCTTGTCCGCTTGGCTCCAGAATCGCTGCAGCTTCTGAACCAGGCAGGAAATTCGTTGATGCAATCCGGTGGCCAAAGTCTGGGAACCATCGTTACTGCAAACGGGAAGTTAGTTGCCCACGCACGCCTTCTTCCCGCAGTAGGGGCTCAGGGTGCACTCTTGGCGCCGATGCTGGGTCCGGCCTTGGTCTTGCTGGCGCTACAAATGCAGCTCGCCTCAATCTCGCGTCGGGTTGACGAGAACATCGAGCTGACCCGTGACGTGTTGCGTGCCATCCACCAAGACCAGTGGGCCACACTAATCGGCCTGCATGAAACTAGCCTCCAGGCCCTGAACGAAGCCGAGGCGGCTGGAACGGTCAACGAGCACATCTTTGCCCCGTTGGCCAGCCGTCAGGCCGATCTGCGCAAGTTCCGCAAGTTGTTCGTGGATTTCGTGCGGGATCACCTCAAGGCACTGGATGCGGACGCCAAAACCAGTCGAAGCTATATCCAGAAAAATTTCGACCAGATCATCGCCGATGCTCACGGGATGCTCATGGCCGAATTCGCTTGGTACCGCGCCCAAGCGCTGCGCGGCAGCCTCATCAGCCACGACGCACAAAATCTGGACGCAAACGAACGTCTGCTTACCCACCTCGTTGAGGAAACCAAGTCCGAACATGACGAAGCCATGTTGGAAATCGCCCACTTGCTCGCCGAGGTTGAACGCAACGTGCGATTGCTGTCATTGTTGCCCTCCGCACGCAGCCTTCCCTTCACGTCGAAGCGTCGCAATATTGACGAGGCCATGGCGATGGCAGAAGCCCTCTCGGCCTCCGTCGCCGATCTGCGCAGCCAGGTACTCCCCCGACGAAGGGCCGTGGCTCCGAAGGTTTCCGTATTCAAGTCCGAGACCCCAAGCAAACTGACAGATATCCTTGCTTGGTCCCTTCCTGAGCCTGCACAGGTTCTTGCCTTGGCCGATGCAAATCAGGAAAGACTCCTCGCGAACAACGTATATCTCGGAATTGCCTCAGAATATTTCTTTGTGGCTGATCAGAGCGAACTCACTAAAGAAGGCGCCGTTGAGCGCATCACCCCGCTGAACGATATCCGTTACGTCCGCTTCCTTGAAAGGCCAAAAAAGGGTCCTACTTTGGAGATCATCACCAAGGACGAGAACCTCACCTTCACCTTCGACTCATGGGCCGTCGAGGGCGAAGGGTTGGAGTCGGCCCGTCGAATGGCAAACCTCTTCTCCAGCGTGATGAACCTGCCTGCCCACGAGCAGCGGACCGATCCACTCATGGAGGAAATCTTGGAGAATTCAAAGGCATCCAAGGCTATTGAGTCCTAAAAGCAAGACACAGGTACGGCAGCCCGTTTAACCACGAATACTCCAAGGGGCCTGCCGTACCAGTTTCGCATTTCTGAAATGACGCATCTAGCGGCAGTCATCGGCTTTCCCTCCCTACGGCGGTGCGAGCACTTGACCTCAGGAGTAAGCTCTTCAAGTCAAATGTCCGAGCAGCTCAGGCGCCCGGCCTAACTGGGCGTGACTTGTGAATTCGTCGAATAGACGACGCCAGGGTTCTCTGTGCCCGACATTGTTCGTTCGCAAGACAAGTGGGTAAACCTCCACCAACCCTAATTCTTCTGGCATGAGTCTGAACCAGATATCACGTACGAATCAAGGTAATGGCTACTGACCATTGCGATCACCCGCGCGTCCGTCTCCTTGTTGTGAAAAGGACAGGTTACAGGTCAGAAGAAGTCCTGTTTCTGGCGAAGAATCGCGCTACCGACGGATTTTCTACTTTTTCGCCACCCACCCCGATTGCAGCTTTCCAGCTACAGGCATTTGTC
The DNA here is from genome assembly GCF_052379505.1 of Glutamicibacter sp. 363. Taxonomy (NCBI): domain Bacteria; kingdom Bacillati; phylum Actinomycetota; class Actinomycetes; order Micrococcales; family Micrococcaceae; genus Glutamicibacter; species Glutamicibacter sp. 363. Next base: position 121,201 of record NZ_JBQSYR010000003.1, on the reverse strand, counting down.
CTGCAAGAGCACAACGCCATCATTTCTGTTCAACTGCCCCATTTTGAACTGGATCATATATACGATCTCTGGCTCCATCGCGCTGACTTGCGCCTATTTCTACAACCGATTCGCGCCCGGAAAAGTGGTTGATTAACCGACCGCCCAGGTGAAGAATCGGAGTTAACTTCCGCGGAATCACGGGAAAATTCCACCCAATCAGGAACTTCAGGCAACCAGTGGCGAAGCAATCGCGCGCAGTGACTTGACAGTGACTGAGATTCAGCGCACACTGATCGTATACGATTTGATGTACGACGAAAGTGGGAAGATCAAAGATGAGCAATCCGATCCCGGTGAGCGAAGAAACTTTCGCCCAGGCTGGCAAGGTTCTTGCGGTGCACCTGAGCTACTCCTCGCGGGCAGCCCAGCGCGGCCGCACCCCGAAGTTCCCGAGCTACTTCATGAAGGCCACCAGCTCGCTGGCAACCACCGGTTCCACCGTTGAACGCCCGGCCGGCACCGAATTGCTCGCTTTCGAAGGCGAAATCGCACTGATCATCGGCAAGGCCGCCCGCCGCGTCTCGGTTGAGGAAGCCTGGAGCTACGTCGGCTCGGTTACCGCCTCGAACGACCTCGGCGTCCATGACATCAAGTACGCGGACAAGGGCTCGAACATCCGCTCGAAGTCCGGCGACGGCTACACCCCGATGGGCCCCACCGCCCTCGCGGCGGCCGAGCTGGATCCAGCCAAGCTGCGCGTGCAAACCTGGGTCAACAACGAAACCGCCCAGGATGCCGACACCTCGGAGCTGCTCTTCTCCTTCGCGCAGATCGTCGCGGATCTTTCCCAGCAGATGACCCTGCAGCCAGGGGATGTCATTCTCACCGGCACCCCGGCCGGCTCCACCGTCTTCTTCCCCGGCGACGTCGTCGAGGTTGAGGTCACCGACCTGCTCTCCGGCGCCACCACCGGCCGGCTGAAGACCACCGCGGTCGAGGGCACACAGACCTTCGCGGCCTTCGGCAACCAGCCAAAGGTCACCGACAAGGACAAGGAAGACGCCTACGGCGACCGCGAAACCGCCGGCATGCCAGCGCTTCTCACCGGCAAGTCCGTGCTCACCGACAAGGTCCGCGAGCAGCTCGCCGCGGTGGCCACCGCCACCTTGTCCGCCACCCTGCGCAAGCGCGGGCTGAACAACGTGAACATCGAAGTCCCCGGCGCCACCAAGGGCATGAAGCGCGTGATCGGCACCGCCCGCACCCTGCGCTACATCCCGAACCGCGAGGACCTGTTCAAGGCCCACGGCGCCGGCTACAACATGCAGAAGCAGTCCATCGACTCCCTGGGCGACGGCGAAATCCTGGTCATGGAGGCCCGCGGGGAAACCGGCTCGGCCACCCTGGGCGACATCCTCGCCCTGCGCAGCCAGCAACTGGGCGCCGCGGCGATCATCTCCGATGGCGGCGTGCGCGACCTGGATGCGGTCTCCAACCTGGAGATCCCGGTGTTCTACAACGGAGCGCACCCGGCGGTCCTCGGCCGCAAGCACGTGGCCTGGGACAAGGACCTGACCGTGGCCTGCGGCGGCGTGTCGGTCCAGCCCGGGGATGTCATCGTGGCGGATTCGGACGGCATCGTGGTGATCCCGCCGGCACTGGTCGAAGAGGTCGCCGCCGAAGCGATGATCACCGAATCCAATGACGAGTTCATCTTCGCCATGGTCCAGCGCGGCCACGGCATCGAGGGCCTGTTCCCGATGAACACCGAGTGGAAGACCAAGTACAACGCCTGGAAGGACGCCGGATCCCCGGATCTGGCCAGCTGGGAACTCTAATGAGCAATTCCAAGTCAGAGGTCGCCTACGCGCTGGTCTCCGAACGGATCGTCAACGGGGCCTACTCCCCGGGCTACCGACTCGTGCTGGGAACCATCGCCGAAGAACTGGGCTGCTCGGTGGTCCCGGTGCGCGAGGCCATCCGACGCTTGGAAGCCGAAGGGCTGGTGCACTTCACCCGCAATGTGGGCGCCACCGTCGCACAGGTCGACTCGACCCTGTACCTGCACACCATGCAGACCCTCGCGGTCATCGAACCGGCGGCCACCGCACTTGCGGCGGCGGCAATGGACGAGGCATGGCTGCAACGGGCGCAGGAGCTGAACGATGCGATGCGCCAGTGCCTGGAGGACTTCAATCCGGTGGCCTTCACCGCGTTGAACAACGAGTTCCACCAGCAGCTCTACAGCCAGTGCCCGAACCCGCACATCCTGGACCTGGTGCAGCGCGGCTGGCGCCGGCTCGCGGCCATGCGAGCCAGCTCCTTCACCCACATCCCGCACCGCGCCAGGGCCTCGGTGGAAGAGCATCAGCACCTGCTCGAACTCATCGCCGCCCACGCCTCCCCCCGCGAAATCGAAGAGGCCGCCCGCACCCACCGCACCAATACGCTGAACGCCTATCTGGACCAGGCCGGAATGGCCCCCTCGGTCATCTAGCCTCGGCCCAGCCACCTAAAAAGATTTCACAATTTCATGTCTTTCACAGTTGAAAGCCACGCGAAAGGAATACATCCATGAGCAAGCACTTCGTTCCGGAAAACCTGCCGACGCACCTGCAGCACTACATCGGCGGCAAGTTCGTCGATTCCATCGGCGGGGAAACCTTTGGCGTCCTGGACCCGGTCACCAACCAGGACTACGCCACCGCCGCCGCCGGCCAGCAGGCCGACATCGACGCAGCGGTCGCCGCCGCCACCGAGGCCTTCAACAACGGCCCATGGCCGAAGATGAAGCCACGCGAACGCGCCAACGTGCTGTACAAGATCGCCGACGCGGTCGTTGCCCAGCAGGACCGCCTGGCCGAGATGGAAACCTTCGACACCGGCCTGCCGATCACCCAGGCCAAAGGCCAGGCCCAGCGCGCCGCGGAGAACTTCCGCTTCTTCGCCGACCTGATCGTCGCCCAGCACGACAATGCGCTCAAGGTCCCGGGCTCGCAGCTGAACTACGTGAACCGCAAACCCATCGGCGTCGCCGGGCTGATCACCCCGTGGAACACCCCGTTCATGCTCGAATCCTGGAAGCTCGCCCCGTCGATCGCCTCCGGCTGCACCGTGGTGCTCAAGCCGGCGGAGTTCACCCCGCTCTCCGCCTCGCTGTGGGCCACCATCTTCGAAGAGGCCGGCCTGCCGGCCGGTGTCTTCAACCTGGTCAACGGCATCGGCGAAGAAGCCGGCGACGCACTGGTCAAGCACCCGAAGGTTCCGCTGATCTCCTTCACCGGCGAGTCCTCCACCGGCCAGCTGATCTTCCGCAACTGCGCGGAGAACCTCAAGGGCATGTCCATGGAGCTCGGCGGCAAGTCCCCTGCCATCGTGTTCGACGATGCAGACTTCGACGCGGCCATCGACTCCACCCTGTTCGGCGTGTTCTCGCTGAACGGCGAGCGCTGCACCGCAGGCTCGCGCATCCTGGTCCAGCGCGGCATCTACGAGAAGTTCGTCGAGGCCTACGCCGCCCGGGCGAAGAACATCAAGGTCGGCGATCCGCACGATCCAACCACCCAGGTCGGCGCGCTGGTCCACCCGGAGCACTACGACAAGGTCATGAGCTACGTGGAGATCGGCAAGTCCGAAGGCCGCCTGGTCGCCGGCGGCGGCCGCCCGGAGAACCTGCCCGAGGGCCAGGAAAACGGCTCCTACGTCGCCCCGACCGTGTTCGCCGACGTCGCCCCGGAGGCCCGCATCTTCCAGGAAGAGATCTTCGGCCCGGTCGTGGGAATCACCCCATTCGACACCGAGGAAGAGGCCCTGGAGCTGGCGAACAACACCAAGTACGGCCTGGCCGCCTACCTGTGGACCAACGACCTGAAGCGCGCCCACAACTTCGCCCAGGACATCGAGGCCGGCATGGTGTGGCTGAACTCGCACAACGTGCGCGACCTGCGTTCGCCATTCGGCGGCGTGAAGGCCTCGGGCCTGGGCCACGAGGGCGGCTACCGCTCGATCGACTTCTACACCGACCAGCAGGCCGTGCACATCACCCTGGGAGATGTGCACACCCCGAAGTTCGGCGCCTAATTACTTATCCTGCCCATTCGCAAAGGAGCAACACAATGAGCAAAGAGATTTCCAACCCAATCGCCACCCCCTCGGTTCCAGCGCCGGACATCCTGCGCTGCGCCTACGCCGAACTGGTTGTCACCGACCTGGCCGCCTCGCGCAAGTTCTACGTGGACGTGCTCGGCCTGCACGTGTCCTACGAGGACGACACCCAGATCTACCTGCGTTCCTTCGAGGAGTTCATCCACCACAATCTGGTGCTGACCCTCGGCCCGGTGGCCGCGCTGAAGGCCATGGCCTTCCGCGTGCGCTCCACCGCCGAGGTCGACGCGGCCGAGGCGTACTACAAGGAATTGGGCTGCCGCACCGAGCGCCGCAGCGAAGGCTTCGTGCGCGGCATCGGCGATGCGGTCCGCGTCGAGGATCCGCTGGGCTTCCCCTACGAGTTCTTCTTCGAGACCGAGCACGTCGAGCGTCTGCATATGCGCTATGACCTGTACTCCGCCGGCGAGCTGGTCCGCCTGGACCACTTCAACCAGGTCACCCCGGACGTGCCACGCGGCCGCAAGTACCTTGAAGACCTGGGCTTCCGCGTCACCGAGGACATCCAGGACGAAGAAGGCACCACCTACGCCGCCTGGATGCACCGCAAGGGCACCGTGCACGACACCGCGCTGACCGGCGGCAACGGCCCGCGCCTGCACCACGTGGCCTTCTCCACCCACGAAAAGCACAACATCATCCAGATCTGCGACAAGATGGGCGCGCTGCGCATCTCGGACCGCATCGAGCGCGGCCCGGGCCGCCACGGTGTGTCCAACGCGTTCTACCTCTACATCCTGGATCCCGATGACCACCGCATCGAGATCTACACCCAGGACTACTACACCGGCGACCCGGACAACCCGGTCATCACCTGGGACGTGCACGACAACCAGCGCCGCGACTGGTGGGGCAACCCAGTAGTTCCATCGTGGTACACCGAAGCTTCGAAGGTCCTGGACCTGGACGGCAACGTGCAGGAAATCATCGAGCGCACCGATGACTCGGAAATGGCGGTGACCGTCGGCGCCGACGGCTTCTCCTACACCCGCGAGAAGGACGAGACCGGCACCTACCGCGGCCAGGCTTCCAAGGGCTTCAAGCTCGGAAACCAAGTCTAAGCACCCACCGACGTAGCTTCCCTGAGCTACTACGTGAAAACCCCGGGGCGCTAGCGATTGATTTCGCCAGCGCCCCGGGGTTTTGCCGTTGCAGCACGATCGGCTAACGGCGCACCCGATAGCGCAGGTGAAGCACCCTCTCGCCCCGAATCACCGCGTCGGGATCCTCCAGCGGGTGCTGTGCATGGACCGGCCCGAAGTAGCGCTTTCCGGAGCCGAACACGACGGGAACGACGTCCATGCGCACCTCGTCGACCAGGCCGGCGGCCAGCGCCTGGCCGCCAACATCTCCAGCGGAAACCTCGACGATGCGCTCACCGGCGAGCTCCTGCGCCTTGGCCACGGCTGCTGCGACGCCGTCGACGAAGTGAAAGGGCGCCTCGGGATCCCAGCCCTCGGGCTTCGGCCGGTGCGTCACGACGACCATGTGCTCCACCCCGCTCGGCGGCTTCCCGTCCCAGCCATCCGTCATGTCGAAGACGTGGCGGCCGACGATGGTCACCCCGATCCGATCCCAGTATGGCCGGGTGTAGTCGTAGGATGCCTGCGACACCTTCAACGCGCCGCTCTCATCCAGCGGGACTTCGCCGCCGGTCAACCAGTCGAACAGCGCTCCGGGCTGGTCGTTCGCATCCGCGATAAAACCGTCCACCGACACCGACCCGTACATGACCACCTTGCCCACGGGACGCTCCTTTGCTTTGGGGAGCCCCATGGTAGCAGCTGCCCAAAATGAGGGGGTGGTGGACCGCGCTGCCTGGCCTGCCGCGGCGTCGAAGCAGACGGCCCGGTGCGCGGGAACGCCGGCTAGCCGTCCTCGCCCCAGTAGGTATTGCGCCGCGGCTTTTGCTCCGGGTCGATGTGCTTGGGCAGGATCACCCATGGCAGCCCGTCCTTGAAGATGACCTTGATGATTCCAAGGTCAAAGGCCATATGGTGCGCGTCGCAGCCGGGCCCGGAATTTTCCAGGCTCGTATCCCCGCCCTCGGCGTAGGACCTGATGTGGTGGATCTCCACCCGTTCCGGAGGCGCGGTGCAGCCAGGCACCAGGCACCCACGGTCCCGCGCCAACACCGCCTTGCGCAGGCTTGGCGGAACAAGCCGTTTAGCTCGGCCGAAGTCCAGAAGTTCACCGCGCCCGCCGAAGACCGCCGGGATGATCTTCGCATCGCATAAGAGCTTTCTCAGCTCCCCCGGCGGAAGATCCGTTCCGTGGGCCGTTCTTCCCTGAGCCCCGGCCAAGTTTCGCAGATCATCGAACTTCATGTGGACGATGACCTCCGGTTCGATGCGGCGGCTGCCGGTGTCCACCCAGGTCGTGCTCAGCAGCTCCAAGAGCGCATTCAACGCTCGTTCCGGTGGACTCACCCGCATTTGCGGTGCCTCCGGTTCCCAACGGGAGCCGGCTGCCTCGGGAGGCAGGAAGTCCGGCAGCTGGGGCTGTTCGGGCAAGGAGTCCGATCCCTGTGCCACGCCGGGCTTAGCCGGGTTTTGCCGTGCGCGCTGGCCGGCCTGGGTTTTTGGGTTATTCGCCTGGGCGATCAGCGAGTCGATCATTTCGGCTTCGAGCAAGCCGACGCGCAAAACGAATTCAACGACCTGCGGGTTGCTGGTTTGCCGGCGATACATTCCCCTGCACAGCGCCGCGGCGGTGGAGGTGGCCGGAGTAGCGCTGGCGACGGTGATCAGGAGGCCGATCTTCTTATCGGCTTCTTTCTCGGTCAGCTCATCGTGCAGGATCTGTGCCGCACGTTCTTCAACCGCGATTCCGGAGTTATCGCGCAGCGTCGGCTCGGTCGGGGTGCCTTCAAAAGTGGTGTCCTCCGGTTCGCGGCGCGAGATCTTCTTGCTGGTCTCGCAGACCGCCTCGGGGCTGACCTGCGGGTCATCGAGCAGCTGGCCCAGATGCGGGAAGCGCGGAGGCACCTGCTGCCCTGCGGGATCACGACGGCCGATCAGGTCGCTGGCGTCGAGCATCATCCGCTTGGCCTTGGCGTAGGTAATCTTCAGCCAGCTGGCCAGCAGCTCTGCGGGGTCTTTGAAGCAGGCCCGCCCGGACGCGCGGCGTGCAGCGCGGGTGGTGTCGGCGGGCTGGATGCGCAGTTCGTTGAGCTCTTCTTCTTCCAACTGGTGCGCGTTGGTGGCGGCCAGCCGATCCGCGGCCACCAGGCTCATCCGGGTGCATTCTTCCTGGATTTTCTTCGCGGCGGCCAGTAGTTCCAGGGCCAGGCGCGGGTCTGCGGTGTCCTGCAATGCGCGCCGCAATCCGATGAGCACCTGGGTTTCTTGTTCGATAACCGCGCGCAGCGCGGCCCCGTCGATCTGGCGGCACGCCTCGGCGTCGGTCCGGTGCAGCCGCTCCAGCAGCTGACCGTACCCGTCGAGGGCCTGATCCAGATCGGTGGTGTTCATGCAGACCAGTGTGCCCCGGTCCGCGCCCTGCCGGGATGCGCCAGAAAAATCTGTGGATAAGTGCGTTCACTCGGGCACCGCCGGTGCCCAATGCCGATGCCGCAAATTAATCGACGGCTGGACGCGGCTACTTGGTACGAAGATTTTTCCGGGCTTCCTTGACTCTGTGATGCGCCACGTCTAGGGTCTTGTGTCATGCGCCACGTCGATTCTCCTGCACAGTCCACGGACTGGTCGATCTCTGTGGCGCGCAATCTGTCTAGGATCAATGCGGCGGAAAAGCTTCGCATAAACTCTCCGCGACGCACCGCAGGCTACGAGAATGATTCCTGGGAATCCCATGCCATTGGCTGGTGGGGCTGCGAGCCGTAGCCACACGGCACCCGTGTAGGCACTTTAGAACCAAACCTCGATGGCTTGGTTCTCTTTGAGCATGGCTTCGATGCCGGCTCACTCATCCCAGCTCCTTAATCGCATTGCGCCCCCGTTGGCCGATCAGCCATGTCATTCGCTCTCTCCTTGAGCATGTCTGTTCCCACGCCGTCGGGGTGACCCTGCATCACCAAAGGTAGATTTGCCATGTCCAAAACCGATGAAACCCGGCCCGTCCCCGGGGCGGAAACCGCACAGGCCCGACAACGGAAAAAGTCCCGGCGGCGATTGCCCAATCTGGATTTTCGCCGTCCGGGGTATCCGCATAATATCCACCCGGCGCTGGTTCCCGGTATCGGAATCGACGAACAGCGCCGGCGCTACCAGGTGAGCAAGTTTGTCCTCTGCCTCACGGGGGCGCTGACAATTGGATTCGTCCTGTGGGGAATCCTCGATCCGGCTGGAGTTGCCCATATTGCTTCCGCCGCATTCTCCTGGTCCACGCTGAATTTGGGCTGGCTGTTCAATACCGTCGCCATCATCACCCTGGTCTCCCTGCTGGGCCTGGCGATCTCTCCCTATGGAAAAATATGCCTCGGCAAGGACGGGGAAAAGCCGGAATTCAGCACCTTCTCCTGGGTCGCGATGCTCTTTGCGGCCGGCATCGGCATCGGGGTGCTGTTTTTCGGCCCGTCCGAGCCGCTGACGCATTTCATTGCCCCGCCGCCGTTGACGCACCAAGCGGAAACCACCGAGGCCATGCACGGGGCCATGGCGCAGACCTACTTCCACTGGGGCTTCCACGCCTGGGCCATGTACGCGCTGGTTGGCGGAGCCATTGCCTATGCCGCGTACCGCCGCGGCCGGGCACTGCTCATGTCCTCCATCTTCCGCACCCTCTTCGGCCAGCGATATTCGGAAGGCTTCGCCGGAAAGCTCATCGATGTGTTCGCGATCGTGGCCACCCTGTTTGGCACCGCGGCGGCTCTCGGCATTGCGGCAATGCAAATCGGCACCGGCATCACCATCGTCACCGGCGCGGGTGAACTGACCAATAACATGCTGGTCATCCTGATTCTCCTGCTGACGGTTGCCTTCATCATCTCGGCGGTTTCCGGGGTTTCGCGGGGCATCCGGTATCTGTCGAGCATCAACATCATCCTCACCGTGGGCATCGTCGGGCTGGTGCTGTTCCTTGGCCCCACCCTGTTCCTGCTCAATCTGCTGCCCTCGTCGTTGATGGAATATCTCGGTTCGATGTTCGAGCTGATGGGACGCTCGCTGTCCTGGGGCGGGGAAACCCAGGAGTTCCAGTCCGTGTGGACCGTGTACTACTGGGCCTGGTGGATCTCCTGGTCGCCATTTGTCGGATCGTTCATCGCACGCATCTCGCGGGGGCGGACCATCCGGCAGTTCCTGCTGGGCACGATCCTCATTCCCTCATCGCTGCTCTTTGTCGCCTACGGCATCATGGGCGGCACCTCGATCTGGATGTACCAGCAGGGATTGCCGGGGTTCAGCGCCGAGATGCCCGCCCCGCAGGTGTTTTTCACCATGATCGAGAACCTTCCGTACCTGCAGTGGCTGCCGTATGTGGCCATCGTGGTGCTGGCGATCTTCTTCATCACCTCCGCAGACTCCGCCTCGGTGGTGATGGGCATCTTGACCTCCCGGGGCAATCAGGAACCCAGCCGCTGGATCGTGGTCTTCTGGGGTCTGGTGATGTCCGGGATCGCCGTCGTCATGCTCTTGCTCGGCGATTCCTCCGCCTTGGCGGGGCTCCAGCAACTGGTCATCGTCAGCGCGGTCCCCTTCGCCCTCATCATGCTGCTGATCATCGTCGCGTGGTTCCGCGATTTGCGGACCGATCCGTTCGCGCTGCGGCACCACTACGCCGAAAATGCGATCAACAATGCGGTATTCGAAGGTGTCGACCGCTATGGGGATGACTTCGCGCTGCAGGTGGTCGCCACGACACCCGGCGAAGGAGCCGGGGCCGATGTGGATTCCACCAGCGAGGAATACACCGAGTGGTATCAGCGCACGGACGAGAACGGAGTGCCGGTGGGGTACAGCTACGCCACGGGCGAGTGGGCCGACGGCTGGGATCCGAAAACCGGGGAGATTTCACTGCAGCCGGCGGAGGACTCCCCGGATAGACCCGGCGGCGATCCGCGGCGTTGAGACGATCGCCGCCGGCACCGCTCAGCGAACGTCGGCGGCCAAGCGAAATCCGGTATGGGCCAGCGAGGTTTCGGCGGTGACGGCGGTGCGTGCCGAGGTCCGGTATCGCCGGCAATACGAGGCGTGGCACATGTGCGAACCGCCGCGTACGGCGGGACGCGGATCTACGGCGGAGAAGATCCCCGAGGTCCACTCCCAGACGTTGCCGGTCATGTTGTAGAGGCCGAATCCGTTGGGCGAAAATTCGGACACCGCGACGGTGCCGACCGGGCTGGTGGGGCGGTGCGGGAACTCTCCGGCGAAGGTCTTCATCCGGGCCTGTCCCCCGGGCTCGAATTCGGCACCCCAGGGATAAGGCTGCTGTTCCAATCCGCCACGGGCGGCGAACTCCCACTCCGCCTCGCTGGGCAGCCGGGCGCCGACCCACTGCGCGTAGCTTCGGGCATCGCGCAGGGACACGTGGGTCACCGGATGGTTCGCCCGCTCCAGGGCATCCGAATCCGGGCCTTCGGGGCGGTGCCAGGCGGCTCCGGGGACCGTGCACCACCACGGCGCATGCTCATCGGGCGTTGCAAGCTTGCGTGTTGCGCTCGACAAATTCCCGGCGAACACCAAGGAATCCCCGTGGATTTCTGCATCGCTGCGGTATCCGGTGGACAAAGCAAAAGCGGCAAACTCCGCAACGGATACCGCGGTGGCGGAGATGGCAAAGGGCGGCACGGCGACTTGACGCACCGGGCCCTCGCCATCCTCGACGTAGGCCAGTTCGTCCTCGCTGCCCATCAGGAAGGTGCCGCCGGCCAATCCGAGCAGGCGCAGCTGTTCCGGAGCCTGGGCCGCAAGGGTCTCCAGCACGCTTGCCTGCTGGGCCGCAGCCGGCGCCGGCCGCGCATCAGGGGTATTTCCCGAACGCTGGGCTCCACAGCATGCACTCATCAACTAGCTCCAATTTCAGTAACTACGAAAGGAAGAAACGATGTCAATCAAACGACCTAACATCATTGTTATCCAAGCCGACCAGATGGCCGCCCAGGCGCTTGGCGCCTACGGCGATCAGGCGGCCAAGACGCCGAATATCGACGCATTGGCCGAATCCGGGGCGGTTTTCGACCGCGCCTACTGTAACACCCCGCTGTGCGCCCCGTCACGCGCCTCGATGATGACTGGGCAGATGCCTTCGGATCTAGGCTGCTTCGACAACGGCGACGACTTCGCCGCCTCGGCTCCCACCTTCGCCCACCGGCTGCGCGGGGCCGGCTACCACACGGCCCTGATTGGCCGGATGCACTTCATCGGACCGGACCAGCAACATGGATTCGAGCAGCGGCTCACCACGGATGTCTACCCGGCCGATCTGGACATGATCCCGGATTGGACCCGCCCGCTGGAGCAGCGCTTGCAGTGGTACCACGACGCCGCCGCGGTCTTCGAGGCCGGAGTGTCCAAGGCAAGTGTGCAGCAGGACTTCGACGACGAGGTCACCTTCCGGTCCCTGCGCCATCTCAACGACCGGGTGCGGGCCAACCAGGCCGCGGGCGAGGACCTGCCGTTCTTGATGGTCACCTCCTTCATCCACCCGCACGACCCCTATGAGCCGCCGCGCGAGCACTGGGACCGGTTTGCCGACGAAGGGATTCCCGACCCGGCACACCCCGAGGTTCCCGACCGCGCCCAGGATCCGCATAGCCATCGCCTGCGCGCGATGAGCGGCTTCGACCAGCGCTATCCGGATATCGACGGCGTGCGCCGGGCGCGCCGGGCCTACTACGCGGCGGTGAGCTACATCGATGACCAGATCGGGCGCATCCGCACGCAGCTGGAGGAACTGGGCCTGGCCGAGAACACGGTGGTCATCGTGATCAGCGACCATGGCGACATGCTGGGTGAAAAGGGGCTGTGGTTCAAGATGTCCCCCTATGAGCAGTCCTCGCGGGTCCCGCTGATCATGCACGGGCCGGCGCATCTGGTGCCCACCGGCCGCTTCGCCGAGCCGGTGTCCCTGCTCGACCTCGCCCCGACGCTCCTGGACCTGGCCGGCATGGAAGCGGCGCAGCTTCCGGGCAGCTCCTTGACGGAATCGATGCGCCGCGCGCAGCGCGGCGAAGCCGTCGCCGGGGAACGCGACGTGGTCATCGAATACCTGGCCGAAGGGACCTTGCGCCCGCAGCTGACCATCGTCCGCGGGAACTACAAGTTCGTGCTCTGCCCGGGAGACCCTGACCAGCTCTTCGATCTGGCGGCCGACCCCGATGAGCTGCGCAATGCGGCCGCAGACCCGCAGCATGCCGAGACCGTCGCGGCACTGCGCGGCGCGTTGGAATCCCGGTACGACCTGCCCCGGCTGGAGTCCAGGATCCTGGCAAGCCAGTCAAGCCGCCGGGTGGTCGCAACCTCGCTGCAGCAGGGCAAGGTGAACCACTGGGACTACAATCCGGAGCCCGAACAGCGCTACGTTCGCGGCGATTTCTGGAACGCGCTGAAATACGGAACCATCACGGACCCCGAACGCTAGGGCAATGCGCCGCACCCGGCGATGCCGCAACCGATTACCTTCGAAAATTTCTTTGGAGAACATATGAACCTGCAACCGCAGCCCACCACGTCCCTTCCAGACAACCAGAATCCGCGCCTGCACGGCGGCAAAACCCTGTTCATTGACGGCAGTTTTGGGCCGGCCAGCTCCGCCGCGACCAGGCAGATCTTCTGCCCGGCCAACGGCGAACCGGTAGCCCTCGTCTCCGAGGCCGGGCCCGCGGACGCCGAGGCCGCGATCGCCGCGGCCCGCCGCGCCTTCGACACCGGGATCTGGTCCCAGATCCCGGCCCCGGACCGCGGTGACTTCCTGCTGCGCGTCGCGGACCGGCTGGCCGAACGCAAGGACGAATTCGCGCTGGCCGAAACCCTGGACACCGGCAAGCGCCTGGTCGAATCCGAGCTGGACATGGACGACATCATCAACTGCTTCCGCTACTTCGGCAAGCTCGCCGGAACCGATGCCGGACGGATCGTGGACGCCGGGGACCCGATGGTGCTCAGCCGCATCGTCTACGAACCGGTCGGCGTCGCGGCGATGATCACCCCGTGGAACTACCCGCTGCTCCAAGCCGCGTGGAAGATCGCCCCGGCGCTGGCCGCCGGCTGCTCCTTCGTGCTCAAACCGGCCGAGCTGAGCCCGTCCACCGCGATCCTGATGATGGAGGTGCTCGATGAGCTGGGCCTGCCGGCCGGGGTGGCGAACCTGGTCACCGGCACCGGCGCGCAGGTCGGCGCGGTCCTCTCCGAGCACCGCGACGTGGATCTGGTCTCCTTCACCGGCGGCCTGGCCACCGGGCGCAAGGTCGCGGCCGCGGCGGCCGGAACGGTGAAGAAGGTCGCCCTGGAACTGGGCGGGAAGAACCCGAACGTGATCTTCGCCGACGCGGACTTCGACGCCGCGGTGGACAACGCCCTGAATGGCGCGTTCGTGCATTCGGGGCAGGTCTGCTCGGCCGGGGCGCGGATCATCGTGGAGGAATCCATCGCGGAGCGGTTCGTCGAGGAGCTGGTGCGCCGCGCGGAGCAGATCACCCTCGGCGGCCCGTTTGATGAGCACGCCGAAACCGGGGCGCTGATCTCCGCGGAGCACCTGGGAAAGGTCGAGGCGTATGTGCAGTCCGGGCTCGCCGAAGGCGCCCGGCTGCGCTGCGGTGGCCGGGCAGCCACCGATGCGGACGGCCCCGGGCTGGGGGCCGGGCATTTCTACCTGCCCACCGTCTTTGACCAGGTGGCCCGCGGCATGTCCGTTGTGGTCGAGGAGGCCTTCGGCCCGGTGGTCACCGTGGAAACCTTCAGCACCGAAGATGAGGCGGTGGCTACCGCCAACGACACCGACTACGGGCTGGCCGGGGCGGTGTGGAGCCAGGACGCGTCCAAAACCCAGCGGATCGCGGCACGCCTGCGCCACGGGACGATCTGGATCAACGACTTCCACCCCTACCTGCCGCAGGCCGAATGGGGCGGCTTCGGCCAGTCCGGCATCGGCCGCGAGCTGGGCCCGACCGGGCTGGGCGAATACCAGGAAGCCAAGCACATCTACCAGAACCTGGCCCCGGCGGTCACCGGCTGGTTCACCGAGAAATAAGCAAGAAAGGGCGCAACGTGAACATGGAGAACACAGACTTCGACTACATCGTCATCGGCGGCGGCTCGGCCGGCGCCGCGGTGGCCGCACGGCTGAGTGAAGACCCGGCCGTGCGTGTCGCGCTGGTGGAGGCCGGCCCCGATGACCGGGGCATCGAGGAGGTCTTGCAGCTGAACCGCTGGATGGAACTGCTCGAATCAGGCCTCGACTGGGACTACCCGATCGAGGCGCAGGAGAACGGGAACTCCTTCATGCGCCATTCCCGGGCCAAGGTGATGGGCGGGTGCTCGAGTCATAATTCCTGCATCGCGTTCTGGGCGCCGCGCGAGGACCTGGATGAATGGGAATCGAAGTTCGGGGCCACCGGCTGGAATGCGGCGATGGCCTACCGGCTGTATCAGCAGCTGGAGAGCAATGAGGACGCCGGGCCGGCGGCCCCGCACCATGGGGATTCGGGTCCGGTGCACCTGATGAATGTGCCGGGCACCGATCCGTGCGGGGTGGCGCTGCTGGAGGCCTGCGCGCAGGCCGGGATTCCGCGGGCGAAGTTCAACAACGATGAGACGGTGCTCAACGGGGCGAACTTCTTCCAGATCAACCGGCGTGCCGATGGCACCCGGTCCTCCTCCTCGGTCTCCTATATCCACCCGATTATGGGCCGGGAGAACTTCACGCTGCTCACCGGGCTGCAGGCGCGGAAGCTGAACTTCGATGCGGGCAAGCGCTGCACCGGGGTGGACGTGGTCGACGGGGCGTTCGGGCGCACTACCACGCTGCACGCGGCCCGCGAGGTGATCCTCTCGGCCGGGGCGATCGATTCGCCGAAGCTGCTGATGCTTTCGGGGATCGGGCCGGCCGAGCATCTGGAGTCGGTGGGCGTCGAGGTGCTCCTCGACGCGCCGGGGGTGGGCGAGCATCTGCAGGACCACCCCGAAGGGGTGATCCAGTGGGAGGCGAAGCAGCCCATGGTGGAAACTTCCACCCAGTGGTGGGAGATCGGGATCTTCACCCCCACGGTGCAGGGGCTGGATCGTCCGGATCTGATGTTCCACTACGGGTCGGTGCCTTTTGATATGCATACCCTGCGCCAGGGGTATCCGACCGGGGAGAACACCTTCTGTCTGACTCCGAATGTTACGCATGCCAAATCCCGGGGTACGGTGCGGTTGCGCAGCTGCGATTTCCGTGACAAGCCGAAGGTCGATCCGCGTTATTTCACCGACGTCCAGGGCCATGATGCGCGGGTGATGATCGCCGGGATCCGCAAGGCCCGGGAGATCATCGGGCAGCCGGCGATGGCCGGTTGGGCTGGGGTGGAGCAGTTCCCGGGCCAGGGTGTGCAGTCCGATGCGGAGATCTTCGATTACCTCAAGCGCACGCATAACACCGTGTATCATCCGGCCGGGTCGGTGCGGATGGGGGCTGTGGAGGATGTGATGTCGCCGTTGGATCCTCAGCTGCGGGTTAAGGGGGTGTCCGGGTTGCGGGTGGCCGATGCGTCGGTGATGCCGGAGTTGGTGACGGTGAATCCGAATCTCACGGTGATGATGATCGGTGAGCGCTGCGCCGAACTGATCCGCGGCAGCTGATCCGCGGCAATCGGGGGTGCCGCCGGAGGCCCGGCGGCACCCCCGCTTCAAGTTGTGCCACCATTGCCAACGGCCAATTGATCGTTGGCCTTGCGGCCGCTAAACCGCTTGGATCTCCGGCGCACGCTTGGTCGCCGTGATCACCCCACGCGGGACCTCCCCACGCAACACCGCATCGAGGTTCTCCCACACGGTCTCGATGCGCCGCGCCACGTTTTCCCAGCCCACACCGGCCATATGCGGGGTGCAGAGCACGCTCTGAAGCTCCAGCAGTTCGCTGTTCAGGCTCAGTGGCTCGCTTGCGAACACGTCCAGTCCGGCTCCGGCGATTCGCCCTTCGCGCAGCGCCTGGATCAGCGCTTCCTCATCGATCACCTCGCCGCGCCCGACGTTGACCAGCACGCTGCGCGCGTTCATCTTGGCCAGTTCTTCGCGGCCGATCAGCTTCTCCGAGTCGGCGTTCAGCGGAAGATTCACGCAGACGACGTCCGAGACGCGCAGCAGTTCATCGAGCGAGACCTGCTTGGCGGAGATCAGCTCGGAGACGGTCAGCGGGATTTCGGCGTTGTCGTAGAAGACCACGTTCGCCCCGAAACCGTGATGCACCACCTTGCCCACCCAGCGCCCGATATTTCCCAGCCCCACGATGCCCACGGTCTTGCCGTAGAGCTCCGAGTAGGAGGCTTCGTCCAGGTCTTGACGCCATTTGCCTTCGCGCAGCGCCGCGGTGGAGGCCGGGATGCGGCGCAGCAGGGTGAGGATCAGGGTGAGCGCGTGCTCGGCGACGGAGATCGAGTGGGTTTTCATCTGCGCGACGGGAATGCCCAGGTCGTTGAGCACCTCCAAGGGCAATTGCCCGTAGCCGGAGCTCATGTACTGGATGAACTTCGCCTTTCCCGCGGCCCGGAAGACTTCTTCGGGGATTTCGATGCCCGCGATAATGAAGTCGGCTTCCGCCGCTTCGCGGCACATGCGCTGGACCGAGGTGCCGGCGGGCAGCACGGTCAGCTGGAACCCCGCCGGAGTGGAGCGTTCCAGCCCGTCGATGTAGTCCTTCAGCGGGTTCAGAAAAAGTACCTTCTGATTCATCTTCCGTACCTTTCTAGAAGCTCTGGGTGGATAGCTTGGCGGTGGACTTCAATGCCTGGAGCACCGCGTCGGTGACTTGTCCGGTGCTGGCGGTGCCGCCGATGTCCTTGGTGCGCGGCCCGCTGGCCAGCACCTGTTCCACCGCTTCGTTGATGTGGCGTGCGGCTTGCAGGCAGGCGGCATCTGCGCGGCGTTCGCCAAGCCAGTTCAGCATCATCGCGGCGGAGAGTATCATCGCGATCGGGTTGGCGATGCCGGTCCCGGCGATATCCGGGGCACTGCCGTGCGAGGGCTGGAAGACCCCGTGGCTCAGGCTCACATCGGCCGAGGGGGCCACGCCCAGCCCGCCGACCAGCCCGGCGGCGATCTCCGAGGTGATGTCGCCGAAGATGTTCTCGCTGACGATCACGTCGAAGCGTTCCGGATCGGTGACCAGGTACATCGAGCCGGCATCGATGTAGAACTTGTTGCTCTCGATGTCGGTGTTCTTCGCGGCCACCTCGTCGAAGACCTTCTCCATCAGCACATTGCTGCGCAGCGCATTGGACTTGTGCAGCAGGGTGACCCGTCCCGGGGTGCCGCGCGTGCGCCGGGCGCGGGCCTCGGCGAAGGCCACGTCGAAGAGTTTCTCGCAGGTGGCGCGGGTTATGGTCATCCGGTCGGAGGCCTGCTCATCGCTGGGCTCGTGGGCATCGTGGAGCCCGGCGAACATCCCCTCGGAGGTCTCGCGGATGACCAGCATGTCCACGCTTTCGGCCTTCACCGCGGTAGGCACCCCGGCGAAGAGCTTCACCGGGCGCAGGCTGGCGAAGAGTTTGTAGTGCGCGCGCATTTCCACCTGGGCGCCGAGCTCCAGGCCGTGCTCGTCGCGCACGCTAGGAAGTCCCATGGCACCGAAGAGCACCGCATCGGTTTCGCCTATCACGTCCATGTCCGCCGCGGTGATCTTGCGTCCGGTGCGTCGGTAGAGGTCGGCGCTGAAGTCATAGGTGGTGTAATTCAGCTTCAGGTCGAACTGCTTTTCGCATTCGCCGAGCACCGTCAGTGCGGAGTCTAGGACCTCGGGGCCGATCCCGTCGCCGGGGATCACCGAAATTTCGTACTGCGCCATAACTTTCCTGCCTTCGACGATCATTCCCACCTTATGGGAAATTGTTGCTATTTAGTGGGAACACGATAGCAGGGGGTGAGGGGAATCACCAGCCCGTAGCGCGGCATTTCCGCTCTTGATTGCACCCCTCGATTTCCCATACAGTAGGAACTAGTTACCTCCAAGTGGCAATAACCGCCGACCGGGACGGTATTTCCCTCCAGTGAAAAGGCCAAGCACTTGTCCGAGACCACCGCAAACCGCCAGCTCGACCGCATCTGCCTGATTCTTGACGCGCTGGAATTCGGCGACGCCACGGCCAGCGAATTAGCCCGACGCACCGGGCTGTCAACCTCCACCGCACACCGGTTGGCGCTGAATCTGGCCGAATACGACTTCCTGCGCCGCGAACCCTCGGGCAGCTTCAGCCTCGGCCGGCGCTTTGTGCGCAGCCGCCTGGAAATCGTGGGGCTCAGCTACCTGACCGAGCTGCGCGACACCACCGGGGAGACCGCGCAGCTGTGGATCCGCCGCGGAGACTCGCGCGTCTGCGTCGCCTCGGTCGACTCGCGGCACGAGCTGAAAGCCACCCTGCCCGTCGGCGCCAGCCTGGCCCTGCCCCACGGCTCCAGCGGCCGGCTGCTGGCCTTCGATGCCGCGGCCATTTCCGCGGTGGAAGCCAACGGCTGGGTGGAATCGGTGGGACTGCGCACCCCGGGCCTCGGCTCGGTCAGCGCGCCGATCACCCAGAAAGACCACGTGGTGGCCTCCATCTGCCTGGCCATGCCGCTCTCGCGCTGCGCGGTCTCCCCCGGCGCGGACCACGGAGCGCTGGTGGCCCACACCGCCGCGCAGATTTCCCAGGCCTTCGCCAACCAACGCTAGGGGCGTGCGCGAGCGCGCGGCGAGAAGAACCTAAACTTGAAGCCATGACTGCAACACTGGTGGCCAAGGACCTTGCCGGGGGCCACGCCGATCGAACCCTCTTCTCCAATCTCAGCTTCACGCTCTCCCCCGGAGAGGTCTATGGCATCGTGGGCGCCAATGGCGCCGGCAAGACGACCTTGCTGCGGCTGCTGGCGGGGGTCGACGAGCCGATGGTCGGGAGCGTATCCACCGCCCCGGACGGCGCGTTCATCGGCTGGATGCCGCAGGAGCACGAGCGGATCGCCGGCGAATCCATCGCCGCGTACCTGGCCCGCCGCACCGGCTGCGCGCAGGCCACCGCCGCCATGGAAGCCACCGCCGAGGCGCTGGGCTCCGGGGATCCCGGGGCCGATGACGCCTATGCGGTGGCCTTCGAGCACTGGATGGCCTCCGGGGCCATGGACCTGGAGGACCGCGCCCCGGGCGTGCTGGCGGAGCTCGGCTTCGAGCTGCCCATCGACTCGCTGATGACCGCGCTGTCCGGCGGGCAGGTGGCGCGCATCGCGTTGGCCGCCCTGCTGCTCTCGCGCTTCGATCTGGTGCTGCTCGACGAACCCACCAACGATCTGGACCTGGCCGGACTGCAGCGTCTGGAAAGCTTTATCACCTCGCTGCGCGCGGGCGTCGTGCTGGTCTCCCACGACCGCGAATTCCTGGCCCGCTGCACCACCGGCATCGTGGAGCTGGATCTGGCGCAGAACCAGGTCGCGGTCTACGAGGGCGGCTACGACTCCTATCTGGAGGAACGCGAGATCAACCGCCGCCATGCCCGCGAGGCCTACGAGGAGTTCGCCGGCAAGAAGGCCGATCTGGTCTCCCGGGCCCGCACCCAGCGCGAATGGTCCTCCCAGGGAGTGCGCAACGCGATGAAGAAGAACCCGGACAACGACAAGCTGCGCCGCAAGGCCTCCAACGAGTCCTCCGAGAAGCAGGCGCAGAAGGTGCGCCAGATGGAATCGCGGATCAAGCGCCTGGAAGAGGTGGCCGAACCGCGCAAGGAATGGGTGCTGCAGTTCGAGATCGCCGCGGCCGAGCGCTCCTCCTCCGTGGTCTCCACGCTCAACGAGGTCGCTTTGGAGCGCGGGCATTTCAGCTTCGGCCCGCTGTCCATCCAGCTGAACGCCGGGGAGAAGATCGGCATCACCGGACCCAACGGCGCCGGAAAATCCACGCTGCTGAACCTGCTGCTGGGCAAGCTGACCCCGGATTCGGGCACCGCGACGCTGGGCACCTCGGTAGCCATCGGCGAGATCGACCAGGCGCGCAGCTACCTGCCTGAAGAGCTGCCCCTGGGCACCGCCTTCGAAAATGCCGTGCCCGAGATGACCTCGGCCGATGCACGCACCCTGCTGGCGAAATTCGGGTTGAAGGCCAACCATTCGGCCGCCCTGGTCGGCGCGCTCTCCCCCGGGGAACGCACCAGGGCCGGCTTGGCGCTGCTGCAGGCGCGCGGGGTGAACCTGCTGGTGCTCGACGAGCCCACCAACCATCTCGATCTGCCCGCCATCGAACAGCTCGAAGCGGCGCTGGAAAGCTACGAAGGCGCGCTGCTGCTGGTCACCCACGATCGACGGATGCTGGAAAATGTTCGTTTGGACGCGCGCTGGGAAATCTCCGACGGCCAGCTCACCGTGCGCCACTGACCGGGCGCGGTCCTCTTGCCACTGGCTTAGGCAGCAAATACGATCGAAACAATTCGGAATTCTGCCCGCCGGACAGTCAGTTCACAGATATTCAACGTAAGCTTTTAAATATGGGAGCCGAGTTTTTCAGTTCTTTCGACTGTAAGGTCGACGCCTATACCCCAAGGATATTTACATGAGTAGCAGTTCAGTCATGGAGTCCACGTCACCTTCGGTCAAACCCGGTGATCCGAAAAGCTTCTTCCACGTGAAGAAGCTCGTCGCCGATGCCGGTTTGGTCCAGCGCCGCCGCGGCCACTACCTCGGCGTGGCGATCGTCTTAACCGTCCTGCTGGGCGGCACGATTGCCGGATTCGTCCTGCTGGGAGACAGTTGGTTCCAGCTGCTTATGGCCGGCGCCTTGGGCCTCTTGCTGACCCAATTCGCCTTCCTCGCCCACGAAGCGGCGCACCGCCAGATCCTGACTTCGTCAAAGGGCAATGACAAGCTGGGCCAGTTCCTGGCCAACATTGTGGTCGGCATCAGCTACCAGTGGTGGATGAACAAGCACAATAAGCACCACGCCACACCGAACACCATCGGCAAGGACCCGGATATCGAGTGGGACACCATCTCGTTCCAGACCGAAGATGCCAAGCGCCAGCGTGGTGTGCTCAAGTGGATCACCGAGCGTCAGGGATACCTGTTTTTCCCGCTGCTGACCATGGAAGGCCTCAACCTTCACATGCTCTCGATCAAGTACCTGTTCCGCGCGAACCGGGTGAAAAACCGCAAACGTGAAATGTTCTCCATCGCGCTGCGCATCGTGATCTACCTGGCCGCGATCTTCTACTTCCTGCCAATCGGCATGGCCTTCGCCTTCATCGGCGTACAGCTGGCAGTCTTCGGCGTCTACATGGGTGCGTCTTTCGCACCGAATCACAAGGGCATGCCCATGATTCCGCAGACCGCACGCATCGACTTCTTCTCCCGGCAGGTTCTGACCGGGCGTAACATCATGGCGAAGTCCACCTGGGGCAACCGCATCCTGTCGCATGTCTATGGCGGGCTGAACTACCAGGTGGAGCACCACCTGTTCCCGTCGATGCCACGCGCCAACCTGGCTGCCGTGTCCAAGATCGTACGCCAGTACTGCGAGGACCACCAGGTTCCGTACACCATCGCCACCGTGCGTGAGTCCTACTCCCAGGTCATCACCTACCTGAACAAGGTTGGCCTCTCGGCCCGCGACCCATTCGATTGCCCGATGGTCACCGGTTTCCGAACCATCTAGTTTTCCCGCACCACGCAAAGCCTCAGGGGAGGATCCATTTCGGATCCTCCCCTGAGGCTTTTTGCCGCCGCTTGGGCCCTTGGCTACTCACCGCGTTTCAGCGTGCCGACCTCCGCATTATCCGCGTCCAGGACGAGCATATTATCGCCCGAGACCTGGGCGGCCACCGCGGAAGCCAACCACGGGTCGATTCCCGGGCAATACATCTTGGTGCTGCTCAGCTGCTCGAAGCGGATCTCGCCGTCGGCCTCGCTCCATTGCCCGGCGATCCGATTGCAGCCATCGTTGCCCGACACCATTCCATCCTCGGCCAGCTCAAGCCACGGACTGCCCTGCGCCTGCTCGCCCCAGAGCCCGGCAGGGTCCGCGCCCGCCCCGGAGCTACCGGCGCAGGAGGCAAGGCTCACCGCAAGGAGCGGCATCACTAGAACTGCTAGAAATCGCTTCATAGTCCCAGCGTAGAACGAGGCGGGCGGCGATCCAACGAAGTAGCAATAATTCGTGGCCCGCACCCGGCACACCCCGATGGATTGCCCAGCTTGGCCGGCTGCGCCCGGGGCGCAAGGACTTCTTCGCCCGTTCTTTCGGCCCCCTTTCGCCCTTGGCCAGAAGCGCGCAGACTAAGAGGATGGGTACCGAAGCAGCACCGATGTTCGCCGATCGCCACGATGCCGGCAGGCAGCTGGGAGTTCGGCTCGCCAGCAACCTGCCGCCGGCAAACTACCTGGTCGCCGGCTTGCTGCGCGGAGGAGTGCCGATCGCCGCCGAGGTCGCCGAGGCGTTAGGTGCCCCGGTGGCCGCGATGACGGTGCGCAAATTGGGGGTTCCGGGCTTTGCCGAGACGGCCTTCGGCGCGCTGGCCAGCTATCGCGGCAGCCTCGCAACCTACCTCAACCCCGCGATCCATGCCCAGGTGCTCGCCGACTTCGGACGGTCCACGGTGGAGAAGGTGGAAGGCCGCGCCCGCACCGAGGCCGACCGGCTAGCACGGGTCTTCGCCGACTACGCTCCCCCGCTAGCAGGAGCCACCCTCGTCCTATGCGACGACGGGCTGGCCACCGGGGCCACGATGAAGGCGGCCCTGCTGCTCGCCCACCGGCTCGGCGCCCACCGGCTGATCGCCGCCGTGCCGGTGGCCCCGGCAACGTCGCCCGAGGAATTGGCCGAATTCTGTGATGAGTACTTCGCGTTGCACCTCCCGCAGTATTTTGGCGCCGTGGGCCGGTTCTACGACCGATTCGATGCCACCAGCGAGCAACAAGCGCTCGCCCTCCTGCGCGCAACAAGTTGAGCACGCACGACAGCTGCCATCACCCGACCCGGGGTGATCGAGGCCTCCACAAAGTTGAACTTCAGCAGCAAGCCGATGAAGCCGGCAGCAGCGCTTTCGAGCGGTCGCTTAGGCGATCGAGATCAGGTCCCGGTGCCCTTTGCGCTGATCGATAATGGCGACAAACATGGTGATCAGCACCAGCAGCGCGATGGCTACGAAGGAGAAGCTCATCGCGTTGGTCCAGCCGGACAGATGGTTCACACCGTAGAAGATCGCGGTGATCATTGCCAGGCCCACTGCGGTGCCGACACGCTGCGAGGTCTGCATGAGCCCTCCGGCGCTGCCGGAGTTTTCCACGGGAACTTCCATCAGCGTCAAGGTCTGGTTCGGGGAAATAATGAATCCCTGCGCGATGCCGATGAAGGCCAGCGAGAGCATCATCCACCAGATGTTGAGCAGACCCCGTGCTTCGAGCTCCACCACCATAATCGTGGCCAGCAGGCCGAACAACGCGCTGCCGGCGCCGAAGACGATCAGCTTGCGTCCGACACTCATCACGTAGTTTCCCGCCAGCTGGGAACTGACTGCCGAGAGCAAGGCCGCCGGCAGGCAGATCAGCCCCGCCTGCAGGGCGCTGAAGTCCAGCGCGCTTTGCACATAGATGGCCACCAGAACCCAGACGCTGCTGACTCCCATGAAGTACAGCCCGGCGATCAGGCTTCCGTTGGTGAAGCTGGAAATCTTGAACAAGGACAACTCGACCATCGGGGCGCGTCCGCGCGCCTTGTACTTCTTCTCCCAGTGCACCCAGAAGACCAAGATCCCCAGGCCCACGACGAGCAGCGCCCACAGGGCGGGGTTTTCGCGCCCCTGCACAAAAGGCAGCAGGAAGGCGAGAAGGCCGGCCGCCAGCAATATGCCGCCCACCGGGTCCAGATCCAGCTTTCCGGTGCCGCGCACGAGCAGCGGTCGGGGAAGCCACAGCAGGGCCAAGAGCACGGCGATGATGCCCACCGGTACGTTGATCAAGAAGGTCCAGCGCCACCCGGCATCGGGGCCGAGCCAGCCGATGAGGAAGCCGCCGAGCACCGGGCCGATCGCCACGGAGACGCCGATGACGGTACCGAGCAGCCCGTAGGCGCGTCCGCGTTCGGGGCCCTTGAAATGCTGCTGGATCATGCCCATCACCTGCGGGTTGAGCAGCCCGGATCCCAAGCCCATAATGAATCTGGCAATGTTCAGGCTCGTTGGGTCCGGCGCCAGGCCAGCGAGGATGGATGAGAGCGTGAAGATGACCACGCCGGCAACGAACACCACGCCGCGGCCCAGCACGTCTCCGGCACGGCCGGCGGCCACCAGCACCACACCGAAGGTCAGCGCGTAGCCGGCCAGCACCCACTGCATATCGGCTTCGGAGGCACCGAGGGTGGTCTCGATCGATGGCAGCACCACGTTCACGATGCTGACGCTGACCAGGGACATGAACATGGTCGCCAGCAGCACCCAGAGCAGTCGCCAGCGCGCGCCGGACGACAGCGGTTCCGGTACCGTCAAAGATCGCTCGGGCATAGTCCAACTTTCCACGATTTAGCTGCGCCAGCGGCGGTGGCCGGATGGCGTGCACAAGTAGTTCAGCGCACGGAGTCGAGAACTTATTCCCTAGTGGGAGGCCACGTTCTTGGCCAGGATTGCTTCGATCGCGATGATGCGCAGTTCGATCAGGTCCTCGAACATTTCGTCGCTGGTTTGGCCGGGCAGCTGCAGCGCCGCGCGGCATTGCGGCGCGGCCACCTGCGCGGCGGCATCCAGCCGCGATTCTGGCATCACGCGGGTGACAAGTTCTTTATGCTCTTCGGGCAGCCGGTCATAGGTGTAGTCGAAGCGCAGCCCGAAGCCGAGCACATCCTGTTCCAGTGCGCGAACCATGGTGACCGCGGTGTTCAGCGGCAAGTTGATATCTACGTAGAACTGGAGCAATCTCTCAACCAGCAGCGCATGCCGTGGACCGATGGTCACATTGACGTTTTCCTCCATGCCCACCAGTGAGGCCCGCGGGAACGCCCGATGGAGCCGGCGCGATTCGGCATAGGCCATGCGTACGCTCGCCTGCCAGTGCGCCGGATCAAAATCGATCAGCGGCGCCTTGTCCAAGAAGAGCTCCACCGCGAGGTTGATGATTTCCTGGCGGTCCTTGACGTAGTTGTAGAGCGCGCGCGGGGTCACGTTGAACTCGGCGGCCAGGCGGTGCATGGTCACCGCCGCGAAGCCTTCGTCCCCGGCGATGGACAGCGCCCGTTCGACCAGATCCTCGCGGGCGAATGTGGTCCAGTTGGAATCCTTGCGTGGGCGGCCGCGCCCGCGCTTTGCAGAAATCTCCGGTGGCTGGTTTGTGGCTTCGCTCATAGCAACAGTCTAGGCCTAGACAGCGCCCGCTTTCGGTATCTCGCCGGCCTACCGGTTTTTATCGCAACAATGGGTCTAATACAGCGCCAGCAGCTTGCGTGCCCGCTCGTGCCAGAGATTTCCGGCGAGCGCCAGATGCCCTACGGCGAACGCGACGCCTCCGGAAGCCCATGGGCCGATGAGCGCCAGCGAGCCGATGGAGTTGAACGCGGCGACCAGGCCGGCGGCGATCACCAGAATGCCGACGCTGACCAAGAGGATGTGCGCCCACCATTGGCGGGTGGGCAGCAGCACCGCGAGCAGGCCGAGCAGGCTCGCCGGACCGATGATCAGCCAGCCGTTCAGCTCACTGGTGCGCAGCCCCGCGGAAACCACCCAGACCCCGGTGGCCAGCACGAGCAATGCCCCGGCGATCAGCCACAGCGGGCCGGGCCGGGCCATGGAGCCGCGCATCATGATCAGTGGAGTGAGCACCTGCGCCCAGAGCAGCACGGTGATGGGCAGGAAGAAGAGTCCGATGCCCGAGGACCCCACGACCACCACGAGCGTCATGAAGCTCGCGCCAAGCAACCCGATGACCGTGGAGAAAATGTTCTGCAGGTAAAGGCCCACCACGCTGAGCAGCACCGGCAGGATCGCCACCCAGATCACCTGCGCTCCGACCAGCGCTTCGAGCCGCGCTAGTCCCCCGTTCGCGCCGTCGGCGAAGGGCGTCCAGTCGCCGGCGTTTCCCGGTGCCGCAATGGGGCCGAAGTACACCACTACGGTGGTGAGCAGCGCGAAGGCGAGGATCGGCCAGCCGAGGATGCGGTTCAGGAATTCCTTGCCGCTGCGCACCTGGAGCGCCTCGGGTGCGGTGCGCTGGAATTTCGCCGCGCGCATGCCCGCGGTTCCCAGCTGTTCGATCAGCTCAACCTGGGTGCGGCCACGCCCCGGGAGCTTGTGGATTTTTGCTCGGGTCTGCTCGATGATCTTATTTCGTTCCGCAGGAGTCAGGTGGCTCAACTCGTGGCGCAGCTGCTCCACATATTTGCGCGAGGCTCGGGGAAGGCGTGACTTCATGGGGCTTACTTTACGCGGTGGACCGGCCAGTTTCGCGAAGGCGGATGGGACACCGCGTTTGCAGTGTCCCATCACGTGGCAGTCCCTTTTCAGGGCGATCGGCAGGCGCCTATTTTCCGGCCCCTGCGGTCAGCCCGCCAACGATGTACTTCTGCAGGAAAAGGAACAGCGCCATCACCGGGATCGCGGCGAGCACCGCACCGGCGGCGAACACCGACCAGTTTGAGGTGAACTCCTCGGAAACGTAGGAGTACAGGCCCACCGCCAGGGTCTGGTTTTCAGGGGAGACCAGGATGACCGAGGCGATCACGAAGTCCGAGGTGCTGGAGATGAAAGACAACAACCCGACAACAGCCAGGATCGGAGCGACCAGGCGCAGGATCATGGTGAAGAAGATGCGGGCATGGCCTGCACCATCGATCTTTGCCGCCTCATCGATTTCCACCGGGACGGTGTTGAAGAATCCGTACATCAGGTAAGTGTTCACACCCAGTGCGCCACCGAGATACACCATGATCAGTGCGATCTGGTTATCAATGCCCAAGACAGGGAAGACATCGCCCAGGGAGGACAGCAGGATGAAGATTGCCACCACGGCCAGCAGCTGCGGGAAGATCTGCACGACCAGCAAGCTGACCAGGCCAAAGCGGCGTCCGGTGAAGCGCATGCGCGAGAAACTGTAGGCGGCCAGGGCTCCGAGGAACACCGAGGCAGCCGCCGTGGTCAAGCCGATCACCAAGGTGTTCACGAACCAGGCGCCGAAGGGACGCTGCTCATTTTGGAACAGCTCCACATAGCTGTTGAAGCCGATGGTGCTGAAGAAGCCATTGGAGGAGAGCAAGGTGCCGTTGGGGTTCAGCGACGCGGAGAGTACATAGAGCAGCGGGAAGGCCGCGTAGATGCACAGCGCCACACCGATCAGGTGCCGCCAGCCGGTGGAAGTGAACCATTTGCCAAAGCTCTGGCGTGGTGCACGCGGTGCCGGTGCACTGCCTGCTTCCTTCCCGATGATTTCGGTGCTCATTAGTTCAGCTCCTCTAGTGCCTTGGTCTGTTTGAAACTGATGATCGAGATGATGGCGACGATCACGAAGATGATGATGGAGAACGCGCTGGCCAGCCCGTAGTCACGCTGGGAGCCAACGAACGCCACCTTGTAGACCATGGAAATCAGGATGTCGGTGGAACCCACGTTCAATCCCGCATCCTGCAAGCGCGGGCCGCCCTCGGTGAGCATGTAGATCACGTTGAAGTTATTGAAGTTGAACGCGAAGGAGCTGATCAGCAGCGGCGCGACCGAGACCAGCAGCAACGGCAGCTTGATCAGGCGGAAGATCTGGAAAGGCTTGGCACCGTCAATGGTGGCCGCCTCGGAGAGTTCATTGGGGATGGACTGCAAGGCTCCGGTGCACACCAGGAACATGTATGGGAAGCCCAGCCACAGGTTCACCCAGAGCACCGAGAACTTCGCCAGCCAGGGATCGGTCAGCCAGGGGATTTCGGCCCCGCCGAAGAGCACCTGGTTCACGAATCCGAAGTCGCGGTTGAGCATGCCAGCCCAGACCAGGCCGCCGAGGAACGCAGGGAATGCGTAGGGCAGGATCGAGATGACGCGGTAGATCTTCCGTCCCTTCATGCGCATGTCATTGAAGACAATCGCCAGGAACAGTCCCAGGAAGAAGGTGGTGGCGACCGAGAGGAACGCGAAGGCAAAAGTCCACACGGTGACCGAGAACAGCGCGTTGCGAATCGAGGAATCGGTGATCGCCCGAGTGAAGTTATCGAATCCGACGTTGATGGACCAGCCGGGCATCAGCTGCGAGCCGTCTTCGGCGGTGTAGGCGCCGACTCCGGTGTCCTTGTACACCACACCGGTGGCCTTGTCGGTCATGGTGTCGGCGGCCTCGTCGTATTTGATGGACGAGGTGTATTGGTAGGCGGTGCGGCCATCGCTGGTGCGCAAGGTGCCATCTGCCGGGTTCTCGGTGAAGGGAACGGTCAGCGACGTCACTTCCTGCTGGCGCCCCAGCAAATCGGCGAAAGCCAATTCGCTGTAGTCCCCCAGTCCCGCCGGGTCTACCGGGGCAAATGGTTCATCGGCATCGCCAAGCAGCTGCTGGCCATCGCGCTCGATGAGCATGGCCAGCCCGTCCTGCCCCTCAAGGATGGACACCGGGTAGCCGGCCGATCCTTCGACGCGGTTTTGGTTGGACTGCAGCAAGGCGCTGATTGCATCGTCCTTGTCCGAGTTATGCCCTGAACCGTAGTTGGTGAAGGCAATGTACCCGGTGTAGCCGATGACGAACACCTGGAAGATCAGCAGGAAAATGGTGCCCGGCAGCAGGTACTTTGCCGGCAACCAGCCGCGCTTGAAGTAGACCACGTTGATAGCCACGGTAATCACCGCGATAACCGAGGCGATCACCCAGGCTTCGCGTCCCAAGGCGGTGAAGATCGCGAACACTGCGGTCGCATCAACGATCGCCACCAGGATGATCTTGGCGAGCATGGCGCCAACCGAAGTATTGGTGGAGTTGGCGAAACGCCGGGCTGTTGGCGAGAGCGGCGGCTTCTGGGTCTCGGTGCCGGATTGCGCGCCCTGGCGGGCAGTCTTTGTCATCGTGAAGATGTCCCTGTCGATCAAGTGCAGATGGTGCTGGTGAATTCATGGTGCTGGAGCCAAAAGGCTTTCCTTCGGGCTCCAGCACTGAATATTGGGCCTGGTGGCAGGCGGTACTACTTGGAGATGGCCTTTTCGATATCTTCGGTCATCTGCTTCCAGCGCTTAGCTGGATCAGCCTTGCCGGTGATGATCTCAGCCTCGGCTACGCCCCAGAACTCCCACACGGCAGCCATTTCCGGGATGTTCGGCATGGGCACGCCGTTGGCGCCAACTTCACCGAAAGCGGCGATGGTTTCATCGGACTTCGCGGCTTCGAAAGCTGCCTTGTTTGCTGGCGGACGGTTGCCCACTTCGTACAGTTCGGTCTGGACTTCTTCGTTACCGATGTAGTTGGTCAGGAACTCGGTAGCTGCCAGCAGGTTCTCGGTCTTCGCCGAAACGAAGAAGCCCTGGACTGCTACGAATGGCTGGGCTTCTTCGCCACCGGCCGACGGGATCGGATCGATTTCCAGGTTGATATCAGCATCTTCAACTGCTTCAACGTTCCATGGTCCGGTCAGGAAGAACGGCGAGTCTCCGGAGACGAACTTCTCCTTGGCGATATCGCCATCTATGGAGGTCTTCAGGTTGCCTTCTTCGCCTTCTTCAGCCAGCCACTTGGCGAATTCAATGCCGCCTTCATTGCCGATCTGCAGGTCTGCCGGGTCGTAGGCCCCGGACTCATCGGTGCCGAAGACCGGTGCGCCGAAGGAGGTCTGGAATGGGTAGGCATGGAATGGATCGCCTACGTCAGTGACCTGGACCAGGAATGGGAATTCGGTGTCGGCCTTTTCGCCGGCGGCAATCATGTCATCGAAGGTCTTGGGAGCTTCCTTGACCAGATCCGCATTGCGCAGCAGGGCCAGGTTCTCGGTGGCGTAGGGAACGCCGTAGGTGTTGCCTTCGTAGCTCATCGCGTTCACGGCGACGTCCTGGAATTCGCCGGCCTTGTCGCCCAGCTCAACTGGCTGGACTACGCCGTTGTTGACCAGGTTGCCCAGCCAGTCGTGGGCACCGATGGTGATATCCGGTCCCTTGCCGGTTGGAACCTGGCGCAGGAAGTCTTCCTGGATCTTGGAGAAGTCCTTGATCACGAGGTCAACCTTGACCCCGGACTGCTTCGCGAAGTCAGCTGCCGCTTCCTTGAGCACTGGCTCGCGGTTGGCATCGACCCAGACGGTCAGCTTGCCGCCGGAGGCCGCAGCTGGCGAGGATTCAGCCGCTGCGGGGCTGGAGGAAGCTGCTGGCGCGTTGGAGCCAGACCCGCCGCAAGCGGTGAGCGAGAGTGCGGCAATGGCCGTGAGCGCTCCGCCGAGAAGCCAAGGGTTCTTATTCACCTTCATGGGATGTCCTTTCGTGACAACTGCGTCCTGAGGGACCTGTCTGGCAGCGTGTTCCGCTTTTTCGCCGGTCGGGTCTAAGTGTGATGCGAGCTACACATTTGTTGTAAGCGTTTACAGCGTGTCACAGATCATGGAAATTGACAAGAACGCCGATGAAATCAGTTTTAAACACCCAGTGAATATAGATCAAGACCTCACATCGAGGTCAATCTGCAAGAAAAATTGCAAACGTTTACATTCTCCGTGGAATCATTTATCGTTACCGTCATGACTTCAATTCCTTCCACAGCAGATTCCCCTGTGCAGCCCGAAGATTCCCAGTGGTGGCGCTCCTCGGTGATCTACCAGATCTACCCGCGTTCCTTCGCCGATTCCAATGGCGATGGCATGGGCGACCTGCGTGGCATCACCCAGCGCCTGGAAAGCATCGCTCAGCTTTCGGTCGACGCCATTTGGCTCTCGCCATTCTTCACGTCCCCGCAGAAGGACGGCGGCTACGATGTCTCGAACTACTGCGACATTGATCCGCTGTTCGGAACCTTGGAAGACTTCGACACGATGGTGGCCCGAGCCCACGAACTGGGGTTGCGCGTCATCATCGACTTGGTCCCTAACCATTGCTCGGACCAGCACCCATGGTTCCAGGCCGCACTCAAGGCAGCTCCGGGCTCTCCTGAACGCGATCGCTTCGTCTTCAAGGACACCCCGGAAACCGGCCACCCGAATAACTGGGAATCCGTCTTCGGCGGCCCGATGTGGACCGAAACCAAAAATGCTGATGGCAGCACCGGCCAGTCCTACCTGCACATCTTCGATTCCTCGCAGCCGGACTTCAACTGGCACAACGAGGAAGTACGCGCAATGTTCCGCGATGTCCTGCGCTTCTGGCTGGACCGCGGCACCGATGGCTTCCGCGTCGACGTGGCCCACGGATTGATCAAGGCCGATGGGCTTCCGGACTTCACCCCGGACCCCACCGCCGCATCCATGGGCGGCACCGAGGAACTGGCTCCATGGTGGGGCCAGGAAGGCGTGCACGAGATCTACCGCGACTGGCGCAAAGTCATGGACGAATACGAGGGCAATCGCGTGCTCTGCGCCGAGGCCTGGGTCAACCCCCTGTCCTTGATGGCCAAGTGGGTTCGCAATGACGAAATGCACCAGGCATTCAATTTCCCGTACCTCTCCTGCGACTTCGATGCCCAGCAGATCCGCCACACCATCGATGAGTCCCTGGAAGAATTCGGCAAGGTCGGAGCCCCGAGCACCTGGGTGCTCTCCAACCATGACGTGGTGCGCCACGCCACCCGTTTGGCCTTGAGCGCCGATAACCCGCAGGGTGATGGCATCGGCCCGCGCACTCCAAACCTGCCAGCACCTGAAGTCGGCTTGCGCCGTGCGCGTGCTTCGAGCTCGCTGATGCTTGCCCTTCCGGGTGGCGCCTACATCTACCAGGGCGAGGAACTGGGTCTGCCAGAAGCCATCGACCTGCCAGATGAAGCACGCCAGGACCCAACCTGGTTCCGTACCAACGGCGAACGCTATGGCCGTGACGGTTGCCGTGTGCCGCTTCCATGGGAAAGCCGCAAGCCTGCCTATGGCTTCAGTGACAGCGGCGAAAGCTGGTTGCCGCAGCCAGCGAACTGGGATTCCTACGCCCGCGACGCGCAGGTTGATGACAAGTCCTCCACGCTGAACCTGTACCGCCGCCTGCTGCAGCTGCGCCAGGATCACGCACTGGGCACCGGTTCGCTGAACTGGGTCGAAGGCACCGAGGACGATGTCCTGGCCTTCGCCAACGGCAACGTGCTGGTGGTAGCCAATTACGCACAGACCCCGCTGCCATTGCCAGCTGAGGCGCAGGCAGCCACCGAGCTGGTGCGCAGCCAGGAGCTGGATTCGGCCGAAGCTGGAATGATTCCGGGCGAAACCACCATCTGGTTCCAGCTGGACTAGTCGGTAACTGAAAGTACCGGCAGCAGCCGCACCGGGTATTGTTGGGCAGTAGCCGTGGCT
Source organism: Glutamicibacter sp. 363 (assembly GCF_052379505.1). Lineage (NCBI taxonomy): Bacteria > Bacillati > Actinomycetota > Actinomycetes > Micrococcales > Micrococcaceae > Glutamicibacter > Glutamicibacter sp. 363. Next base: position 88,537 of record NZ_JBQSYR010000003.1, on the reverse strand, counting down.
ATGGGAAGCGTTTCCCCCAGCCACGGCTTCGCCCGTGAAGGAAGGAAGAGAAGTGGCCGGGATCAAAGACGTCGCACAAGCCGCTGGAGTATCCATTGCCACCGTCTCACGAGCATTATCTGGACGTGGTTCGGTCTCAGCTGCCGCGCAGGAGGCAGTGCAGCGCGCCGCCGCCGAATTGGGCTACGTGGTCTCTTCCTCTGCATCCGGTCTGGCTTCGGGGCGCACCCGCAATATCGGTGTGCTCGTTCCGGTGATCAACCACTGGTTCTATGCCTGCGTGCTGGAAGGCATTTCCAGCCGGCTGATGGATGAGGGCTACGACACCACCCTTTACCAGCTGACCCAGGACCGTGCCCAGCGCGAGAAGATCTTCTCCGATTTCCTGCTGCGCCAGCGCGTTGACGCGGTAATCGCGGTCAACGTCGAATTAGCCGATGAGGAGGTCCAAGCCTTGCTGGCTGTGGACAAGCCATTGGTTGGCGTCGGCGGCCCGCTTCCAGGGGTGCCAACGCTGCACGTGAATGATGAAGCGATTTCGGCTCTGGCCACCGGGCACCTGATTTCTTTGGGCCATGAACGCATTGGCTTTATTGGCGGCAACGCGGAAACCGATGTGGACTTCATGATTCCCACCCACCGCCGCGCCGGGTACGAGCAGGCGCTGGAGCAGGCAGGGTTGCCTATCGATGAGTCGCTGATCGTGAGCGCCGATTTCTCCATGACCCAGGGCTATGCGGTGGCCAAGCAGCTGCTGGGCAATCCTGCTTCCCGGCCTACCGCGGTCTTTGCCGCCAGCGATGAGATGGCAGTCGGCGCGATTCTGGCCGCCCGCGATCTGGGCTTGCAATTGCCTCGCGACCTGTCGGTAATCGGCGTGGATAACCACGATCTTGCCGAGCTCTTTGGCTTGACCACGGTGGAGCAGCGGCCGCATGAACAAGGGCAGCTGGCGGTTGCCATGCTGCTGCGTGCGATTCGCGGTGAAGAGCCGGCACAGGCCCATGAATTGGATCATCGGCTGATTGTGCGTTCCTCCACCACCCGCCCCGCCCAGTAACCGGCCCAGGAATTCCCGGGTCCCGCATGCCGGTTGCCAAATCGACGCTGACCTCTCGTTGTCCTACATCGCTCTTAGCCGCTGGGCAAACTGCTAAAAATGATCAAAGGGGCATGCCAACGATGGAATATCGTTGCCATGCCCCACAGCTCGGTTATAGCCTTGTGGCTAATCCAAGTCTCGAAGCTTAGTTCATTTTTGGGCTGATGACGCTTTCTTCTTCCTGCGTTCGCGGCCGTTCTCGATGAACAATTCGACAATCAGGAATAGCACGCCAGCACCAACCATAATGAAGAATACGCGAATGCCCTCAGCAGGACTTTCGAATACTCCGCTGAGGAGCCCAGACAACAATGCCGTTGGCACTGCAATCAGGACGAGTATCACAACAGCAATGAGAATCGCAGTTGCTCTTTTCGACAACGACCGGAAAAAATCTTTCATTCGTCTATCCCTTCAGGAGTTAGAAAAGTTCCTTAATAGCACATTTTCCTACCGGTATTGCGATGACCGTCACGATGCCACCGGGAAGCACTGAATTTGCCGCCTTCTTGATGATCAGTTTGGCAACCTTAGGAGAAATTTTTTTAAGTCTTTCGTAAGCAATTGATGAAGCTTTCCGCCACTGCTTACTCTTGAGTGCCTTGCGCACTTTTGGTTCTGCGAATACTTTGGCAAGCTCAACTGCGGCTTTGATTCCCATTTCTTTCGCAACACACGAGCCGAAGGAATTCCAATCCCAGGATACGGCAGCACGACCTATTTGACCTCCGGCAGCGATCTGGCTTGAACTGACGCTCAAACCATCTTCAGCCATAGCGAGTTTCTGAACAAGTTGATCTACGTCCATCCTGTAGAAAGAACCGTCAGGAAGCGTGACACCTCCCGTAGCATCCAATTCCGCAAATTCTTTTGCCGACTGCTCAATGAAAGCTCGTTCTTCTTCGGGTGTGACGGTCACGTTGTCATAATCCGAGAGGTCCGCCGTAAGAGGCGCGGTCGTACCTATCTGAGCCTCCCAGGATTTCCCAGATTTTTCACCTGCGATAGCGGGTGACGTGCCTATCATTGCTATTCCAAGCGCAACGATCAGGCTTATTGCCACGCTTTTTTTCGGCGTTGATTATTCATACCAAGACTCTCTGTCATGGGCCCAAGACTCATCATTGGGCCTAGCAAACGTGCTTACCGTTTGCGAGTGTGCCAATATAGGTCGATGCCCCATAGCCTGGTTGCAGGCCCTCCACTATCGAAATATATCAACTTTCAGAATCATATACAGATCTCTACCTTAAAACAAGCATGTCAGACTGTCAGCGACTAAAAAGCAACACAATCAACGAATTTGATGTATTTAACTATGAAGCCTTAAGAGTGCAACCGTGATTTCTCAGAACGGTGACATGCTCTTTACGAAGCCCTCGGCACTTGTCCGACCAGCTCGTAAGTGGAGCCTTCTCTGCTACGGCGTCTATCACTGATCCGGAAAGAAGCCTTGGTGTGCTCAGCAGTCGAACAACCACCATCCATTTGCTGCGACAAGCAGATTGCAAAATCTGGTCATTCGCAACTCCAGATAGCGGTTAAAGTCAGCTAGCGGGATGCAACCCAGTATGCGACGGATGTCCTCGAATGATTCAACTAGCTAATCCCGTGGTTTCTGGGTTGTAATACCGCGTACACGCATGAAAATCCACTGCGATCGTGGGGGCAATTTCACAGTCCAAGTTCCGGGAGCATTCCTTGTGGACCAGCGATCTTGTAACGGTCTCCCACCGCCGCATCCGCCCACTGATCGGCAAACCACCGGTCGCCAGACGCGCAAATGCCCGCGCGGGCCAGGATCGCTTGATCGCTTGCCTGCGCGGGCATTGTACTGCCGCGAAACTAGTGCGCCACGCGCGAGTCGGCCTGTTCGCCCTCGATTTCTTCCACGTGCAGGTTGCGTCCACGAGTCTCGCCCACCCAGAGCACCGCTGCCACGGAGATCACGGTCAGCACCATGATGTAGATGGCAATCGAGATCGAAGCGCCGGTGGTCTCCAGCAGGATCTGCGCTACGGTAGCCGCGAAGGCACCGCCGAGGATGGCACCGATGGCATAGCCAATGGAGATGCCCGAGTAGCGGATATGTGCTGGGAACATTTCGGCGTACATTGCCGACTGCGGACCGTAGGACAGGCCCAGGCCAACGGTCAGCACGAAGATCGCAACACCGTAGAGCACAATATTTCCGGTGTCGACCAGCAGGAACATCGGGATCATCCAGACGAACACCAGCGCATAGCCGATCACGAAGGTATTGCGGCGTCCGATCCTGTCCGAAAGCCAGCCGCCGACCAGGGTGAAGATCAGCCAGCCGACCGAGCCGATGGTGGTCGCCAGCAGGATCGGCGCGAGCTCCATCCCCAGCACCTTGGTGGTGTAGGAGATGAAGAACGCGATCACCAGGTATCCGGCGGCGTTGTTGGAGACGAAGATCAGCGCCGCCTGCAGTACCTGCTTGAGGTTCGTGTTCATCAACTCGCGCAGCGGCGTGTGCTCCGAAGCCTTGCGCTGTGCCATGGCTTTGAAGACCGGGGATTCCTCCACGGCGCGGCGGATCATGTAGCCGACAATAATCAGCACCACCGACAGCAGGAATGGAATGCGCCAGCCCCATGACTGGAACTGCTCGGGAGTCATCGACACACGCAGGATGAACAGCAGCCCGGTGGCCAGAATCATGCCGATGGGCACACCGATCTGCGGGAAGGCACCGAAGTAGCCGCGCCGGGCATTCGGTGCATGCTCCACGGCCATCAGCGCCGCTCCGCCCCATTCGCCACCGGCCGAGAATCCCTGGACCACACGCAAGAGCACCAGCAGGATCGGTGCGCCGATGCCGATCGCAGCATAGGTCGGCAAGAGGCCGATCAGCGAGGTGGCCACGCCCATGAGGATCAGGGTCAGCACCAGGATCTTCTTGCGGCCGTAGCGGTCGCCCAGGTGGCCCGCCACGACGGCGCCCAGCGGACGGAAGAAGAAGGAAATGCCGATCATGGCGAAGGAAAGGATCTGCGCCAGCGCCGGGTTCGATTCACCCAGCGGCTCCAGGAACAGCGGAGTCAGCAGCGTTGCGGTGAGCTGAGCGAAAATGAAGAAGTCATACCACTCGATGGTGGTACCGACCAGGGTGCCGGCGAGAACGCGCCGTTCTTCCTGGGTGCGGGATACGGTTGTAGACATGTGCGAGTGTCCTCAGCTGGAGATGCGAGTAAATACCGACCGTTCGGACGGGTAACAAACCAATAGTAGATTACGAGTGATCATCCTCACAAGCCAACGAGGTGCGGGCCACGTTTCGGGCTGTTGCGCCACGGAGGATTCAGCAGACCGCTAGGCCAGGGAATTCAGAAAAAGAATTCGCCGTTCGGATAGAGAACCCTTAGACTCGCTGTGAGAACTACTAGCGTCGAGCCCAAGGCGATTTGTCCCTCGGTATTTCCGGCGGCAGCGCCGGAATGAAGAAGATGTCATCCTCGCAAACTTTGTCTCGTGGTATCCGGGTCTTGGAAATCGTTGCGGACTCCACGGTCAATCTGACCATTGCGGAAATCGCCGCCGAGCTCGACGTGCACCGTTCCATCGCCTACCGGATATTGCGCACCCTGGAAGAGCACCGCCTGCTCAGCCGCGACGACGCCGGCCGGATTCGAACCGCCTCGGGATTAGCCGTGCTCGCCCGGTCGGTGCAGCGCGACCTGCAAACCGCCGCGATGCCGGAGCTGACCAAGATCGCCAACGAGCTATCGATGACCGCCTTCATCGCCGTCTGGGAGCATGACATGTGCACCACCTTGCAGTCGGTCGAACCGCTGCACTCGCACCGCGCCATCGTGCACCGCCCCGGTTCGGTCCACGGCATGGATATCGGAGCCCCGGGGATCGCGATCCAGTCCAAATACACGCGCGGCCAATGGGACGCGATGCAAACCGGTATCGAGTATCGGGAGCCAGCACGCACCGCACGCATCGAGGGGTACGCCACCAGTGAGGATGAAGTGATCCAGGGGGTCACGGCCATTGCGGTGCCCATCACCCACCACGGGCCAACCCCTGCGGCGATCGCGGTAGTCTTCGCCACCAGCACCGTCAATGACCGCGAACGCATTGTCCGCGCGCTCAAGGAAGCTGCGCTGAACATCGGTGACGAGCTGGACTAAAGGAAGCACAAAGCACCGCAGATGAGCGAAGGCTCCTTCCCGTGCGGGAAGGAGCCTTCGCTGATCTCAACGTTGCGCTAGCGCACGCGTGACAAGGACGGCGCACGGGAAACGATCAGCTTCATCGCCAGGGCCGCGAGCAGAATCAGGAATGCGGCCGCGCTGGAGACCCAGAAGGCTCCGAGGTAGCCTGCCGAATCGGCGAGCAGCCCGGCCAGTCCGTTGCCGATCGAGGTACCCACCACGATGCCCGCCGACAGCAGCGTCATCACGGTGGACAGCAGCTTCGGCGGAGCGACCTCGCCGCCGAGGGTCATCACCGTCACGATAACCGGTCCCACCGCAAAGCCCGCGACGAACAAGGCCAGCAGCATCCATGGGATGGTTGCGGCAAAATGAAGGCCGAAGCTGGCGATAGTCAGCGCTAGACCGCAGGTGATCCAGCGGTTGATCTGGCTGAACCCTTGCGGCCAGGCGGCCACGGACACGGCAGCCAAGGCGCTGGAAATACCCATCGCGCCGTAGAGCAGTCCGCCCTGGTTCGAGTCCCCCTGGGCCCCGGCAAAGGCGAGGGTGCCCGCAGCCGAAGAGCCAAAGACGGTGCCCAAGCCGATCATGCCCAAAACCAGTGCGCCGATCGCAGCGAGCCGGGCACGACCGATACGGACCTTTCCGGTCGGCGCGGTGGCGGCGTGCAGCTTCACTGCGTCACCGGTGCGGTGCTTGGCAAAGACCGGGACGAGCACCACGGTGAGTACCGCGGCAATCAACAATGGCAAGGTGGGGTGCAGCAGCGAGGCCAGCAAGCCAACGGCCACCGGGCCAAAGACGAAGCCGAGCTCGTCGAGCATGGATTCCAGGCTGAGCGCGGCGGTGAGCACCTTCGGGTTTTTCTTCTGCTGGCGAGTCATCGAAATCCAGCGCACCCGCGACATCGGGCCGACCTGCGGTCCGGTGGCCCCGGCAAGCAGGGAAATCAGCACGAGCACGCCGACCACCATGCCCGCACCGCTGTTTCCATACCAGGTGAGTATGAGCAGCAAAATGGTGTGCAGGATCGCAGCCGGAATGAGGACCGGGCGCTGGCCGAAGCGGTCAGCCAGATAGCCGAGGGTCGGTCCGCCGATCGCCGAGCCCAAGCCGACCATGGCGGCGCTCAGGCCGCCGAGTGCATAGGATCCCGAGGAGGCAGTCACCAGGGTCATGGACCCGATGGTGAGCATTGCCAGCGGAAGCCGGGCAAAAAAAGATAACGGAAGGTACGCGGTACCAACCATCGGAACCAATGATGCAAAACCTGGTTTAGGTTCGATGATTTCGTTTGGTTCGTTGGACAACATATGTTGAGTCAACAATTCTCCACAACAAAGCGTGTGTCGTCCCACGCCCCCCGACACACAAAATTTCCCAGACATGCCTGCTGGCACTACTTTCAACATACCAGCGTCTTCGGCAATGTCTAGCTCATATAGCGAGCATCACTTCCGGAGTCATATCGATGGTGGACCCATGCTGCGTCTTGGTGACCGTGACACGGTTGGAAATGCGTTGTTTCATCTCGGAAACGTGTGAAACCAAGCCGATCATGCGCCCTCCTGCGCGCAGCGACTCCAGCGCTTCCATAACCTGCTCCAGGGTCTCCGCATCGAGGGAGCCAAAGCCTTCGTCGACGAAGAGCGTCTGCATGTCCACGGCACCGCTGTGATGGGAAATGACGTCGGCCAGACCCAGCGCGAGCGCCAGCGAGGCCATGAAGGTTTCACCGCCGGACAGCGTCTGGGTATCGCGTTCCTTGCCGGTCCATGAGTCACGCACACGCAAGCCCAGACCGGACTTCGAGTTGCCGCGGGTCGAATCATCATGGTGCAAGGAGTAGCGATTCGAGGACATGATCATCAACCGCTCGGTCGCGGCCGCCGCGACTTCTTCCAAGCGCGCCGCCAGCACATAGGTGCTCAGCGTCATTTTGTACCTGTTCTCTCCCCCGCCACGAATGACCTCGGCAAGGTCGCGAAGCCGCCGATATGCGTCGATCACCGGCCCCGAATCCGAACGATACTCGGCCAGTGCCGTGACGGATTTGCGCAGCCGTTCGAGTTGGGTCTGCGCGAGCACCTCGTCCTGGCGTGCGGTCTCGAACAGCTCCTCGGCCAACTTGGCGTTCTCCCCTGCCTCGTGCAGTTCTTCCTCGCTCGGTGCCTCGATACCCGCGGCGCTGAATTCCCGGGCACGCCGGTAGTCTTCGGAGCCCTTCAGCGTTGCAATGGCGCTGGAACGTACGGTGTCCTGGTGTTGGACGCGCTCGAATTCCTCGCGCGCCTCCGTGGACAGCAGCGCTGCCGCATATTTCGCGTCCTCCGCGAATCCGGCCTCTTCGCGTTCACGAGTCCAGGTCTCTTGGGCCTTCTGCGCGGCATCCACCGCCGCAAGGTAGTCATTGAGCGTGTTCAAGGCGCGATTGAAGATCGTGAATTCTGCGCGTACCTCCAGCACTACGTCATCGATGCCCAAATCACTGCCTTCACGCAGCGCCCTGAGTTCCTCCTCGAGCTCGGAAATCTGCGTGTTCAGGGACTCCACTTGCTTGGTACTCGCGGCATGGTCCATCGCTGCCTCGGCGACCTTCGCGGTCTCTTCTTCGATGCGGTTGCGCAGCGATTCGAGTTTTCGTACCAGCTCGGCGGTCTCGGTTTGTTTCGCGACGGCCGCATCAAGTGCTTCCTGCGCTTCGCCGGCCTTGGCCTGGCCCTCCTCGATGGTGAGTTCCTTGGCGTCCTCGGCCGCTGCCTCGAATTTGGTGGTCGCGATGTCGCGGGCCTTGGCCTTGCGTTGCTGGAGGTCGCGTTCATTCTGGACTTCTTTCTCCAGCGCCTCGAGCCGTTCGTCGTCGATCAGTTCGGCACCGGCGGCGGCCCGGGCTGGCCGCGGATGTTCCAGCGAACCGCACACCAGACAGGGCGCCCCGTCTTCGAGCGCGGCCGCCAGACGCAGGGCGCTCTGTTCAAGTTGGGTGCGTTGCGCGGCGATGTGCGCATTTTCCGCGGCATTGAGCTTCAGGCTCTGTTCGGCATACTCAATGTCCGCTTTGGTCAGCGCAATTCGGAGCTTATCGCGGAGTTTGACCTGCCCTACCAGTTCCTGCGCGGCCTTCAGTTCTTCGGATGCCCGTTGTTTTGCCGTGGCGGCGGCTACCGCGTCGAGCTTTTCCGGATCCGCAGCAAGCTCATCGCGTCCAAGGCGCAGCTGTTCTAGAATCTTCTCCGCGTCGCTGTGGAACTCCAGCTGCTTCGCGGCCAGTTCGATCGATTCTTTGAGTTCTTGGCGAAGGCGCTTCTGCTTGGCCTCATCGCTCACCGCCGCCTTGAGGACCGCGAGCCGATTGTTCAATTTCAGCGTGCGCACTCGAAGAGTCTCAAGGTCTTCGGCGTTGGGCTGGACCTGCAGTCCGTGTTCCTTCAGCAGTTGGGCTTTGCTGTCTTCCCACGGTGCTGTTCGCTCTTTCAGCGCACGTTGCGTGTCTTTGAGTTGAGCCTCATAGCCGCGGATTCCGGCGGCCCGCCCATGGTGCTCAAGGCCCTGTCCGGCAAGAACGGCTGCGGGATGCATGCGTTCATGCTCTGCCTCCAGGGTCAGCAGTTCGGCGTAGCGGGCAAATACGCGGCGGCGTTCGTCCAAGAATTGCTGGTTTTTGCGCGCCTTGTCGCGTTGCACCCGTTGCTTGGCGGAGTTTTCCTGATGCGCCGTGGCTAGAGCAAAAATTCGGGCGTCGTAACCGGCAAATTCTGCAGCTAAACCTGGTGGTTCCTCCACGTTTTCCACGGGCTCTTCCGGGTCCGCCGTTTCGTGGACCGCCAAGTACTCGGTGGCTTCCTCGCGGATGCCATTTTCGCGCGCGCTGAGCGTCGCTTCAACATCGGCAGCCTTCTTGCGTTCCTCGCCAAGCCGTATGTTGAATTCCTCCTCGATCTTCGCGTAATCGCTGGTGTCGAAGAGGTTGCTCAACAGCTCTTCACGGGCGGAAGCCTTGGCGCGCAGGAAGTCGGCGAAACCACCTTGCGGCAGCATCACCACCTTGGTGAATTGATCGCGGTCCAGTCCCAAGAGGCCCCCGAGGACCTGGCCTACCTCGTCGTTGCGTGTGGAGAGAGCTTCCCATTGCCCCTTGACCAATTCGCGCAACGCGCTGGATGCCTTTTGCTCGGTGGTGCCATTCTTGCCGCGTTTGCTCGGGCGCATCCAGGCCGGCGAACGGGTGACCTCGAATCGCCGGTCTCCGATGGTCAATTCGCAGATGACCTGTGGTTCGACTCCCAGTGCCGCATGGTCCGAACGGATCTGCCGGCTGCCGGCTCGATTCCCTGGCAAGGATCCATAGATGCCGTAGCAAATCGCGTCGAGGATGCTGGATTTCCCGGCACCGGTCGGGCCATCGAGCAAGAACAGGCCGCCGGAGGCCAGCTCGTCGAAATTGACTTCTTCGACGCCCGCGAAAGGGCCAAAAGCCTGGATTCTCAGCCGATGGATTCTCATTTGCTCACCTGTGCTTCACGAGTGCTGCGGATGACCGATTCGAGCAATTCGCGTTCGAGGTCGTCGGGGTGCCGGTCCCGGACATGCTCGATGAAGTCCGAGCAGACCTGCGCGGTGCTGGTCGCCTTGGCCATGCGTTCGGAGTAGGTAGACTTTTCCTTCGCCTTGCCGCCTTGCGGGTCGAAAGCCAGCACCACCGTGTCCGGGAATCGGGTCCGCACCTTGCTCATCGCATCGGCCGGACGCTCGGGGTCGGTCAGGGTCACCTGGCACCAGGCGTCCTGGGCATATTCGAGGGACTCATCGGCGAGCAGATCATCCAAGTTCCCCCGGAGCACGGCCAGCTTTTTAGGCACCGAGAGGATGACCTCCTGGTATCCGGTGATGCCTTCGGCTCCGGTGTCGATCAGCCACACGCCCTTGCGCTGGTTCACCTCGGAGAACGAGTAGGCCAAGGGGGATCCCGAATAGCGGATGTGTTCGGTAATGCGTTGCCGGCCATGCAGGTGTCCTAGCGCGGTGTAGTCAAAGTTCTCAAACAGGTGCGCGGGCACCACATCCAGATTTCCGGTGCTCAGCTCTCGTTCGGAGTCGCTGCCCTGTCCACCGGCGGCGAAGAGATGGGCCATGGCTACGGAGACGACGGGCGATCCTTGCTGGCGCAGTTCGGCCAGATGCCCCTCGATGCGCGCGAGCGCGGCGCCGGCCACCGCTTCATGGCTGGCCCGGTCGACCTGCAGCTCGTCCATCACCATGCGTGGCTCCAGGTACGGGATGCCGTAGACGGCCACTTGATGGTCTTCGCCGTCGAGCAGCACCGGTTCGAGCATGCGTGCCGGTTCGGCGAAGATGTGCACCCCGGCGGAATCCAGCAGTGCCGAGGCGAAGCCCAGGCGTGAGGCGGAATCGTGATTGCCGCTGGTCAGGATCAGCGTCGCCCCGGTCTTGCGAAGTTCACCCAGAGCCCAGTTGCAGAGGCGGACCGCATCGACATGCGGCAGCGCCCGGTCGTAGATGTCACCGGCCACCAGCACCGCGTCCACCTGCCGTTCGCGGGTGATGTCGATGATCTCCTGAAGTACGCTGCGCTGGGTTTCGAGCAACGACGCACCATGGAAGGTCCGTCCCAAATGCCAGTCAGAGGTGTGAAGCAATCGCATGAATCCACCTTATGCACTTGCTCCGACAGAATGAGCATTAGAATGTGGAGTGTGAATGAAACCGGTGAAATTGCACTCCTGCCAGAGAACTACTCAGACAAGGTGTTCGCGATCCTGCTCGGCATAGCCGACGGCGCAACCCACGCCCGCGACGATATCGATCCCGGCGCCACCGAACTACTCCCGCTGTATATGGCCGACGGGCTGCTCGAAGCCCTCGAATGGGCCAACGACGGTGTGGGCAGCGACGAAGCGGCCTGCATGTGGCTCGCCTCGCTGCGCGGCTACGCACAGCTGACCGGGTCTTTCCCGACCGGCGCGCCCGAGCCGCTGAAACGGTGGATCGATGCCGAGTTCGCCAAGGTTGAACTGCACGAAGGCGTCCTGCCCGGCGACCCGCAAAATATCGCCGGACTGAACTCCGCCGATATGGGCCAGCGCGTTCGCCCCACGGGTCCCAACGCCGACTCTACCGGCGTGCTTCCGCGTGCGGCCGTTGCCGCACTGCTGGCCCGCGTACCCGTGGACACCACGGTTGCCGTGGCCCGCTCGGCCGCATTCTTGACTCACGATACCCAAGCTGCCAATACGGCCATCGCCGCCGCGAAGATCATTCGTTCGGCCATGGAACGCTCCGAAGGCTCCGCCGCCGAATGGGAAGGCATGCTTGAAGGATTGGAAGGTCCTTCGGCCGAGGCCCTGCGCCAGGTCGTTTCGATCGTCCGGGATTCGCTGGACCTGTCCCCGACCGATGCCTACGCCGCCTACTTCGCGGACAAGGGACCCGCCGAGACTGAAGAAGAATCCGATGTCGAAGCCGAAGAGGCACCAGCGGAGGACGAGAGCAGCTCACGTGACCCGGAAACCGATGCCTACGCCGTAGCCCTGCTGGCTGCCGTTTATGGTTCCGATGCAGTCGGCGACCGTCCGGCCTCCGCGTTGGATGACATCATCTCCGAGCTGCATGACCGTTGGATGGCCCTGATCGTCTAATCACGCAGAGATTCAAAGGGGCAGTCCGAAACCAACTATTTGGTTCCGGACTGCCCCTTTGATGTTGAAGGCCGCACGCCATGCGTGGACCTTCGGCTCTGCGCGAAGATCCTAGGGCTTTGAGACCGAAACCAATTCTTGAGCCTCATCAGCGGTGGAGTCCTTCTCAGCGTCTGGGAAGACAAATTTGTGCAGCGCCCACCAGCGGAAAATCATGGCCAATAGCGTGCCGATGATCGGCCCTGAAACGAAGTCGGCGATTTCCTGACTCAGGAAGGAAACCTGGGGATAGTGAAATCCCAGGATCCAGCGGGACACATACAGCGGAGCCGAGTTGATGCCAATGCCAACTAGCGAAACCGCGAAAAATCCGCTGGCCTGGATGCGCTTGCGGAAGGCATTGTTTTGATGCTGGAAGGTGTACTGCCGGGTCAGGACGAAGGAAACGATTGTCGCAACACAGTTGGCAATGATGAAAGCGGTCGTCGGGTGCGGTTCGAGCACCGTGAATTTCAGACCGTAATTCACCACTAGTGTCACCAGAAAGCAGAAACCGCCCACGCCGACGAAACGCATAAGTCTCGTTAGCACGCGATTATTGTCGCTCACAGTTACTCCGTGGTTGTTAGTGGGTGAAGAAGTTATTGCGGATGGCCGTATTTAACCCTGGACGGCCATTCCGAAGCCTTCGACCAGTTGCATGAACTCACCCTCGGAGATGATTTCCACACGTTGGCCCTTGTCACGCAGTTTCAGTACGTGCTTGGCCTTGTTGGTCAGCCGCCCGTTGGAGAGATCCTGCGGCACAAATCCATCTCCGACGACCAGCGCGGTCGTTGCCCGGGTGACCCGCGAGGCGGTCTGCGCACCGTAGTTAGCGGCCCATTGCTTTGCCTTGGGTCGGGGCACGGAGAGATTGCCGGTAAAGACCATCACCTGTCCGTATAACGGATGCGTGGGATCGGCACTCGAATTCGGTTCGGGATTATCGCCTTCCTGCGGCCATGAGCCGAAGGCGTCTTGGGGCGGCAGCGGTTGGCCGCTGGCTATCCAGCCTTGTGCGTCACGGGTAGCGCGGGAAAACTCTTCGCCAGGGTTCCACGCGGCAGTCAATCCAAGCCCGACCTTGTAATGATCGGCTGCCTGCAAGACGGTGCTCGCATTGCTGCGTTGTGTTATGTCGATCATCGCCCACGCGCAGGCCTCGGCATCAGCTAAGGCTTCGTGGTGGTTTTCGATGGGGTGCCCGGCCTCTTCGGCGACGAACGGCAGCGAATAGCTCGGCAGATCATAGGCCTTGCGCGAAAGCTTGACGGTGCATAGGTGGGCAATTTGCGGTACCGATAGCTCACTGGCTTCGGAAGCTGCCCGAATGACGCCCGAGTCGAAAGCCGAGTTGTGGGCTACGAGAACATCTGAACCGACAAATTCCAGCAGGTCGCCGAGCTTCTCGCCGACGCGTGGAGCGTTTGCGACCATATCCTCGGTGATGTGGTGAATCGAGACGTTGCGTGGGTCGAAATGATCGAAACCCTCCGGAGGCCGAAGCAACCACTGTTCGGTTTCGACGATACGTCCGGAACGGACCTTTACCAGGCCGACCGAGCAGGCCGAGCCGATAAATCCGTTTGCCGTTTCAAAATCTAGCGCTGTGAAGTCCAATGACACGCCTGCCAGTTTACTCCCTTTCCCTAAATCAACGTCATCGGTGTCCCCTCGACGGCAGCTTTCGACTACAGGGCTTCCTTCTGCCACCGCCTTACTTATCTCGGTAAAAACGTCCTTGACCTGCGTCTATTAAGAATCGATTCGATTCGCCGCAAAATAGGGAGAGCAAGACAGCTCACATGGGAAGGCACTGCAGTTTCAGCGGTTCGCACCGTAATGCTTCACGCATTCTGATGGCGTACCGCTCAACCTGCGCATTGCCAATTCCCCTTGCTGTCTCCGTTCGCCCAGAGTCCCTACAAGAACGCATCGTCCACACGACGGCAATCCCACTTCCGGGCTTAGCCAGCGAATGGCCCAGTGAGTTGCACCGAACACGGTATTGGTTGCTCGCGTCGCCTGCATGCCCGATATACGCAGTCGGTTACTGCCCGGGCGAGGGTGTGAAGAGCGACTCGTAGTAGCTGCTAAGTGCCGGGTAATAGTCCGGCTCGAACCGGATTTCATCGGCATTGGCACCGGAAACGGCTGCCACCAGCCGATCCAGGTAGTAATCCCATCCAGGACCCACCGAGCCGGCCATCGCCGGATCGAGCCCCGGCATTCTGAACACCAGCTGGCTGCCGTCCGTAACTTCCTCAATCGATAATTCCAACCGCCACATTTCCTCCCCCTCCCCGGTGCTGACGCTCAGAAGATAAGCAGCCCGGTCACAGCTCTGGATCTGGACTTTCTCGCGGGGCGTTCCTTCCTCGGCAGTCAAAGCCACTTCCACTGCCCCGCTGCGCGGGTCACCCTGCCAACTGCCGAACCACAAGGCAGTTCGATCCGAAGCAGCAAGGTAGGTCCAAAGTTCTGCGGCTGGCACCGTGAAAACTCTTCGCAGCTCCAATGCGCCATCGGGGGCGCGCGTTCCGGTCGGCAGGGCGTTCATGGCCACTCTCCTGATTCTCCCTGAGTCGCCGAGGTGGATCCTGTATCCGTTGGGCTCGACAGCAGTGTATGTAGGGTAGCAAGAAAGGCGCCATCCGTCAGTGGAGAAGAAACACCTTGCCATGCTCGCTCAAGGTCGAGAAATGATTTGTGGCTGTTCGGCGCATCCCTGCCTTGGCGGCCAGAGCCACCGCGGGAAAAGCGCTATTTCAAGCTCATCGATTGCTCAGCGGCGGAGCGCCCTATCGTTTGGCACAGCATTTCCCATCCAGGCATTGCCCCTTCCAAGGAGCACCATGGCTTCGCTTTCTCCCGAACGCCATGACATCTTGGGCCTGCTGGCGGAGGCATGTTTCTTCCCGAAGAATACGACCCGCGGGCTGAGCGATGATCAGGCTAGGCTTCGCCCCACGGCTAATGTGCTCTGCCTAGGAGGAATCACTTAGCACGTTACCGCCACTGAGGATTCCTGGGCGCGTTTTGTCGTCGAAGGCATGGTGGCCCAGTCGGTCAATGGCGGCAGATCAGACTCTGGCGGAAATCATTGTTGACTATGATGCCTGTACCGTCCGCACCGCGGTGGTCGTGGTGGCCACCGTTGCAGACTTTGCCCGGCGATTCGAGCTACCGCTGGCCCCATAGAACGAACCAGGTGTGAGCCTTCGCATGCGCTGGTCACTACTGCACATCGGTTCAGAGGCTTCGCAGCATGCCGGTCACCCCGACATCATCCGCGAGTCCAGCGACGGCGCGAAGTCAATGGGATAGGGGTCGCGCGCCGCCGCGTAGCAAAATACCCAAGAAGCGAGTGATTCGCTCCCTGGGTATCAGGCCGTTTAGCTTACGGCTAGGCCACTGTTGCCTTACGCAAGGTCAGATACGAGCCGCTGGCCATCAGCACCGCTACGACGCCACCCCACAGGGTCACCCCGGCCGCAGTCCAAGTCAGCGCCCAGCTCCAGAAGTTGTCCCAAAAATCACTGAAGGTCATCAGCGCGGCAACTCCGAGGAGCGCAACTCCTAGCCCAATGAAGAAGACCACCATGCCGGTCGTCTTCCAGCGCATGTAGATCGTGGCGATCAGGAAGCCAATCATGAAGAGCAGTACCATCAGCACGAAATAGAAACCTACCTGGACCGCCGCGTTGTTGTCCGCGATCCATTCCAAGGCGAAGAACCGGGAATCCAGCCACCAACCACCGGTCGCCTTTTCCACCAGTCCCATCAGGTAGTAGAAGATCGATAGCGCCAGCGCGCAGGCCGAGAACAAGAGGACCGTTCCGAGATAGAAACTGCGTCGCGAGACACTCATGGCCTGAGAGAAGGGGAAGGTTAAGGTCAATGCCTGGATACCCAACGCCAAGAAATACCACATGGGCGCCTGAGCTCCGCCGCCATAAACGGCTCCTTCGGCTCCGGCTTCGCGGACTATCCAGAAGATCGCCAGCGAGAAAAGAAAAGAGCAGCCAAGAATCAACAGCGGGAGGCCAATAAAGACCCATTTGTTGATCAGTTGCATGCGCACTACCTTTATTACACGCTCCATTGCTTTGCCTCCTCTTCACCCTCGGGTGTAGCGCTTTGCACCGGCTGCCCTAGTGCAGTCCGTACGACCAGTTGCTGTAGTGAAACCGGGCTTAGATCAAGACCCAGCTCTCGCGCTTCGGTTTTCTGCCTCTCCGTCAGCCGCGCTCGGATGCTGATGCTCGCCAGCGTTCCCAGAGAATCTCGGTGGATGACCGGGTAACCGTCGATAAACTCGTGCACCGTGCTCGCGTTGCCACTGACCGTCACCGCCGAACCTTGCAGGGATTCAGCATCACTGTCCATCACGATGCGACCGCCATCGATGATGATCACGTGTTCGAGGAGATTTGCGACCTCGTCAATCAGGTGGCTGGAGAGCACGATCGTGCGCGGGTAGAGCGAGAAATCTTCAACCAGCCGGTCGTAGAAGATCTGTCGAGCCACCGCATCCAGGCCCAGGTATGGCTCGTCGAAGAAGGTAATTTCGGCCCGCGACGCCAGTCCGATAATCACTCCAACGGCCGAAAGCTGGCCACGGGAGAGCTTCTTGATTTTGCGTTTGATCGGCAAGTTGAAGTCGGCAATCAGCTCCTGGGCTAGCGCCTCGTTCCAATTTTCGAAGAAGAGGGACGCTGCTTTGAACGCCTGAAAGACCTTGTACTCATCGGGGTACTTCTGCGATTCACGAATGAAGCAGATACGGGACAGCGTTGCATCATGCTCAAAAGGCGCGTGTCCGAAGATCTCGATCTCGCCGCTGCCGGGGTACCCCTGGCCGGTGAGGATGGACATCAGGGTCGTCTTGCCAGCGCCGTTGCGTCCGAGCAGACCGTAGATCTTGTTGGATTCCAGCTGCAGGGTAACGTCATCCAGCGCCTTGACGTCCTTGAACGTCTTGGTCAGCCGGTGCGCCGAGACTGCGATTTTCTCAGACATCGCTCATACCTCCGTGGCTCGAATCCAGTGGATGTGCGGATTTGATCATGTCCATCAGTTCCTCGACACCGATGCCAAGCTTCCCCGCTTCGGCCGTCAGCGGCTGGACGTACAGGTCATTAAACTTCTGTCGACGCTTTTGCCTCAGCCGTTCCGGCGCGCCCTGTGCTACGAACATCCCGATCCCCCGTTTCTTATACAACAGCCCTTCTTCAACGAGCTTGTTAATTCCTTTGGCCGCAGTTGCCGGATTGATCCGGTAAAAGGCGGCGAATTCGTTGGTCGATGGCGCTTGGGCCTCTTCGGCAAGCACGCCGGCGAAAATGTCATTTTCGATCAGCTCAGCGATCTGCATGAAAATCGGTTTCGAATCATCGATCACGCCATGCACTTCCCCTCGTCAGTGGAACCAAATCTCCCAACAAGTTCATTGGTTCATTACTCATGTAACTAACCATAGAACCTGGCTGGGATTTACGCAATACCCTCGGCTTCCGGACACGAAAAAACCGGCCGGCTCTCCGCTTTTCCCATGTCGGGAAAATGCGGAGAACCGGCCGGTTCGCCAGAAGCCAGATGGCTATCTGCGCCAAGTCACGCTGTCGCTTATTTGACGGCTAATACCTTGCTGACCTCAGTGATAATCGCTGGCAGCAACTGCTTGAAGGCCTGGGCGCGATGCGAGATCGTGTTCTTTTCTTCTGCCGAGAACTGCGCCAGAGAACGGTTGGAATCTTTGGGCTGGAAGACCGGATCGTAGCCGAAGCCATGCTCGCCGGCACGCTCGCGGCGCAACCGGCCGACAAGTTTGCCGAGTTCCACATGCTGCGCACCGCTCGGTGTAGCCAGGGCCGCGGCGCAGACGAACGCGGCCCCGCGGTGCTCCTCGGCGATATCGCCGAGCTGCCCCAGCAGCAGGTCGATATTCGCCTCATCATCACCGTGCGCCCCGGACCAGCGAGCCGAGAAGATCCCTGGTGCACCGCCTAAGACCTCAACGCTTAATCCCGAATCGTCGGCCAGCGCGATCAGCCCGGTGGCGGCACTGATCTCCTTGGCCTTCTTCAGCGCATTGCCCTCGAAGGTGATCTGGTCTTCGACCGGGTCCGGGGCGCCGGCGGTGGCCGCGTCGATCACCTGGGTGTCAACATCCAGACCAGGCACCTGGCCGCGCAGCAGCTCGCGCAGTTCGCGCAGCTTGCCCTGGTTGCGTGAGGCTAGGACGAGAACTGCCTTGCTCATTTGGCGTTTCGCAGGGTCTCGGTCTGGATCTGGGCCAGCTCCGTGGTCCCGATCAAGGCAAGGTCCAGCAGTGCGTCGAGCTCTGCACGCTTAAACGGTGCGCCCTCCGCGGTGCCCTGCACCTCGACAAAGTCACCGGAACCGGTGACCACTACGTTCATGTCGGTCTCCGCGCGAACGTCCTCCTCATAAGGCAGGTCGAGCATCGGGGTTCCGTCGATGATGCCCACGGAGATCGCCGCGACAGAATCGGAAAGCACCTTCGCGTTGGCCTTCAGGATCCCCTCGCTGCGGGCCCATTCCAGTGCTTCGGCCAGCGCCACATAGGCGCCGGTGATCGCGGCGGTGCGGGTTCCGCCATCGGCCTGCAATACGTCGCAGTCGAGCACAATGGTATTTTCGCCCAGCTGTTTGGTGTCAACCACCGCGCGCAGCGAGCGGCCGATCAGCCGGGAAATCTCATGGGTGCGGCCCGACAGCTTGCCCTTGACCGCTTCGCGGGAGTTACGGGTGTTGGTGGCACGTGGAAGCATCGCGTATTCCGCGGTAACCCAACCGGTCCCCTCACCCTTGAGCCAGCGCGGCACGCCCTGAGTGAAGGAAGCGGTGCACAGCACGCGGGTATTTCCGAATTCGATCAGAGCCGATCCTTCGGCCTGGGTGGACCATCCACGGGTGATGGTGATGTCGCGAAGTTGCGCGGCGCTGCGGCCGTCGGCACGTAAAGTCATGCTTCCATCCTAACGAAAACACCCCGGCTTCCGGGTCTGTGACAGCACCAGATGCCAGGGTGTTTAGTCCAACAGGCAGCCAACCCTATTTGGCCGGCGGCCGGTGCTAGATCACCGGCTCTTCAACCTCGGCAGGTGAGGATTTTGTGGCCGGTACAACACGGTCAAAAAGCCAGGCAAAGACGAAGGTGTAGATCAAGAAGAACACCAGCAATCCGGCTTCCAGCACCAACGCTTCGAGCAGCGTAACCGAGAGGATCCAGGCGAGAATCGGCACAAGAATCAGTACCAATCCGCCTTCAAAGCCGAGCGCGTGGACAATCCGGCGGGCCACGGTGCGCACCTGGGACTCCTGGCGCTGTTCCCATGCCTCGAACAGGGAGGTCCAGATGTAGTTCCAGATCAGGGCCACGACCGATGAAGCCACCGCGACAATACCGGAATGCCCGCCGCCAAACCCCAAGAGGATCAAGGCCACGGAGGTCAGCACAATGGCGAAGAGCTCATAGGAAAAGACGTAAATAATGCGCCGAAGAACCGAGGACACGAGGTACTCCTTAGAAGTAGTCCATAGGAAGTCCTTGCGGGTTCGCGTCCATGGTGCAGCTAATGATTTGCCCCGCGAAGCCTCAGCGGGGTGTGCTTTCCAAGCTAGCACGCGGCAATTCTGCTCGCTAGAGTTCGGTGAGTGAAATCACCGGCCTAGCTGGCTGGCCCCTCAGCCGCGCGGTGATTTCTGGTAGTCAGGGTGCGACGGGGTATTGGCTGCGAATCGCGCTCCGATTCCAGCTGTTCATCACGATGGCAAGCCAACTGATCGCGGAGACTTGCTCCGCGCTGAGCACCGCGGTGTCCTCGGCGCGCGACGGCGGCACCTCAAGCTGTGTGACCTCTTCGGCCAAGGCCAGCGCCGCGGACTCCAACTCGCTGAAATATTGCGATTCCCACCACGTAGCCAGCGCCGCCAAGCGGTCGGAACTCTCACCGAGTTTCAGCGCATCGCGAGTGTGCATTCGCAGGCAGAAGGCGCAACCGTTGAACTGCGAAACACGGATCTTGACCAGCTCACCCAGCATCGGGTCCAGGCCGCAGGCCGCCAGCGCCGCTTCGGCTGCGCATTCAACTCGATCAGGGCTCTTGGTAAGCCTCGGGATGCTGTTTGCCCAGATTTACGCCGTTTCGCGGTGCCGATGGCCTAGTTCGGTTCCTTCGTTGGGCTGCCCGCTACTTCTTGCGCTTGAGCAGCGGGAACTTGCGGACCTTCTCATAGTTGATCTTCGGCAGCGAGCCGGTGCGGGACTTGAGGTAGTCGGTTCCGCGGTCGCCCTTGAACAGCATCGGGTGCTTGTCCTCTTTCAGGGAGCCGGAGTAGACCCCATAGGTCACCCCGGAAATTGCCACGGCGATCCCGCGGTCATAAGTTTCCTTCGCCTCGTCGACGACCTTGTTGATATCGGTCCACACCGGAATGTGGGTCAGCAGCAGGCGCTCGGCACCCGCCTCGGCGGCCATCTGCCCGGCGCGCTTGCCGGTCAGATGCACTCCGTCGATCGCGTCGTCGCGGCCCTCCTCGAAGGCCGCTTCGCAGAGGAAGATATCCGAATCCCGGGCGGCATCCACCAGCCCCTGGCAGGTATCGGTATCCCCCGAGTAGGTCAGCACACTGGTCAGCAGTTCCCCGTCGGGGCCCGGTTCGCGGGCCTCCACGCGCAAGGCGTAGGACTCTTCGATGGGGTGGCGCACCGGGTAGGGGGTGATAGTGAATGGGCCGATATTCACCGGCTGCAGTGCGGTCCACTGGCGGAAGTCGTAATCCTTGTGCATGGTGTCGCCCTCGGGCAGGCCGTAGGCGGTCTCGATCCGATTGGCGGTATCCGCCGGCCCGTGAACCAGCATTCTTTCGCGGTTCCAGCCGTTTGGATCCCAGCGGATGGCCACGTGCATGCCGCACAGGTCCATGCAGTGATCCGGGTGGAGATGGGAAATCATGATCCCATCGAGGTCCTTGATATCGGTATAGCGCTGCAGAACGCCCAGGGCGCCGGAGCCAAGATCGAGCAGGATCTTCCAGTCGCGAGTGCCATCAAAGGCAGTGACCAGGTAACAGGACGCCGGGGAGCTCGGGCCCGGGAACGACCCGGTGCACCCGATAATGGTCAGCTTCATTGCTTACTCGCTTTCGCCGCGGCAATCAGTTCCGGGGTTAGCCTGGTGATCGCACCGGTGGGATAGTGGGCGGCCACATGGTCCACATGGCGCACCTGCACTACTTCCGGTCCGAGGAATCGGCGAGCCAATACCCCAAAACTATCAGCGTTCCCGGTGGCAAGGAATTCGTGACGCGCCGCCAGCTGGTCCTCGCGTACCAATTCATGGGTCGTCAAGGCGCGGAATGCATCCTTCGCGGTCTCCTCGGCGCTGGAGACCAGGGTGACCGAATCCCCCATCACGTAGGAAATCACGCCGGTGAGCAGCGGATAGTGGGTGCAGCCCAGGATCAGCGTGTCCACCTCGGCGGCCTTCAGCGGGGCCAGGTATTCCTCGGCCTGCGCCAGCAGCTCGGCCCCGGCGGTAATCCCGGACTCCACGAATTCGACAAACCGCGGACAGGCCACCGCGTGCACCTGCAACGACGGAGCGGCGGCAAAGGCATCCTCATAGGCACGCGAGCCCACCGTCGCCTGGGTGCCGATCAGCCCGATCTTCCCATTCTTGGTCGCCGCGACCGCACGGCGCACCGCCGGCTGGATCACCTCGACCACCGGGATCCCGTAGCGCGCGGTATAGCGTTCGCGGGCATCGCGCAGCACCGCCGAGGAGGCCGAATTGCAGGCGATCACCAGCAGCTTCACCCCGGCGTCCACCAGCTCGTCCATTACACCCAGCGCATTGGCCCGCACCTGGGCGATCGGCAGCGGGCCGTAGGGCGAGTTTGCGGTGTCCCCCACGTAGATCAACGATTCGCCCGGCAGCTGGTCGATGATCGCGCGGGCCACGGTCAGTCCGCCGACCCCGGAATCGAAGATCCCGATCGGGGTATTGGCATTTGGCGCGCTGAGCGGAGAACTGGCGAAGTAGGAGTTCATCGCCTAGCGCTCCGCATTCATCAGGGCCTGCATCAAGGTGTCCTGCACCCAGGAGACCAGGTTGTACACCAACCCCAGATACTCTTGGGGCGATTGCACGGCCGCGGCATCAACCAGCTGGGCGATGCGCTCCGAATCCGCCTCGTCGCGGATGTCCAGCCGCTCGGCGAGCACCAGGCGCACATCGTTCAACGCCCGCGCGAAGCGCTGGGCGGCCGGGATCTGGAGCACCAGCTTCTCGGTCTCCAGCAAGAGCTGGGCCTCGCGTAATAAAGAAGTCTTTTCGGCGATCAGATCCGCTTCGGTCAGCCGGCGGAATTCCGCGGCCACTGCCTTGTCCTCGCTGGCATCCGGAAGCAGCCGCTTGACCGCGGCGTCCGATGGTTCGGGAAGATCTGCGCTCTTCGGGCGCATCCCGGTCAGCGCGTAGAGCGGATCGATGTCGCCGGGCAGCTCGTGCACCGCCGCGCGCTCTTCGAGCACCGTGATCACGTCGCCGAAGAGTTCGCGCAGCAGTTTCCGTTCCGAGGCGTGCAGCGTACCGGTGATTCCGCGCGCGCCGGATTTAAAGGCCTTTGCCACGGGGTTCAGGCCTCCTGGGTCATGGTTGCCTGCAATCCGAAGCCGTGCATCGCATGCACGTCGGACTCGATCGCCTCCCGGGCGCCGCTGCGCACGACGCAAAAACCGTCGTTGTGCACCTGCAGCATCAGCTGTTCGGCGCGCTCGCGGGTGAAACCAAAATACGACTGGAACACATAGGAGACATAGCTCATCAGGTTCACCGGGTCGTTCCACACGATCAGGCGCCAGGCCTTATCCTGCGCCTTGAGGGCCTCGGGGTTCGTCATTACATCGGGCATAGCGGTCATAATTCCCATTTTACGCCCCATCTTGCCAGGAGACGCGGTGCGTTGTGAATATCACCGCAAGCGTGAGGCGTTATACAGTAAAGGCCGGTCCATCCACTTTTCGATCAGGAGCACCACATGCTCACCAGCCTTTTTACCGATCACTACGAGCTGACCATGCTGCAGGCGGCCCTCGCCTCCGGCGCCGCTCACCGCCCCTCGGTGTTCGAAGCCTTCTCGCGCCGGCTGCCCGAGGGACGACGCTACGGCGTGGTCGCTGGCACCGGGCGCCTGCTCGAAGGCCTCAAAGACTTCCACTTCGACGAGACGCAGCTGCGCTTCCTCGCCGATACCAAGGTGGTGAACAAGCAAACCCTGGACTACCTGGAGAATTTCAGGTTCACCGGCGACATCACCGGCTACGCCGAGGGCGAGCTCTACTTCCCGCACTCCCCGATCCTCACCGTGCAGTCCACCTTCGCCGAGGCCTGCGTGATCGAAACCTACATCCTCTCGATCCTGAACCACGATTCGGCCATCGCCTCGGCCGCCTCGCGCATGATCGCCTCGGCCGGCACCCGTCCGTGCATCGAGATGGGCTCCCGGCGCACCCACGAGGAATCCGCGGTGGCCGCCGCCCGCGCCGCGATCATCGCCGGATTCGATTCGACCTCCAATCTGGAGGCCGGTGCACGCTACGGCATCAAGACGGTGGGCACCTCCGCGCACTCCTTCACCCTGCTGCACGACACCGAAGAGCAGGCCTTCGCCGCGCAGATCCAGTCGCTGGGCAAAGACACCACGCTGCTGGTGGACACCTACGAGGTGGAGGCCGGGGTGCGCACCGCGGTCAAGGTGGCCGGCCCCGAGCTCGGCGGGGTGCGCCTGGACTCCGGCGACCTGGTCCAGCAGGCCGGCTGGGTGCGCGAGCTGCTCGACGACCTGGGCAACTGGAACACCAAGATCACCGTCACCTCGGATCTGGACGAATACGCGATCGCGGCCCTGGGCAGCGCACCGGTGGATTCCTACGGCGTGGGCACCGCCCTGGTCACCGGCTCCGGGCACCCGACCGCCTCGATGGTCTACAAGCTCGTCGCCCGGCAGGATTCGGCCGGCAGCTGGATTCCGGTGGCGAAGGCCTCGGCGAACAAGGCGAGCGTAGGCGGGCGCAAGCACGCGGTCCGCCAGCTCAACGATCGCAACCGTGCCACCGCGGAGATCGTCTCGCTCGAGGAGTACAGCACCGGCGGGCCCGAGCGCCAGCTTTCGGTGCCCTTCGTCACCGCGGGCCGGATCGATGAGTCCTTCATCGGCGCGGCCGGCGTGGAAAAGGCCCGGGCGCGCCACCACGCCTCGATCCAGGA
Organism: Glutamicibacter sp. 363; assembly: GCF_052379505.1. Classification (NCBI taxonomy): domain Bacteria; kingdom Bacillati; phylum Actinomycetota; class Actinomycetes; order Micrococcales; family Micrococcaceae; genus Glutamicibacter; species Glutamicibacter sp. 363. The sequence continues at coordinate 64,248 of NZ_JBQSYR010000003.1, read as the reverse complement.
AATGCCCGGAGTGGCACGCAAGCTCCAGCGCGGCGAGCCGGTCATCCCGACGATCATCCGCGAGGACTGAGCGCCGAGGCAGTATTATGGTTAAAACCCTATTCACTCGCAATGATTAGGAGCAAAACATGAGTCGAGCCCTGCTAGTTGTCGATGTCCAACCGGATTTCTGCGAAGGCGGCCCGCTGGCCGTGGCCGGCGGCAACGCCGTCGCTGCCGCGATCGCCGAGGATGTGATGGCCCGCCGCGAGTCCTACAGCGCGATCATCACCACCCAGGATTGGCATATCGATCCGGGAGCCCATTTTTCCGAGGCCCCGGACTTCGCCGAGTCCTGGCCGGTGCACTGCGTCGCCGGAACCGCAGGCGCGGAGCTGCACCCAAGCATCGCCGCGCTGGAAGTCGACGCGCACTTCGCCAAGGGCCGCTTCACCGCCGCCTACTCCGGATTCGAGGCCCGGGTCCTGGATCCGGGCGCGGCGCCCGAGGACGAGTCCGGCGCCCTGCTCGGTCACTGGTTGCGCGAGCGCGGCATCACCACGGTGGACATCGTGGGCATCGCCACCGATCACTGCGTACGCGCCACCGCGCTGGATGCCGCCCGCGCCGGATTCAGCACCACCGTGCTCGCCCCGCTGACCGCGGCGGTGAGCCCGGAGAATCTGCCCGCGGTCTACACCCAGCTGCGCGAGGCCGGAGCCATCGTGCTCACCTTGGGGTTGGAACCGGTCAGCCCCGCGCCCTGAACATTCGTTAGACGCCAACGGCGCCCCGCATGATGCGGGGCGCCGTTGCACGTTCGCCGGCCCTATTTGCGCCCGACGAACCAGTCCTGCAGCTTGTCGATGCGCGCCTGCAGCTGGTCCGCGGTTGCCTGGGGCACCGCCGGACCGCCGCACACGCTGCGCAGCTTGTTGTGCACCTGCCCATGCGGCACGCCGGTGCGCGAGGCCCAGGCCGAAACGTTCTTCGACAGCTTCGAGCGCAGGTCCATCATCCGCCGGTGGTCGCTGACCGGTTCGGGCTTCGTGGCCCCGCGCGAAATCTGCTTGTTCTGCTGCTCGCGCAGCAGCGCGGACACCTGCTCGGTGTCCAGCAGACCGGGAATCCCGAGGAAGCCGAGCTCCTCATCGCTGCCCAGCTCCGCACCGGTGCCGAATTCGCCGCCATCGAAGAGCACCCGGTCGAAGGAGGCCTGGGAGTTCAGCGCCTCGAATTTGGCCTTGTTCAGCTCGTCGCTGGCTTTCTCTTCGCGATTCGCTTCTTCGAGGAACGCGTCGTCCAGGCCGTCTTCGAGCTTCTCCCCTTCGCGGTCCAGCGCGTGGTCGCGTTCGATCTCCATCTCGTTGGCCAGCGCCATCAGCACCGGCACCGAGGGCAGGAACACGCTGGCGACCTCGCCGCGCTTGCGGCTACGCACAAAACGCCCGACGGCCTGCGCGAAGAACAGCGGGGTCGAGGTGGAAGTGGCATACACGCCCACGCACAGCCGGGGCACGTCCACGCCCTCGGACACCATGCGCACCGCGACCATCCAGCGCGAATCGGAGGCGGCAAAATCGTCGATCTTCTGCGAAGCCTTCGGGTCATCGGAGAGGATCGTGGTGACCTTCTCGCCGCTGATCGCCTCCAGCTGGGTGGCATAACCGCGCGCATCCTCGTGGTCGGTGGCGATCACCAGGGCACCGGCGTCCTTCACGGTGCGCCGCACCTCGGAAAGCCGGCGATCCGCCGCACGCAGCACCGAAGGAATCCAATCCCCGTGCGGGTCCAAGGCGGTGCGCCAGGCATGCGCGGTGACATCCTTGGTGAATCCGGCGCCGAGCTCGGCTTCCATCTCCTCGCCCGCCGCGGTACGCCAACGCATCGCCCCGGAATAGGCCATGAACAGCACCGGGCGCACCACGTGGTCTGCCAGCGCCTTGCCATAGCCGTAGGTGTAATCCGCCTTCGAGCGACGGATGCCATCGCCCTCGTCCGCATACTGCACAAACGGAATCGGCGCCGCGTCCGAACGGAACGGCGTACCGGTCAGCGCGAGGCGGCGGGTGGCCGGCTCGAAGGCCTCGCGAATGCCGTCTCCCCAGGAGAGCGCGTCACCTGCGTGGTGCACCTCGTCCATCACGACCAGCGTGCGCGCACCTTCGGTTTTCGCCCGGTGCACCGCTGGCTTCTGCGCCACCTGCGCATAGGTCACCACGACGCCCAAGTAGTGCGAGCCGTGCCGCCCATCAGAGTTCTTGTAGTTCGGATCCAGCGCAATTCCCACACGTGCCGCGGCATCGGCCCACTGCTTTTTCAGGTGGTCCGTGGGCGCGACGACGATCATCCGGTTGATCTTGCCCGAATCCACCAGCACCTTCGCCAGGCGCAGCGCGAAGGTAGTTTTACCCGCGCCGGGGGTCGCCACGGCCATGAAGTCCCGTGGTTCGGCATCAAAGTATTTTGCCAGCGCCTCGGCCTGCCAGGCGCGAAGCTTCGGCCCGGTCCCCCAGGCCGCCCGTTCCGGGTACGCCGGAGGGAGCTTGTCTTCCAGCGGAAGCTTGTCACCAAAATCAAAAAGTGTCTCGGTCATTTACCTTTTCCCGATGGTTCCTGCTGGTTGTCCCGCTACTTAACCCATCATGGATTCGTAGATTTCCTTGCATTCGGGGCAGACCGGGAACTTCTTCGGGTCACGGCCCGGCGTCCATACCTTGCCGCACAGCGCGATCACCGGCTCGCCGGACAGCGCCGACTCCATGATCTTTTCCTTCTGCACATAGTGCGCAAAGCGCTCATGATCGCCGGCTTCGACACTTTGATTCGTGTCAGTGCGCTCGATCGTTGATGTTCCACCACGGGTTTCTTCAGACTGTTCCACCATGCCACCAATTCTAGTACGCCAACGCCGGGCACGGCACCCTCGGCGATGGGAGCTTATCCACATTGCCTTCCCCTTGACTCGCCTGCCGCCCCGGCAGGACGCGCATGAATACCCGCGCAACCAGCACCTTTATCCGCCTCCGCCGCCGCCCTGCCCCTCCGGGCTCAGCGCATTTCAAACCCCCGATGCCACCGGGTGTGTCTGCCTTATCCACAGTCGGCCCCACCTCCAGTGTCATCCGCGCAACCGCGCGCATACTCGACTCATGAACACCACCGCCCATGAGGATGCCCTCACCGAATTGCATGCGACGCTCACCGAGCTGACCGCAGCTACCAGTGAGCCGGAAAACCTCAGCGGTGAAACCCTGCGCACTCTCTCCAACGCCGGCGCAGCCCTGTTCACTTTCCTGCGCAAACACCTTTCCACCACCACCGATCCTCGCCTCGCTCTGGAACTAGCCACCACCGGCCAGAGGCTCGAAGACGAAGCAGCCCGGATGCGCGTCACCGCCGCAGACCGACTGGCCGCCACCAACGCCCACACCCTGCACGAGACAGAACTGGACAAACTCCGCGCTGAACCGCCAGACACCACCCGCGAGGCGATCCGCTGCCCGGGCAAAGCCAGCTTCCAAACCCCCGCAGCGCTGCTCTCCTCCTGGATACGCATCCCCTTCGCGGATGCGAACAAGCTCATCAACGACGCGAGCGACCTCATTGGCCGACGAGACATGGCAGGCAACCAAGTCCCACCGCGCTTCACCCACCTGGCCACCCTGTTCGCCACCCCGGACCCGGCGCTTCATCCGGCTGTGGTGCGGGAGACCAGCCAGAAACTAGCAAAACGCGAACCAAAAGACCTGACCTTTGACGGTGCGGCCACCGAACCGACCCTGTTCCATGCCGATGGGCGCCCGGTCGAAGAACATGCAGCCACTCTGCTCTCCGCCGGACAAAGTGTGTCTGAAACCAACAAACAAGTTAACGAGCTGATCACCAGTGTGAGTACCACCGAAGGGACCTCAACCGGATCCTCGCTGCAGCGTGGGTTCTATGCGTTGCCGGTGAAAAACTCGTTGAGCCGTGAATTCTTGCTCCGGGTCTCCACTGTGGAAGGTGAATTATTTGATTCGTTGATTGCGAAGTCCAACAATTCACGCACCCGTGCCGGCGCGCAGGCTCGCATCAACCGGCCACCGGTGGACACTAGGGCCCCCGAGCAGGCTTCCAGCCCGGATTCTGCAGCCAGCGAACCCGAGCTTGCAGTGGAGCCAGAAACAGAAGCGCTAGCACCTGAGCAGACTGCAACACCTGAAACGGGATACCCGGACTTCCTACCCGAGGGCGTCGGCAACGAAGCGAAATGGGAACCAGAAACCCCAGAAACCGTGGCCACCGTCCCCGAACGCGCACTGAACGCCCTCATGGACATCCTCACCATGCTCCCCAACGGCACCGGGGAGGGAAGCTCACGGATCAGGCCCGAAATCCTCGTCCATTTGAAGCTCGAAGATTTGCATGATCTCGCCGCAGGCAATGCCCGCACCGCGCACGGGGTGCATTTGCCACCCGGGGATTTGAGACGGCTCTTATGCCAAGCGGACATCATCCCCGCGGTGTTCAATTCGAAGAGCGAACTGCTCGATTACGGCCGAGCTCAGCGGCTGGTCCCGGAGAAACTTAAACGCGCCGTGCTGGCGCGTGATCGGGGGTGTATTGTGCCTGGATGCACCGAGCCGCCTGAGAAGATCGAATTCCACCATATTCTGGCCTACTGGTTGGGCGGGGAGACGAAGCTGAGCAATCTCGGCGGCCTCTGCCGCGGCGCACATATGGACGCGGATTCGGGGCGGATCAAGATCGTGATGGTCGACGGGTTGCCGCACGTGATTATGCCCAAGCATATCGATCCGCTGCAGTTGCCACGGCGTAATGCTTACTGGGACTAACCACGTATCGACTCTGCCCTCCGCCGCCCCACGCTAATCAAGCGCCCGAGCACAAAAACGCCCGTATCAGTCGAACCAGATTTCTGCGGTTCAAATGATACGGGCGTTGCAGTGTTGACTGTCTAGCGGTTGACCAGCACCGCTTGCATCAGCTCCGGCTGACGCGCGTCCATGGTCTTGCCACCAATCTTGATCCCAAGGAACAGCATGATGGAACCGGTGATCAGGCCGACCGCGACGGTAATGTATCCGGCCAGCATCGATTGGGTCACCCAACCGAAGATATATGGCACCAGCGTTGGAATCAGCAGCACACCCATGATGCCAAAGGTGGCCAGCTGAGTCAGCGCCACGCGGGCACCATTGCCTGGCGGAGTCTTCATCGGATTGTCCCCCGGCAGCGGCACCGCGTAGGTGTATCGCGCCGAAGCGATCGAGGCGACGCCCAACGCAATCAGGAACGCTCCTAAGGACATTCCCAAATCGCCGGGAATACGCCACGGCTGACCGATCAGCGCTGCCGGCAAAACTGCGGCCAGGACCAGCGGCACGATGACCAGTGCGAAGCACGCCAGCACGCGGCCCAAACGATCGTCCTTGCCCGTCACACCGGTGAGCACATGCAACGCAAAAGCGGTGTTGTCATAGGAGACATCCGCGGAGATCGAGAATCCCATCAGAATGCCGATCAATGGACCGAGCAGCAGCATCATGGAGTAGTTTCCCGTGGTTCCGCTGGCAAAGTAAAAGATGATCGGGAGCATCGGCACCATGATCACGCTCAACGCATAGCGCGGGTCTTTGAACCAATAGGTCAGGGCGCGCGCGGCCACCGCACCGCTGGGCGTGGCCGGGGTGATTTTGAAGAACCCCAATCCCTTCGCGCTCGATGCACGCTGCGCGGCCGGCGGAGTCACCGTGGCCTTGCCGGTGGCTCGGGTCAGCAAGAGATACAGCCCGGCCAGGTAGACCAGCGCCAATGCGAGGTGCAGTCCCAACGCCGCGAACTGACCGGTGGCAAAGTCATTTGGTACGGCTGCAAAGGCACCGAGCGGGGTGAACGCAAGGACCTTGGTGGCGGGGATCAGCAGGTCGAAGATCGATTCGACGTTGGTGGCGATCGTGGTGATGATCGGGCCCAGGCTGATCAACAGCAAGAACAGCACGCCGAAAGACAGCTCGCGGAAACGGCGCTTGGCGCGCAGCGCGGTGGCCATGATCGTCAGGTACTGGCAGAGCAGAATCGCCATCACCCAGGTGCCGATCGCGCAGAGCAGCCCAACGATGAGCGTCAATGGATCCAGTCGCCAGATCGTGGAAAAGCCCAGCACCGCAAGCATCGTCAGAATGGCCGGAACCGAGATGAATCCGGCGAGGATCAGCCCGCGGGCCAAGGCCTTGGCCTCGATGCCGAAGTGGACGAAGCGCTGTGGCTCCAGGGTCAGGTCCACACCGGTGATCATCGGCGGGACCACGGCCCAACCAAGCACAATCACCGAACCGACCAGCACGCTCACCCAGCCGCGCGCCTCTAAGTTATCGGCGCTAAACCACATGGCCAGCGACAGCATCACCACCATGCCCAGCGCGTAAAGCCCACCGAAGATCACGCCCGCCAGCTGCCACGGGCTGCGCTTGAAGCCGTTGGCCAGTAGCCGCAGCTTCAGCTTTAGGATGTACGCAACCATGACAGCCCTTCACTCGTGCCACGGCCGCCGACCAGATCGACGAAGCGGTCCTCCAAGGACATCCCGTCGCGTACCTCGTCCACCGTGCCCGAGGCCTTGAGCACGCCGCCGTCGATGACCGCAACATGCGAGCACATGCGCTGGACCAGGTCCATCACGTGCGAAGAAACGATCACGGTGCCGCCGAAGGCGACGTAGTCGTTGAGGATGTCGCGGATATTCGCCGCGGAGACCGGGTCCACCGCTTCGAAGGGCTCATCGAGCACCAGCAGCTTCGGCGAGTGGATCATCGCGGTCGCCAGCGAAATCTTCTTGGTCATACCCGCGGAGTAGTCCACGACGAGTTTGTCTCCATCCGCGCTCAAATCCATCACGCGCAGCAGGTCTTCGGTGCGCGTGGTGACCTCCTCGCGGTCCATGCCGCGCAGCAGGCCGGCGTAGGTCACCAGCTGCCGGCCGGTCAGCCGGTCGAATTGTCGCACCCCGTCGGCAAGCACGCCCAGGGTCCGCTTGGCGGTGTGCGGCTCCGCCCAGATGTCCACCCCGTTGACCAGCGCGCTGCCCTGATCCGGGCGCAGCAATCCGGTCGCCATTGAAAGCATCGTCGTTTTGCCTGCGCCATTGGGGCCAACTAGTCCGTAAAAGGACTTGGCGGGCACCTGGAGGCTGACATTGTTCACCGCAACCTTGTCACCAAATTGCTTGGCAAGGTTCCTTATTTCGAGCGCCATGCTATTCATGTGTCGAGAATATCAACCTGCCAAGTCAAGACGCATCATCCTTTGGAGTTAATCTCGTAGCCCAGGCCCGTGGTAGAAGCATTCAGGCAAAATAAAACGGCCCACTTTCATCGCCTGAGCAATGAGAGTGGGCCGCCATGGGCTGCGGGTGCTTAGAACAGCACGCGGGCCAGCTTCTGGCGCGATGCGGCCACACGCGGATCCGCGTTGCCGATCACCGCGTAGAGCTCGATCAGCCTGCGGCGGATCCGTTCGCGGTCTTCATCGGCCAACCGCGAGATCAGCGAAACCAGCCGGGCGAAGGCGTCTTCCACATGTCCGCCGACCAAGTCCAGATCCGCGACGTTCAGCTGCGCGGTGAGATCATCCGGGTTCTCTGCCGCGGCGGCTCGCGCCTCGTTCAGTTCCAGGCTCTGCGTGCGGGAGAGCAAACGCACCTGGTAGACGCCGACCTGGGCGTCCTGATCGTTGGGCTTTTCGTTGAGCGCTTCAAGGTAGGCGGCCTCGGCGGCGGCGTAGTCACCGGCGTCGATCGCATCCACCGCCTTTTGGTGCAGCGGCGGCAATGGCTGCTCTTCGCTTCCACCGGAGAAGGCCGGAACGCTCCCGGCCAAGCCCTGCTGCACACCCAGTTCGGCCAGCTGATTGAGCACCTGGTCGATCTGCTCGGCAGCTGCCGGGCCTTGGAAGAGCGGGACCGGCTGGCCGTTGACCAGCGCGATCACCATCGGGATCTGCTCCGCCTTGAACGCTTGGGCGATATTCGGGTACTTCTCCGCGTCCACCAGGCCGAGCACCATCTTGCCGGCGCGGCGATCCACGAGGGTTTTCAGCGCGGTGTCGAGGTCTGCGGAGACCTGCACGCGGGGCGAACCCAGGGACACGATCGCCGGCACCTGCTGGGAGAGCCCGACAAACTGCTGGAATGCCGCCTCGTCCAGGGTCAGCGTCCAGCTAGCCGCCGCGCCGGGTGCGCTCTCCTCGGTGGCCTGCGGGCCATTGGCGGCCAGGGAGCCTAAATCGATGGCTCCACGAGCCGAGGGAATATGTGGTTCGGTCATTAGTTCTCCTCCGCCTGCTTGACGCTCAGCAACACTACCTCGCTGGCGACTAGCTGAATCTTGTCGTCATTGCCGGACGCTGGGATGTACATCATCACCGGTTCGGCGTACGTGATCTCTACGTTACCGGTAGAGGTGCTCGATCCAAGCAACTTCTTGGTCAGCTCGTCGGCGCTCTCCAGCGGATCTGCATCCTCGGTGCGCTCGAATACTGCCTTCTGGTTCAGCCGGCCGGTGACGATCGCGCCGCCATCGGGGGTGGAAATCACCTGCGTGTCGTTCTTGGTGACCGAGCGCGAGTACTTCACATTCGCCTCGTTGGCTTCTTCCTTTTCCTTCTTCTGCCCCGAGTGGATCGCCTTGATGAATTCGGATTCCGCAAAGTTGCCCTTGTGCTTGGACTTCTCGTTGGTCAACACGTCCGCCAGCTGGTCGAGCGCCTCTTCCGGCTTGACCTTCAGCCCTTCGGCGTTGTTGCCCAGCTGCTGGATCGAGGGGTCGCCCACCGCGATGCCCGGGAAGGTCGAGTTCGGCAGCATCTGCGCGGCGAAGCTGACCTTGTAGTTATCGCGAGCGCTGTCCTGCTTCAGGGTCAACGCCATCGGCAAGGTGGCCGGATCCGAGTCCTTTGCGGTCACCACGGAGATCACGCGCGGAAATTTTGCCTCGGAGCTATTCGGCACGGCGGCCGAGCGAATCACCGCGGTCTTCAGCGCCAGCGGCTTGGCGATCTCGATGTCGTCGTTCAGGATGTCGTAGCGCTTGGTGCGCAGGTCCTTGAAGGCACCGGAAGCGCGGGCATCCAGGTCCTTCTTCGTGTTCTTCTCGTCGGCCTTGCCGATCTGCTTCTCCACGTCGCCCAGGATCCGCTGCAGCTGCTCCTCGGTGAGCACCGGGTAGCTATCCGGTTCGGCTTCCGCGGACGTCGATTCTTCGGCAGGCTTCGAGTCGTCGGCGGGCTTGGATTCCTCGGCCGGCTCGGATTCCTCGGATTTCGCGGAGTCCGAGGCCTTGGCCGATTCGGCTGGCTGGTCTTCCGAGGGTGCCATCGGCACGCTGACTCCGCCCACGGCCAACGCGAGCACCGCGGCCATGGCCAGCGAGTTCTGCGTGGTCGAGCCGCCCTTGGTGCCCGGGGACGCCGCTTCGGCGCGGCGTGCAGGCTTGGAAGGCTTGATTACGCGCATCAGCAGCAGGGCCACACCGAAGACGAGCAGCAGCGCGCCGATGATGATCAGCGGCAGCGCCCATGGCATGGCATCGTCGTTGGCGTAGGTGACCGAAATATCGGTTGGCGCCGCCTTGGTGCCATCGGCGGCCAGCAGCAGCGACCAGTCGCCGTCATCCGGCGCGGTCCAGCGGTAGGTCATTGTGCCATCGGCCTTCTGCGAGTCGAAGAACAGGTCATCGCCAGCCGGGTTCGGGGTCTTCTTCTCCCCGTCGAGCAGTTCGGCGACCAGCTGGTGGTTTTCGCGGTCCACTCCGGTCAGCTCCACATGGGAGGCGTCGTCGACCCACGCCTCGACGTCGTAGCTGCGCGCCAGCGAGGCGGTGAATTCGCCCTCTGCGCTGATCACCAGCTCCACCGGTTCGGCGTTGGCGTTCTGCACCGACGGTTGGATAACCGTCAGCGGTGCCTCGGATTCAAATTCTGGCATGCTTGCGGTGACCGTTTCGGGCGGAGCCCAAAAGGTCTTCTGTCCGATCCCTACCACCAGGGCAACGGCCCCAAGCAGGATCGCGATCACGGAGATAACTTTTCGCACGACTTCACCTATTCGCCAACGGTCACAGCTGTTCTTTCACAAGTCTAACGAGTCCACCGCCCCAATGGTTCCGCGGGCTACCTGTGAAGTGACTCAAATGACCATGTCGGAGTGTCATAGAGCACTTTCAGAACCCATTCCGGCGGTATGCTCGGTGCCATGGAGAGTAATCAGCCGCCCAATGAGCTTCCGGACCCGGCGACTAACCCCGCGCATCCTTCCGCCACCGGGCCGGCCGCCGGGCGGCGCGAACCGGGTTCCGCCGAGCCCGATTCCCCCACCGCGCAGTGGGCCCGCCGGCTTGCCGCCAAGGTGAACGCACTACTCAAATCCCCGCGGCGCCCCAATGCGTTCGGTGAACTCCCCGATGCCACCGATCAGGAGGCCCCCGAGCCGATTCCCGCCCTGCACCCGATCTCCATGGGTTTTCTGGGCACCATTGGCGTGGGATTGGCGCTGGCCGGCTACTACCTGCTGACCAATGTCGGCTCGCTGATCACCTGGATTTCGATCGCCTTATTCATAGCCCTGGGACTTGACCCGGTGGTGCGGTTCCTGATGCGCCGCGGGTTGAACCGGCCGCTGGCGGTCACCTCCACGATGGTCGGGCTGCTGGCGATCTTCGCGGGGTTCATGGCGCTGATCATCCCGACCCTGGTCACCCAGATCACCCAATTCATCTCCCGCGCCCCGGAAATCACCGACAACTTCCTCAATAGCCAATGGGTCAGGCAGATCGATGCGCAGTATGCGCTCTCGGCGCGCGTTAATACCGAGGTGCAGCGCTTCTTCGGCGATTCCGGCGCGGTCACCAATGTGTTCGGCGGCGTGCTGGGCGTCTCGCAGACGGTGGCCCAGTCGATGTTCGGGGTGCTCATCGTGCTGGTGCTGGCGATCTACTTCCTCGCCTCGCTGCCGGGCATGATGTCGTTTTCGATGCGCCTGGTTCCGCGCTCCAAGCGGGTGCGCGCCAGCGAAATCGCCACCCGCATCACCCGCTCGGTGGGCAACTACGTCATGGGCCAGGCCTCGGTGGCGGTGCTCAACGCGCTCGTGGCGCTGGCGCTGATGACCCTGCTGGAGGTCCCCTTCGCGGCGTTGCTGACCTTGCTGGTCGCGATGCTGGCCTTCATTCCGCTGGTCGGCGCGGTGATCGCCGGGGTGCTGGTCACCCTGGTCACCCTCACCCTGGGCTGGCAGACGGCGCTGATCTACGCGGTCTGCTACTTCGGCTACCTGCAGCTGGAGGCCTACTTCGTCTCCCCGCGCATTATGAACAAGGCCGTCGCGGTGCCCGGGGCCGTCGCGGTGATCTCGGTGATCGCCGGCGGCACGCTGGTGGGGATCACCGGGGCGCTGATGGCCATCCCGGTCGCCGCCTCGGCGATGATCCTGCTGCGCGAGGTGTTCATCGCCCGCCAGGACCGGCTCTAGTAGCGGTAGGAGCGCGATTCCCAGCAGTTCGGATGCCAGTGCCGGCGATTGGCGGCGGCCGCATCGTCCCCGGACCAATGATCGGCCCGCCAGGTCACCAGGTGCGCCACGCCCGGGGTGATCATTCGGTGGCAGCCCGGGCAGGTGTAGGTTTTCACCGCGTTCAGCGGAGACACCTTGCGCACATGCCATTGGCCGTCCGGGGCGTCCTGCAGGCGCACCACCCCATAGCGGGCGCGCTGCATCCAATCTTCGTCATTGCCTTGGGGCGCGTTGGACCGCGACCGAGCATTCGGTGCGGATCCTGATTTGCGGCGCGGGCGGTTCGAACGTGGCATGCCTTTAATCATGCCGTATCGCGCACCGGCGGCACGAACCGGTAAAGTGGGTCGGGTGCGTTTAGTGGTTGCAAAGTGTTCAGTAGATTACGAGGGCCGTCTTCGAGCCCACCTCCCCCTAGCTACCCGGCTGATCATGGTCAAGGCCGATGGTTCGGTGCTGATCCATTCGGACGGCGGCAGTTACAAGCCGTTGAACTGGATGAATCCGCCGCTGGTATTGCGTGAGGCGAGTCCCGATGAGGACGCCGCCGCCCTCGGCGCGCTCAGCGTCTGGCATGTGGCCAGCGCGAAGACCGATGACAAGTTGACCATCAGCTTCCATTCGATCGAGCACGATTCGGCTCATGAGCTCGGCGTGGACCCGGGGCTGATCAAGGACGGCGTGGAGGCCGATCTGCAGCGCCTGCTGGCGGAGCAGATCGGGCTGCTCGGCGACGGTCACCGGCTGGTGCGCCGCGAATACATGACCGCCATCGGCCCGGTGGACATCCTGGCACGCGACGCCTCCGGCGCCGCAGTGGCGGTGGAACTCAAGCGCCGCGGCGACATCGATGGTGTCGAGCAGCTCACCCGCTATCTGGAGCTGCTCAACCGCGATCCGCTGCTCAAACCGGTGACCGGCGTGTTCGCCGCGCAGCAGATCAAGCCGCAGGCGCGCACCCTGGCCGAGGACCGCGGGATCCGCTGCCTGACCCTGGATTACGATGCAATGCGCGGAGTCGATGACTCTGCGGGCAGACTCTTCTAAGCTAGGTACATGAATACCGCTTCGCGTTACGCCATTTTCGCCACTCTCGTCTCCGATGGACAGGAAGTCAGCGATGGTGTTCTGGCCATCGAGGACGATCGAATCCGTTTCGCGGGCAACCGCGACGACTGGCTCGCCCTGCCCGAGGCGGAAGAATTCACCGACTATCCGGTGCCCGAAGGCACCATCCTCATCCCCGGGCTGATCGATTTGCACTGCCACGGGGCCCTCGGCGCCGATTTCGCCGCCCCGGAACACGGGCAGGTCACCGACGCCCTGGAGTACCTGCACCGCGCCGGCACTACCACCCTGCTCGCCTCGCTGGTCACCGCCGAGCAGGGCGAAATGACTCGGGCGGCAGAAATTCTGGCCGAGTTCGCCGAGGCGGGCCAGATCGCCGGCATCCACGCCGAAGGCCCGTTCCTGTCCGCGGCGCGCTGCGGGGCGCAAGATCCGCGCTACCTCACCGACCCGGATCCCGGATTCGTCGAGGAGCTCGTGGCCGCCAGCCGCGGCCAGCTGCGCACCATGACCTACGCCCCGGAGCTGGCCGGCTGCGAGGAGCTGATCGAACAGCTCGTGATCCTCGGCGTCGTGCCCTCCCTGGGCCACACGAATGCCAGCGCCGAGGTCACCGCCGCCTCCCTGCGCTACGCCCGCGACCAGCTGAGCAACGCCGGGGTGGACGGCTTCACCGAGAAGCCCACCGTCACCCACCTGTTCAACGGCATGCCTCCGCTGCATCACCGGGAGCCCGGTCCGGTGGCCGCCTGCCTGGAGGAGGCCTCGCGCGGCAACGCCTTCGTGGAACTCATCGCCGATGATGTGCATCTGTCCCCCGATACGGTCCGCCTGGTATTCAACCTGATCGGCGGGCGCCATGTGGTGCTGGTCAGCGATTCGATGGCCGCCACGGGGCTCAGCGACGGGCACTACTCGCTGGGCCCGGCGCAGGTTGAGGTCAAGGACTCGCAGGCCCGCCTGGCCGACGGTTCGCTGGCCGGAGGCACCAGCACCTTGCTAGAGGTGCTGCGCTGCACGGTCGATGCGGGCATCCCGCTGACCCGGGCGATCGAGTCCGCCACCTCCATCCCCGCCGCGCTGATCGGCCTGGCCGACGAGGTCGGCAGCCTCCACTATGGCTTCTGCGCCGACGTGGTGATGCTGGATCCGAAGCTGCAGCTGCAGCAGGTGATCCGCAACGGGCAGGTCCTCTAGCCCGCACCCGGTTTAAACAGCGCATCCCGCCGTGTCCACCCAATGGGTGGAAGCGGCGGGATGCGCTTTTTGCGGTGCTGGCTCAGATTTGCCAACTACCGGCGATCGGCCCGGCTTCAAGCCAGGCGGAGAAACCCGTGTAGTCGCGGTAGTCCATCGCCAGCAGCTGCTCTTCGCCCGATTGGGTGAGCTGCACGATGACGAACCCCGGAGGAATCTGCATCGCTTCATCCTCGCTGGGCCGACGCCACCCGTTCATCTCCAGTCCGCGGCGCTGCAGCACGTAGCTGGGCACCGGGGAGACAGAGAAAAACCGCAACAGGTCCAGATGTCCCCCGCCGTAGCGGCCGATCGCCATCATCCAGCGGCCCTTGGGCGTGCGGATGGAGGTGTCGAAGGTGCCCAGGGTGCGCCGCAATTGAATGCGGCGCACCCCCATGGCACCAAAGAACAACACGATGCAGGTTAGTACCAGCAGCGCTATCAGAACTGGTGCGGTTATCTCGATCAATTCAATGCCTACGCTGCGGTACCAATCACAGCGTTATCGGCGACGATCACTACGCGATCCGAATCGACGGAGCAGAAGCCACCGTCGATCTGCACCGAGAAGCGCGCTTCGGAAACTGGATCGATTTCCAGATCCCCAGCGGCAAGCACCGACAGCATCGGGACGTGACCGGGCAGAACGCCGATCTCGCCGTCAACCGAACGTGCTTTGACCAGCTTCGCTGCGCCGGACCACACGAAGTGGTCCGCCGCGACGATTTCGACCTGAAGCTCGGCCATAATTAGCTGGCCTTCTGGATTTCGGCCCACTGGCGCTCGACGTCATCAAGACCGCCGATGTTGAAGAACGCCTGCTCTGCGATGTGGTCCAGGTCGCCATCGCAAATGGCCGTGAAGCCTTCGATGGTGTCCTTGATTTCAACGGTCGAACCCTCGACACCGGTGAACTGCTTTGCGGTGTAGGTGTTCTGCGAGAGGAACTGCTGGATGCGGCGTGCACGCGACACGACGATCTTGTCCTCTTCGCCCAGTTCGTCAATGCCGAGGATCGCGATGATGTCCTGCAGTTCCTTGTTCTTCTGCAGAATAGCCTTCACGCGGATGGCAGTGTCGTAGTGAGCCTGACCAATGTACTGCGGATCCAGGATTCGCGAGGTCGAGGTCAACGGATCGATCGCCGGGTACAGGCCACGCGACGCGATTTCACGCGACAGTTCGGTGGTTGCATCCAAGTGAGCGAAGGTTGCAGCTGGAGCCGGGTCGGTGTAGTCATCGGCCGGGACGTAAACAGCCTGCATCGAGGTGATCGAGCGGCCCTTCGTCGAGGTGATGCGTTCCTGCAGCAGGCCCATCTCATCGGCCAAGTTCGGCTGGTAACCCACGGCCGAAGGCATGCGGCCCAACAGGGTCGACACCTCGGAACCGGCCTGGGTGAAGCGGAAGATGTTGTCGATGAACAGCAGCACGTCCTGGTTCTGCACATCGCGGAAGTACTCCGCCATGGTCAGTGCCGACAGCGCCACGCGCAAACGAGTTCCAGGTGGCTCATCCATCTGGCCGAACACCAGGGCGGTGTCCTTCAGAACGTTGGCTTCTTCCATTTCGACCCAGAGGTCGTTGCCTTCACGGGTGCGCTCGCCCACACCGGCGAATACCGAGGTACCGCCGAAGTTACGTGCCACACGGGTGATCATTTCCTGGATCAGCACGGTCTTACCCACACCTGCACCACCGAACAGACCAATCTTGCCACCCTTGATGTAAGGGGTGAGAAGGTCGATCGACTTGATGCCGGTTTCCAGCATCTCGGTCGAGCCCTCAAGGTCTGCGAACTTAGGTGGCTGGCGGTGGATTGGCCAGCGCTCGGTGACCTGGATCTCCGAGTTGTCAACGTCCAGGGCTTCGCCCAAAACGTTGAAGATGTGGCCCTTGACGCCGTCGCCAACAGGGACGGAAATCGAAGCGCCGGTGTCGATTACCTGGGTACCGCGTACCAGGCCGTCAGTGGCCTGGAGGGATACCGCGCGGACCATGTTGTCACCGAGGTGCTGGCTGGTCTCGAAGGTAATGGTCTTGGTTACACCGGCGAGGGTTAGCTCGGCGGTGAGGGCGTTGTAGATTGAAGGCAGTGCATCGGCAGGGAACTCGACGTCCACGACCGGGCCAATCACGCGGGCAATACGACCGGTGGCCCCTGCGGTAACCTGCTCGTTGAGTTGGGCAGTCATCTTTCTCACTTCTTGTCTGGTCGGAGTAATTCGGAAACTAGCTGTTCAGCGCGTCAGCGCCGGCAATAATTTCCGAAAGCTCCTGGGTGATTTCAGCCTGACGGGCATTGTTGAGCAATCGCTTGTACTTCTTGATTAGTTCGCCAGCATTGTCGCCGGCAGCCTTCATCGCACGCTGACGAGCAGCGAGCTCCGAGGCTGCGGACTGCAGCTGGGCGTTGAACAATCGCGAATCGATGTACCGCGGAAGCAGCGCGTCAAGCACTTCCTCCGGCGATGGCTCAAATTCGTACAGTGGCAACAACTCGTCGGTTGGCGTCTCGGTCTCATCCTCGACTACCTCCAACGGCAACAGACGGATGACCGTCGGTTCCTGCGTGACCATCGACTTGAACTGGGTGTATACGACGTGGATCTCCTCCACACCGCCCTGCTCGTAATCGGTAGCGAAGTCCTCTAGGAGGATTTCGCGCAGCTCGCGTGCGGTTTCGAAACGCGGGGAATCGGTGTCCCCGGTCCACACTCGGGCGTACTCGCGCGAACGGAAATCGAAGTAAGCCTGAGCCTTGCGGCCGACCAAATAGGTCTTGACTTCCTTGCCTTCCTCACGCAGGAGTTCCACGAGATGCTCTGCCTGCTTCAGAACGCTGGCGGAGTAGGACCCGGCGAGGCCTCGGTCCGACGTCATAACCAAGACCGCGGCGCGGCGAACTTGCGCCGGCTCGGTGGTCAATGGGTGATCGACATCGGCCTGGGACGCGACGGCGGTTACTGCACGGGTAATCGCATTGGCATACGGCAGTGAAGCCGAAACACGCGCACGTGCCTTGCCGATGCGGGATGCAGCGATCAGTTCCATCGCCTTGAAGATCTTGCGCATCGACGAAGTCGAACCGATCTTCTGGCGGTAGACCCGAATCTGGGCTCCCATGTGTGTCCTTTCCTTATTCCTTACGATCGGGGCGTGGCGCCGCTAGCAGCGCCCCACCCCTGCGTAAAGAAAATGTCAGCGCTTCTGCTTGACGATCTTTTCCTGGTCGACGGACTCGGCGTTCAGAGCGTCATGCTCTTCGTGGCCGGCTGCAACCAGCTGGTCATCGCCTTCACCGAAGAAGCCAGCCTTGAAGTCGACTACGGCAGCCTTCATGGCTTCCACGGTCTCGTTCTCCAGCTTGCCAGTCTGGCCGATAACGGTCAGCACCTGAGTGCGGTGACGCAGGTAATCGATGAACTCGGTCTCGAAGCGGCGAACGTCTTCCACTGGAACATCGTCCAGGTAGCCGTTGGTGCCGGCCCAAACCGATACAACCTGATCTTCCACGGGGTACGGCTGGTACTGGCCCTGCTTGAGCAGTTCCATCAGACGTGCACCACGGGTGAGCTGCTGCTTGGAAGCGGCATCCAGGTCCGAAGCGAACATGGCGAAGGCCGCCATGTCGCGGTACTGGGCCAATTCGAGCTTCAGCGTACCGGAGACCTTCTTCATGGCCTTGACCTGTGCCGAACCACCCACGCGGGATACGGAGATACCCACGTCGACGGCCGGACGCTGGTTGGCGTTGAACAGGTCCGACTGCAAGAAGATCTGACCATCGGTGATCGAGATCACGTTGGTCGGGATGAACGCGCCCACGTCGTTTGCCTTGGTCTCGATGATCGGCAGACCGGTCATCGAACCTGCACCGAGTTCGTCGGAGAGCTTGGCACAACGCTCAAGCAGGCGGGAGTGTAGGTAGAACACGTCGCCCGGGTAGGCTTCGCGTCCTGGTGGACGGCGCAGCAACAGCGACACGGCGCGGTATGCTTCGGCCTGCTTGGACAGATCGTCAAAGACGACCAGCACGTGCTTGCCACCGTACATCCAGTGCTGGCCGATGGCCGAGCCTGCGTATGGGGCGAGGTACTTGAAGCCAGCTGGGTCGGATGCCGGGGAGGCCACGATGGTGGTGTACTCCAAAGCGCCCGCCTCTTCGAGGGTCTGACGTACGGCAGCGATGGTCGATGCCTTCTGTCCAACCGCTACGTAGATGCAGCGAACCTGCTTGGTCTCATCCCCGGTGGCCCAGTTGGCGCGCTGGTTCAAGATGGTGTCAACCGCGATAGCGGTCTTACCGGTCTGGCGGTCACCAATGATCAGCTGACGCTGGCCACGGCCGATCGGGATCATGGCGTCGATAGCCTTCAGACCGGTCTGCATTGGCTCGTGCACGCTCTTGCGCTCGGTGACGCCTGGTGCCTGGAGTTCCAGTGCACGGCGGCTCTCGGCCTCGATTGGGCCCAGGTTATCCATTGGCTCACCCAATGGGTCAACCACGCGGCCCAGGAAGGCGTCGCCTACTGGAACCGAAAGGATCTCGCCGGTGCGCTCAACCTTCTGGCCCTCTTCGATGCCGGTGAAGTCACCAAGCACGACAACACCGATTTCGCGGGTGTCTAGGTTCTGGGCCAGGCCCAGAGTTCCGTCTTCGAACTTGAGCAACTCGTTGGCCATGACGGAAGGAAGACCCTCCACCTTGGCGATGCCGTCGCTCGCGCTGACGACGCGTCCCACCTCGGTACGCTCTGCCTTACCCGGTTCGTAGGAAGTAGCGAACTCGTTTAGGGCATTACGGACGTCGTCGGCATTGATGGTCAAATCGGCCATCTGCAGTCCCTGCTCTCCTAAATTGTGATCCGTAGAAAAAGACTACGAATCGAATATGAATGAAGTCTGTTGTGGTCCTGGTTAGCTAGGACTTCGGTGCGGGGATCGCTCCCCCACCGAAAATTCCTAGCTAGCCAGTGCGCGGCGCAAATCGGCCACGCGTGATGCCACGGAAGCGTCGACAACTTCGTCGCCAACCTTGACCACCAAACCGCCGACCAACTTTGGGTCGATGGAGGTGTTGAGGTTCAGCTCGCGAGCGTAGAACTTGTTCAAGCCCTGCTGAAGTCGCTGAAGCTGAGTCTCGGAAAGCTGGACAGAGCTGGTCACCGTAGCGATCCAGCGCTGCTGGCGCTTGGCCACCAACTCAACGAAACGTTCCACCAAGGCCATTGGCTTGAGCCCACGAGGAGCTGCCACCGCTTGCTGGATCAATACCTTCGAGGTTCGCGACGCGTTAGGCACGAGCTTGAGCGCCAGGGCGCTCTTTGCTTCGGCTGGGGCCTGCGCCTCATCCAACGCACGCTGTAGTTCATGGTTAGAACGAACTACCTCGATGAAGGAGAACAGATCCTGCTCCAGCTTGGCCAGCCCCGAAGCGCCGTCCTGCTGCTCTGCCACCGCGGTTACCGCGGTGACTGCCAGCGTTTCGAGCGCATCGCTAATGTCGCGTTCCGAGCTCCAGCGGTACGAAGCCAGCTCTGCGACGATTGCTTCGGCGTCAGCCGAAACCTTTCCGTGCAACAGCTGGGCCAGAAGGCCTGCCTTAGCGGCAGCTTCACGTGCTGGATCAGTCAATGCGCGGCGAAGACCGGCATTTGCATCCAGTACTTCCAGGACCGCGAACAGATCCTTCGGCAGATCAACAGATGCCTGCGCCAGCTTTGGTTCCAAGAACTCCAAGGCCTTTGCCAATGACTCGCTCGATACACTTGCCATTAGTTCGATGCACCTGCATTCTGCTGAGCTTCCAAATCGGTCAGGAACGAATTAACCACGCGCTGTGCACGGGTATCGTCCTGCAGAGCTTCGTCAACAATCTTGCTTGCAAGCTCGGTGGCCAAAGAGCCAACATCGCTGCGAAGCGAAGCAAGGGCGCTGGTGCGCTCTGCTTCGATCTGACGCTGAGCCTGCTCGGTGATACGAGTAGCCTCATCGGTTGCTTTGGTCTTCAGATCGGCAAGGATCTGTGCACCTTCACTACGTGCTTCCTCACGGATGCGGTTAGCTTCGGTGCGCGCTTCCAGAAGCTGGGCCTTGTACTGAGCCAAGGTCTCCTCTGCTTCTTTCTGAGCGGCCTCAGCCTTCTCAAGTCCACCTTCGATCGCGGTGACGCGATCTTCATAGGACTGCTCGAACTTCGGAGCAATCACCTTGATGACGATGAAGAGCAATACCGCGAAGCCAACGCCCGTGACGAGAATCTCCCACGGGTTCGGCAACAGCGGGTTAACCGATTCGCCCGCAGCGAGGATGAATTCAGTGCTGTTCATTCTCACTATTCCTATCTACTAGTTTCCGCATGTGTGTACGCCTCGCAACAGTGGCGAGGCCACTACTACAGTCGCGAAAAGACTAGGCGCCGATAACGAAAGCGAAAACCAGGCCCAAAATTGCAAGTGCTTCGGCAAGTGCGAAGCCAAGCATTGCGATTGGCTGCAGGATGCGCTGAGCTTCTGGCTGGCGTGCAACACCATTGATGTAAGCAGCGAAGATCAAGCCCACGCCAATTGCCGAACCGATTGCAGCCAGGCCGTAGCCGATCATATTCAGGGAGCCATGCAACATGTGATTATGTTCCTTTCAAGATACCGGACTTTTGCCGGTAGGTTGTGAGGTATTCCTTGAGCGACTCAAGGAAGATCTTTAGTGGTTAGAAGAAGTGTTGGCCTTAGTGGGCGTCGGCTTCAATTGCACCCTGGAGGTAGATCGCGGTGAGCAAGGCGAAAACGAACGCCTGCAGCACCATGATCAGCAGTTCCAGGAAGTACATTGCGACCGATCCGAGGATGACCAAGATGCCAAGACCATTCATAGCCAAGGAATCCTGAACAACGATCAGGTGACGTGCGCCGGCAGCTGCCAGCATCACGATCATGTGACCGGCCAGCATCGTTGCCATCAAACGCAGCGAGTGCGTCAGTGGGCGAACGATGAAGTTAGAGATGATTTCCAGTGGAATCATCAGTGGCATGATCCAGCCCGGAACACCGGATGGAACGACGGCCAACTTGAAGTAGCGAATACCATGATTCTTCAAACCCACGGCAATCCAGGTGCCGTAGATGATGATGGCCATCGCGTATGCAGAACCAGCGTGTGAGAACGATGGAATCTGCAGGAACGGAATTGCTCCGAAGAGGTTGTTCAGCAGGACGAAGAAGAAGGTCGCGAACAGCAGAGGAATCCAAGGACGGAAGTTCTTCTCACCAATGATGTCGCGGCCAATTCCGTTACGCACGAAGGCGTAGCCGGACTCGGCGAGGTACTGCGTCTTGCTTGGAACCAGCTTCGGGTTCTTGATGGCCGCGGTGAAGAACCAAGTAATGAGCACGATCGAAAGTACGATCATGAGCATCTGCTTGCCGAAACCGGTGCCGTACTCAACCATCCAAGGGAAAATATCTGGGAGGTGGGTATCGGATACGGATGGCGGAATGAATCCGCCTTCTTCTGAGGCCATTGGGAGCGCAAACGCGAACAACGCGCTGTCCTCTCTGCAGTAACGGTCACGGGCAAAAGGCGGTGACTGGCGGTAACTGCCTCTCACCTTGTGAAGAAAAAATCAAACGGGTTCCATCAGCGCTTCTGCATAGCACATCGACGTTGATGAAGTGCCACCCTCAGGATCCCCTGAAGATGCCTTTCGGAGACGGCCCCTCGCATTTAAACGAATTGCCGAAAATGACCCGTAGTAAGCCTATCAAACTCACAGCTCACCCATGACATAAACGTCGCGGGCTATATGTCTATGACTCGTTGTAGATGGCAAGGCGCGTCTTCATGAAGGCGCGAACCTCGCCGACCTGCCAGGCAACGAGTGAGACCGCAGCTGCGAGCACGAATCCCTGACGGTTGACCCATTCGGGCAACCCCAGGTTCAACAGCACGAAGGCAATGCCAAATACCTTGATGACGAATGTTCCCAGAAACGCGGGCATCGCCCACGTGCTGCGGATTCGTCCGGCAGCCTCAGCAATCAAGATGCTGACGGCGAAGAAGCCGATCACTAAGCCGGCGGCAAACGCCCCGGAAAGTGCATATCGCAAATCAGCAAGCAGCCACGAAATCAGGAAAAATGCGGCCGTTGCGATCAACGAGTACAGCAAGGAGATACCAAGAATTGGCAGCCAGATGGACTTCGGAGCGGCAGAGGCGGTTATGCGGTCAGAACGTGAATTCATCTCCGCATCCTCCTCTGTTCACTTTCGACGATCCATCGGGCACCGGATGATGCTGATGATACTCATTTCCCCCGCGCGGTTATTGCCCGCGTGGGAGATGATCCATCATGAATTCTACACGAGATAGAAACTGCTTGGGTTCTGGTTACTTCCCAAGCTTGGCTCGAAGGTTGGCGAAACGTACCGAGACCAGCGGCCACCAGGTGAGCAAGGCGGCTCCGATAACCAGAATCACGATGACCGGAATCAGGATGACCAGGGGTATGAAGGCGATCGATACGACCGTAGCGGCCACCAGCGCCGCCCAGATGTAGAGCAACACCACACTTTTGCGCACCGAATGGCCCTGGGAGAGCATGCGGTGGTGGATGTGCTTGGAGTCCGGGGAGAAGGGCGAGCGCTTGTTGAGCAGGCGGCGCACCACCGAAAGGCTCAGATCGAGCACCGGCAGGAAGACGATCACCATCGGCAGCACCATCGGCATGTAGGCCGGCACATTGCGGAAACGATGCGCATCGAGCCCCTGCACGTCGCCAGTGACCGCGATGGCCGAAACCGACAGGATCAGCCCGATGGTCAGCACCCCGGTCTCCCCCATGAAGATGTTCGCCGGGTTGAAATTATGTGGCAGGAATCCCACACATGCACCGAGTAACAGAGCGCAAAGCAGCGCGCCGACATTCGCGTAGTCATCGGCGCTCACATGCGTGGCCAGGATGTAGGAGTAGAGGAAGAAGGTGGCCGCACCAATAGCGGCCAGACCCGCGGCGAGCCCGTCGAGCCCGTCGGAGAAGTTGATGGCGTTCATGGTCAGCACGACCAGGAACACCGTCAGGGCTCCCTGCGCCCAGGGCTCCTCGATCCGCCAGGTGCCAACCGGCAGCGAGCGGATGAGGATGCCGTGTCCGGCGATCACCGCGCCGATGGCCACCTGGCCTGCCGCCTTGTAGTACCAGCGCAGGTCGCCCACGTCATCCCACAGCCCGAGCAGCGCGATCATCACCAGGGCGATGGCGATGCCGCGAATGGTCAGGCCGTTTTCGAAGACCCCGGCGAAGAAGCTGAAGTGGCTGGCCAGCCAGAGCCCGGCGCCGAAGGCGATCATGATGGCCAGCCCGCCGAATTTCACGATCGGCGCATTGTGCTGGTCGCGTTCGCGCACCATTTGGCTGCGGGTGAAGCGGTGGCCGATCGAACGGATGATCGGGGTCAGCAAAAAGGAGGTGGCGAAGCTGAACGCGATCAGCAGGACGTAGCTTCTCATGCGTCCTGGCTCGGAGCTTGGGGCTCCTCCACATCCATGATGTTCGGGACCACGACGCGCAGTTCGCCGATGTCGATGGCGCCGGCGCGGACCACGCGGAGGGTCTCGCCGGTGGCGTCGACGATGGTCGAAGGCAGGGTGGCGCCGCCATCGGAGCTGCCGCGCGCGCCGCCGTCGAGGTACACGTCCACGCTCTCGCCGAGCTGCGCGATCGCCTCGTCCACGGTGGTCGCCGCCGGCTGGCCGGTGCGGTTGGCCGAGGAGACGGCCAGCGGTCCGGTGGCGCCGAGCAGTTCCAGCGCGGTGTCGTCGTTGGGCACGCGCAGCGCGACGGTGCCGCGGGTCTCCCCCAGATCCCAGGTCAGCGAGGGCTGTGCCTGCAGGATGAGGGTCAGTGCGCCGGGCCAGAAGGCCTCGGCGAGCTTGCGGGCTTCATCGGGGATGTCCCGGGCGAGCCCGTCCATGGTGGCGACCTGGGCGATCAGCACGGGAGGCGGCATATTGCGCGAGCGGCCCTTGGAGGCCATCAGCATGGCGACGCCCTGCGGGCTGAATGCGTCGGCGCCGATCCCGTAGACGGTGTCGGTGGGTAGGACGATGCAGCGCTTCTCGCCGAGGGTTTCCTTGGCTGCGGTGATCGCTGCGGCGCGCTGCTCTGCGTTGCTGACATCAAATGTTGTGCTCACGGGTTTATTCTTTCATGCGGTCGGTGGATAACGGGGCAAGGCCGCTGGTGGCTCGTGCCCGTCCGGTGAGATCCTGGTGCCCGGTGACCGCCTCGAAACCCAGTGCGGCGAGCATCGCGGCGGCGCTTTCGGCTTGCACCTCCGCGTGTTCCATCACGTACATGCCACCCGGGCGCAGCAGGCGCAGGGCTTCGGCGGAAACCGCCCGCGGGATCTGCAGCCCGTCGCTGCCCAGCCCGTACAGCGCCATCTGCGGGTCGTGCTCACGCACCTCGGCCTCGCGCGGGATGGCGTTCGGCGGGATGTACGGCGGGTTCGAAATTACCAGGTCGATGGTTCCGTGCAGGGCTGCGGGCAGCCGTGCCGCGTCCTGGTGCAGGACGTGCACGCCCAGCGGTTCGCAGTTCGCCCGGGTATAGCCGATCGCCTCGGCGGAGAGTTCCACCGCCCATACGGTGGATGCGGGCAGTTCGGTGGCCAGCGCGGCGGCGATCGCCCCGGACCCGGAGCACAGGTCTACACAACGTGAACCTTGTAGCGAGCCGAGGAAATCCAGGCCCACCTGCACCACCGACTCGGTTTCCGGACGCGGAGAGAACACCCCGGGCCCGACCTTTAGGGTCAGGTAGCGGAAATGGCCTTCGCCGGTCAGGTGCTGCAGCGGGATGCGCCGCGCCCGTCGGGCTACAAGGTCCAGATATTGTGCGTACTGTGCCTCGTCGAGGTTCTCCCCGCGCAGCTCACGCAATTTGAGCTCGGCACGGCTGTCCCCGGTGACGAAGCACAGCAAGAGGTCGGCATCGACGCCGGGGCTTGGCACCCCGGCGCCGGAGAGAACCGCGGCGGCGTCCCGCCGCGCGGTATTGAGCTGCTCCACGCTATGGCTCTTTGCCGCTTAGCGTTCGCCCAGCGCCGCCAGGCGCTCTTCTTCATCGAGCTGGATGCAGGATTCGATCACCGGAGCCAACTCGCCGTCCATCACCGCGTCCAGGTTGTACGCCTTGTAGCCGGTGCGGTGGTCCGCGACGCGGTTTTCCGGGTAGTTGTAGGTGCGGATGCGCTCGGAACGGTCCATGGTGCGGATCTGGCTGGCGCGCACCGCCGAGTTCTCCTCGTCGATGATGGCCTGCTGGTGGGCCAGCAGACGCGAGCGCAGCACGCGCATCGCGGCTTCACGGTTCTGGATCTGCGACTTCTCGTTCTGCATGGCAACCACGATGCCGGTGGGGATGTGGGTCAGGCGCACCGCGGAGTCGGTGGTGTTCACGGACTGCCCGCCGGGGCCGGAAGAACGGTACACGTCGACCTTCAGATCGTTCGCGTGGATGTCCACCTCTTCGGGCTCGTCCACCTCGGGCAGCACCAGCACGCCGGCGGCCGAGGTGTGGATGCGGCCCTGGGATTCGGTCTGCGGGACGCGCTGCACACGGTGCACCCCGCCCTCGAACTTCAGCTGCGCGTAAACGCCTTCGGCCGGGTCGTTCGACTTGCCCTTGATCGCCACCTGGGCATCCTTGTAGCCGCCCAGATCGGACTCGTTGAAGGAGATCATCTCCACCTTCCAGCCCTTGTGCTCGGCGAAGCGGGTGTACATGCGCAGCAGGTCCGCGGCGAACAGGGCCGCCTCGTCGCCGCCTTCGCCCCCCTTGACCTCCAGGATCACGTCGCGCGCGTCGTTCGGGTCGCGCGGGATCAGCAGGCGGCGCAGCTTCTCCTCCAGCTCGGGCAGGTCCGCCTTGAGGGTTTCGACCTCTTCGGCGAACTCCGGATCCTCATCGGCCATTTCCTGCGCGGCTTCCAGATCCTCGGTGGCCTGCTTCCACTTGTTGTACGCGTCGACGATGCCCTTGAGCTGAGCCGAACGTCGTCCGAGCTTGCGGGCCTTGGCCTGGTCGGCGTAGACCGCTGGGTCTGAAAGCTCCGCCTGAATCGCGGCGTGCTCCTCAAGTAGCGTCTTGACGGATTCAAACATGTTGGCTGTTCTTCCTGTTATGCGTTGCCCGGCTCACGGATCGTGCGTCGCGCGCTGTAGTCAAAGTCTATGTCGTGTGACGCGCCGATGGCGTCCAGGCGGTCGGCGTGAAATGCCAACTGCCTGGACGCCATGGCGGTCAGGGGTGCTAATCCTTGTTGGGAGTGGTCTTATTGACCAGCATCAAGAATTCGGCGTTCGATTCGGTTTCGCGAATCTTGCCGGTGAGCACCTCGAGGGCCTGCTGCGGATCGATGCCCGAGAGCATCCGGCGCAGACGCCACATGATGCGCACCTCTTCGGCGCTCATCAGCTGCTCTTCGCGGCGAGTGGAGGACTCGTTGACGTCGACCGCCGGGAAGATGCGCTTGTCGGCGAGCTTGCGCGAAAGGCGCAGCTCCATGTTGCCGGTGCCCTTGAACTCCTCGAAGATGACCTCGTCCATCTTGGACCCGGTCTCCACCAGCGCGGTAGCCAGAATAGTCAGCGAGCCGCCGTTCTCGATATTGCGGGCGGCACCGAAGAAGCGCTTCGGCGGGTACAGCGCGGCCGAATCCACACCGCCGGACAGGATACGTCCGGAGGCCGGAGCAGCCAAGTTGTACGCACGGCCCAGACGGGTCATCGAGTCAAGCAAGACCACGACGTCCATGCCCATTTCCACCAGGCGCTTGGCGCGCTCGATGGCGAGCTCTGCGACGGTGGTGTGGTCATCTGCCGGGCGGTCGAAGGTGGAGGCGATAACCTCACCCTTCACGGTGCGCTGCATGTCGGTGACTTCTTCGGGACGCTCATCAACGAGCACCATCATCAGGTGCACTTCTGGGTTGTTGATGGTGATCGCGTTCGCGATGGCCTGCAGGATCAGCGTCTTGCCGGCCTTTGGAGGCGAGACGATCAGGCCACGCTGGCCCTTGCCGATCGGGGCGACCAGGTCGATCACACGTGGGCCGACCAGCTTCGGATCGGTTTCCAGGCGCAGGCGCTCGGTCGGGTACAGCGGAACGAGCTTGTTGAACTCGACGCGCTCCTTGTTGTCTTCGGGCTTCTTGCCGTTCACCGAAGTCAGCTGCACCAGGGCGTTGAACTTCTGGCGCGGGTTCGGGGTTTCGCCATCGCGTGGAGCGCGGACCGCACCGACGATCGCGTCGCCCTTGCGCAGGTTGTACTTCTTGACCTGGCCCAGCGTGACGTAGATGTCGTTCTGGCCCGGCAGGTAACCGGAGGTGCGGACGAACGCGTAGTTCTCCAGCACGTCCAGGATGCCAGCCACCGGCAGCAAGACATCGTCTTCGCTCAGCTGTGGCTCGTCCAGGTCATCACGGCGGTTGCGGCGGTTGCGGTTGTTCCGGTCGTTGCGATCATTGCGGTCGCTACGATCATTACGGTCGTTACGATCGCTGCGGTCGTTGCGATCGTTGCGATCCCCGCGGTTACGTTCGCGGCGGTTGCGGTTGCGTTCGCTGCGCTCGGCATTGCGGTCGTTGCGATCGTTGGAACGCTCATTGCGGTCCTCGGAGTCGTTTGCGCCCTGCTCGTCGTTGCGCTCGTTGTTGCGGTCGCTATTGCGGTCGTTGTTGCGCTCACGCCGGTCATTGCGGTCGTTGCCGCGCTCTTCGCGATCGTTGCGGTTGTTGCCGCGCTCTTCACGATCGTTGCGGTTGTTGCCGCGCTCTTCACGATCGGTGTCGGCCTCGCTGCGCTCAGCGCGCTCGCCACGATCGGCGTTGCGCTCGCGACGATTGGAATTGCGTTCGCGGCGGTTGCCGCGTTCGCGCCGCTCTTCGCGGGCCTCTGGCTGGTTTTCGCCCTCGGCGGCCGGGGCCGATGCGCCAGCATCTGCTTTGGCTTCCGCAGCGGTTTCGGTGTTCTCCGCGGCGACCGGTTCGGCCTTGGCACGCGAGTTGCGTCGCTGGCGCGGAGCCTGCGTCTGCTCTGCCTTCGCGGCCGGAGCCTGCTCGGCCGCTGGCTGAGGAGTTTCGCCGCCTTCGGCTGCCGGAGCGGTGACCTTGCCCGAATCGGTGACGCGACGCGAGGTGCGACGTGCCCGCACAGGCTTTTCTGTCTGCTCGGTCTTCGGCTCTGCAGCAGCCGGAGCTGCCGCCTGGGTCGAAGCCTCGCCCTGAGCTGGCGCCTCGGCCTCGGCCTTAGGTGCGCGACGACCGCGCGGGGCCTTGGCTGCCGCCTTCTTCGCAGGAGCCTTTTCCGCGGTTTCGCTCTGCTCCTTGGCCGGAGCCTTAGCTGCCTTGGCGGATTCCTTGCCGGTTTCCTTGGAAGCTACAGAGCCACCGCGCTGATGATCGCCAATGGATTTCACCAGATCGGCCTTGCGCATGCGCGATCCGCCGGTAATACCTAGCTGGGAGGCCAGCTGCTGGAGCTGGGTCATCTTCAAAGAGGCCAGGCCGGCGCTCTTGGTTTCGGAAGTCTTGGTGTCCACGCCTTCGTTGAGGCTTGTGGTTTCGGTCACGAAAGTTCCTTCTGACTCGTAGGATGGGCTGGTTCAAGCAACCCACTGTGCCGTATGTATAGGCGTCACGACCGAGATTCGATGGTCATCACGCCATCCAGGCCGCTCACGCTAAAAGATTGTGTAAGGCAAACGCTGGACTTAAAAGGTTGATATCTCGACGGCACGAGGAGTGCACAAACGTGGGATATCAGAGGTGCTGCGAACTGCAGAAAAGATCCGGAACGGCTGGACGAACGAAAGTACGGTAAACCGATTTCGCCCGATCAACACTGGCCAAGTGGATTCACTACTGCGCAATGCGCTCAGCAATCCGGTCTGCCGTGAGTGTTACAGCACTTCTACTGTAACACCGTTCTTGGCCAGTTCGGGCACTTTAATGCTCCACGACACCGAAGATCCTGTGGCGAATGACTCGATTACCGCGCGGGCGGCCTGCAGCTGGGCCTCATCGGAGACCAAGGTCAAGATCGTGGGACCGGCCCCGGAGACCACCGCGGCCAGAGAATTCCCGCGCAAGGCGCGCAGCAGCGCGGCGCTTTCGGGCATGGCCACCGCCCGGTAGTCCTGGTGCAGGTAGTCCCGGGTGCCGCCGAGCAGCTGGCTTGGGTCATTGCTCAGCGCGTGGATGAGCAGCGCGGCGCTGGCGGAATTCGCCGAGGCCTGCGCGTGGTCGATCTGCGCGGGCAGCACCCCGCGGGCGGCCTCGGTGGAAAGCCCATTCGAGGGCACGGCGAGCACCGCGCGCACCGCCGGATGCAGCGGCACGGCCACGGTGCTGAAGCTACCTGCCGCATCGGTGGTGGAAATGCTCAATCCCCCGTACACGGCCGGGGCCACGTTATCCGGGTGCCCCTCCCAGGCGGCGGCGGCCTGGAAAATGGCGTCGATCCCGCCGCGCGCTTCTTCCGGGAGCAAGGCGTCGGCGGCGGCGAAGGCGGCAACGATGGCCGCGGCGGAGGAGCCCATGCCGCGGGCATGCTCGATATTGTTCTCCGCGTTCAGCTCGATGCCCACCGGAGCGAAACCGCGCGCCTTCCAGTAGCCGTGCATCTGCGCGATGATCAGGTGCGACTCGTCCGTGGGCAGCGTGTCGGCGCCCTGCCCGGTGAGCGTCACGGAGCTCTGCTCGGCCGTGCGGATTTCGAGGCGGTCGCGGTATTCCAGCGCCAGGCCCAGCGAGTCGAAGCCCGGGCCGAGGTTTGCACTGGTGGCCGGCGGGGCCACGATGAGGTGCTGGCCCAGGGCGATCTGCTGCGTCATGGTTCCTTCGAGAAGTTCGGGGTTCATCGGCGTATCAATCTTGGCTCGGATAGTGCTCGGCCCGCCGCATCGAAAGATGATGCGGCGGGCCGATGCTGCATTTTTTAGGCCAGGCCCAGGGCGGTGGCGACTTCGACCACGTCGAAGCCGACCTTGGTCGGTTCCACCTGTGTGCCGTCCGGGTTCTGCAGGGCCCAGTTCGGGTCCTTCAGGCCGTGGCCGGTGACGGTGATGACGATCTTCTTGCCCTTCGGCACGTTTCCGGCGCCGTGGTGCTTGAGCAGCCCGGCAACCCCGGCGGCGGAACCAGGTTCCACGAACACGCCCTCGCGGGAGGAGAGCCAGCGGTGCGCGGCGAGGATTTCCTCGTCGGTCACCGAATCGATCTGTCCGCCGGATTCATCGCGCGCGGCCTCGGCCTGCTCCCAGCTGGCCGGGTTGCCGATGCGGATCGCGGTGGCGATGGTGTCCGGTTCGGTCACCGGGTGGCCCAGCACGATCGGCGCGGCGCCGGCAGCCTGGAAGCCCCACATGATCGGGGTCTTCGTGGAGACCGCCGCGAGCTTGCCGCCGGCCTGGTTGGTGTACTCGGATGCGTACTCCTTGTAGCCCTTCCAGTAGGCGGTGATATTGCCCGCGTTCCCGACGGGAAGCACATGGTAGTCCGGGGCGTCGCCGAGGAAGTCGACGACCTCGAACGCGCCGGTCTTCTGGCCTTCGATGCGCGCCGGATTCACCGAGTTCACCAGGAACACCGGGTAGTTCTCGCTCAGCTTGCGCGCCACGTCCAGGCAGTTGTCGAAGTTGCCGTCGATCTGGATGATGTCGGCCCCGTGCGCAATCGCCTGGGACATCTTGCCCATGGAGATCTTGCCCTCCGGGACGAGCACCGCGCACTTCAGCCCGGCCTGCGTGGCGTAGGCCGCGGCGGAGGCGGAGGTGTTGCCGGTGGAGGCGCAGACCACGGCCTTGGCGCCGGCGGCCACCGCGGCGGTCATCGCCATGGTCATGCCGCGGTCCTTGAAGGATCCGGTCGGGTTCATTCCCTCGACCTTGAGGTAGACGCTCGATCCGGTCAATTCGCTCAGCGCCGGAGCGAAGACCAGCGGGGTCCCGCCTTCGCCGAGCGTGATGACCTGGGTGTTCTCATCGACCGGCAGTCGGTCGGCATATTCGCGGATGACTCCACGCCACTGATGCGCCACTTAGTTTCCTTCAACTCGCATTACGGATAGGACTGAATCCACCGCGTCCAGCGCGGTGAGCGCCGCCACGGTGGAGCTGAGCGCGGCCTCGGTGCCCTGGTGGGTGAGGATGCGCAGCTGGGCCGCCGCATCCGGCTGCGCCGCCTGCTGGTTCATGGATTCGATGGAGACCCCATGCTCGCCGAAGATCGCGGCGATGCGCGCGAGCACTCCGGGCTCGTCGGAGACGGTCAACCCGATCCAGTAGCGGGTGGTGATCGCGGAGAAGTCCATCAGGTTCGCGGCGGCATCCGCGGAGCCATTGGGCAGCGGGGCCCCGGCGGCCAGCTGGCGGGTGACGGCGATAACGTCGCCCATCACCGCCGATGCGGTCGCGTTGCCGCCGGCCCCGGCGCCGTAGAACATCAGGTCCCCGGCGTTCTGCGCCTGGACGAACACCGCGTTGAACGCACCGTGCACGGTGGCCAGCGGGTGGCTGCGGTTGACCAGCGCGGGGTAGACGCGCACCGAAATGCCCTGCTTGGATTTCTCGGCGATGGCCAGCAGCTTGATCACGTAGCCGGCCGCGGCGGCGGCGGATACATCGGCGGCGGACACCTCGGTGATGCCCTCGGTGTGCACCTGGTCCGAGGAGACTGTGGTGTGGAAGGCCAGCGAGGCTAAGATCGCGGCCTTCGCGGCGGCATCGTGCCCGCCCACGTCGGCGGTTGGATCCGCCTCGGCATAGCCGAGCGCCTGGGCTTCGGCGAGCACATCGTCGAAGGCGGCGCCGGTGGTGTCCATCGCGTCGAGGATGAAGTTGGTGGTGCCGTTGACGATGCCCATCACCTTGGTGATGTGGTCCCCGGCCAGCGAATCGGCGATCGGGCGCAGGATCGGAATCGCCCCGGCCACCGCGGCCTCGTAGCGCAGCTGGGCGCCGGAGGCGGCGGCCAGCGCGTTCAGTTCGGCGCCCCGGGCGGCGATCAGCGCCTTGTTCCCGGTGATCACGCTGGCCCCGCGGGCCAAGGCCCGGGAGATGTACTCCCCGGCCGGCTCCATGCCGCCGAGCAGCTCGATCACCACGTCGGCGCCATCGATCAGCGCGTTGGCATCGGTGGTGAACAATTGCTGGTCGAGCTGCACATCGCGCTTGGCTTCCAGGTTGCGCACGGCAATCCCGGTCAGTTCCAGACTCGCGCCGGAGCGGGCCGCCAGGGCGCCGCTGTCTTCGATCAGGATTCGTGCCACCTGGGCACCTACCGTGCCGCAACCCAGCAGGGCGACCTTCAGGCTTTTTTCACCGCTCACTTAAACTCCCATGTCACGGGCCAACAAATCGGATTCGGTTTCCCTGCGCACGATCAGACGGGCTTGGCCGTCGCGCACCGCAACCACCGCCGGACGGGTCAGGTAGTTGTAGTTGCTCGACAGCGCCCAGCAATAGGCGCCGGTGCCCGGAACCGCCAGCAAATCGGCGGCGGCTACGTCCTCGGGCAGGTAAACGTCATTCACGACTATGTCACCCGACTCGCAGTGTTTCCCAACTACGCGAGAAATAATCGCGTCGCTTTGCGTCACACGGTTGGCCAGCACGGCGCTGTAGTCCGCGTCGTAGAGCACCGGACGGGCGTTGTCGCTCATCCCGCCGTCCACCGACACGTAGCGCCGCGGCGCCGTGCCCCCGGCCCCGTCTTCGACGAACACGTCCTTGCGCACGCCCACCTCGTAGAGGGTGAAGGTCGAAGGCCCGGCGATGGCGCGGCCCGGTTCAATGGAAAGCCGCGGGCAGTCGATGCCCAGCTGCGCGCAGGTCGCGGCGACCACCTCGGCCATCTGCCCGGCGAGCTTCGCCGGGGTGGAGGGGCGGTCGGCCTCGGTGTAGGCGATGCCGTAGCCGCCGCCCAGGTCCAGTTCGGGCAGCGTGACCCCGTGGCGTTCGCGCACCTCGGCGAGGATGCCGAGCATCGTGCGCGCGACGATGGCGAAGCCCTCCGCGTCGAAGATCTGCGAGCCGATATGCGCGTGCAGGCCGAGCAGGTTGATGCCCGGGGCTTCCAGGGCGCGGGCGATGGCCGCCAGCGCCGGGGAGGTGCCGGTGGGCCCGGGCTGGATGGACAGCCCGAACTTCTGGTCCTCGTGCGCGGTGGCGATGGCCTCGTGGGTGGAGGCGTGCACCCCGGGGGTCAGGCGCAGCATCACCTGCGCCGCGATCCCCTCCGCGGCTGCGACCAAGATCACGCGTTCCAGCTCGTCCAGCGAGTCGATGACGATGCGTCCCACGCCCATGCGCAGGGCGCGGGAGATCTCCGGCACGGACTTGTTGTTCCCGTGCAGCGACAGATTCGCCCCGGGCACGCCGGCGGCCTGGGCCACCGCGAGCTCGCCGCCGGAGCAGGTGTCCAGGCGCAAACCCTCGGCGGTGACCCAGCGGGCCACCTCGGTGCACAAGAACGCCTTGCCGGCGTAGTACACGTCCACCTCGCCGCACAGCTGCGCGAAGGCGGCGTCGAAGGCGGTCTTGAAGCCGCGGGCGCGGGCGCGGAAATCGTTTTCGTCCAGCACGAACAGCGGGGTGCCGAATTCCCTGGCGAGCTCCGAGACCGGCACGCCCTGCACGGCCACTTCGCCGTGGGCATCGCGGGAAACTCCGGAGGCCCACTGCACTTCGCGCAGCGCGTTGGGGTCGGCGGGGAAACTGAGCCAGGCCGGAGCCAGTGGTGAAGCGGTCATAAGAATTACATCCTCTCCGGGGCCGAAACGCCCAGCAATCCGAGTCCGTTGGCCAGCACCTGGGTGGTGGCGTCGTTCAGCCACAGCCGGGTGTGGTGCACTTCCTGCACCGGGTCGTCGCCCAGCGGGGTGACGCGGGTGGCCGCATACCAGGAGTGGTAGGCCCCGGCGACCTGTTCCAGGTAGCGGGCAATGCGGTGCGGTTCGCGCGACTGCGCGGCCCCGGCGACCACCGAGGGGAACTGGCCGAGCACGGCCAGCAGTTCGTTCTCGCTCGGGTCGGTGAGCAGCGCCGCGTCGAAGCTCTCGCGGGTGACGCCCTTGGCGACCGCATTCGCCGAGGCGCCGAAGGAGCGCGCATGGGCGTACTGCACGTAGAACACCGGGTTGTCGTTGGTGTTCTTCTTCAGCTGCTCCGGATCCAGTGCGATCGGGGAATCGGCCGGGTAGCGGGCCAGCGAGTAGCGCAGCGCGTCGGCGCCGATCCAGTTGATCAAATCGCGCAGCTCGATGATATTGCCCGCGCGCTTGGAGAGCTTCGCACCGTTGACGGAAATCAGCTGGCCGATCAGCACCTCGATGTTCTTGTCCTTGTCATCCCCGGCGCAGGCGGCGATGGCCTTCAGCCGGTTGACGTAGCCGTGGTGGTCGGCTCCGAGCAGGTAGATCTTCTCGCTGAAGCCGCGGTCCTTCTTGGACAGGTAGTAGGCCGCATCGGCGGCGAAGTAGGTCGGTTCCCCGTTGGCGCGGATCAGCACCCGGTCCTTGTCGTCGCCGAAGTCGGTGGTGCGCAGCCAGACCGCGCCCTCCAGATCGAAGATATGCCCCTGTTCGCGCAGCCGGGCGACGGCGTCCGCCACCGCGCCACCGTCATGCAGGGTGGATTCGGAGTAGAACACATCGAAGTGCACGCCGAAGTCCGCCAGCGTGGACTTGATGTCCGCCAGCTGCGCGGTGTACGCCAGTTCGCGCAGCTTAGGCAGCGCGGTGGCCTCGTCCTGCTCGGCAAGTTCCGGGGCGGCGCCCTGCACGATGTCGGCCAGCTCCTTGATGTACTCCCCCGGGTAGCCGCCCTCGGGGACCGGCAGGCCATG
The DNA here is from genome assembly GCF_052379505.1 of Glutamicibacter sp. 363. Lineage (NCBI taxonomy): Bacteria > Bacillati > Actinomycetota > Actinomycetes > Micrococcales > Micrococcaceae > Glutamicibacter > Glutamicibacter sp. 363. Next base: position 29,484 of record NZ_JBQSYR010000003.1, on the reverse strand, counting down.
CATGCGGTTGTACACCGAGCGGGCGAACACGTTCATCTGGTTGCCGGCGTCGTTGATGTAGTACTCGCTGGTCACCTCGGCGCCCGAGGCGCGCAGCACGCGGGCGATCGCGTCTCCCAGCGCCGCCCAGCGGGTGTGGCCGATATGCAGCGGGCCGGTGGGGTTGGCGGAGACGAATTCCATGTTGACCACGTGCCCGGCCAGCGCCTGGTTGTGCCCGAAGCTCGCCCCGGCCTCGACGATGGAGCGGGCCAGCTCGCCGGCGGCGGCCGCGTCCAGGGTGATGTTCAGGAAGCCGGGTCCGGCGATCTCCACCGCGCCGACGCCCGGGACTTCGGAAAGCCGTCGCACCAGCATCTGCGCGAAGTCGCGCGGGGCCATGCCGGCCTTCTTGCCCAGTTGCAGCGCGATGTTGGTCGCCCAGTCGCCGTGCTCACGGCTTTTGGGTCGCTCGACGCGCACGGTGTCGGGTACCTCGACGGCGATTTCGCCGGCGGCTACGGCCTGCGTCAGGCATGCGGATATGGCAGCGGAGAGTTCTTCAGGAGTCACCGTTCAAGAATAGCGGTTTTTCGCAGGCATCTTCGGCATTGATGACTTTGCACCCTGTGATGCTGCAGGCATCCCCCGCGCTGGCGCGCCGCCGGGCCAATTGCGCAGATGGCGCTTTCACCTGATAGTATTTTTCCTGTTGCCCAGCAACTTGCCTCTGTAGCTCAGTGGATAGAGCGTCTGCCTCCGGAGCAGAAGGCCGAAGGTTCGATTCCTTTCAGGGGCACCAGCAAAAAGGTTCCGCAGTTGCGGGGCCTTTTTCTTTTCCCCGCGGTGCCGGGTCGCTGCCCCGCCGCCGAGGCTGGCGCTCAGCCGCTCAGCCGGGCGTGGCGCTGCAGCCGGCGCATCCCCTCCGCGTCCGGACCCGGTGCTGGCTGCACCGTTTCTTCCAGTGCCCCGCGCACCAGATGTTCGTCGATCCCGACGCCGATGGCCACCAGCCCCGCTGCCTCGCCTGAAGCATGCGCGGCCACGTGGATATGGCGCCCGACCAGGTTCACCGCCCAGGATTTCGCGCCGCGGGCCGTGGCCACCTGGACGACCCCCTTCAGCCGGTAGACCCCGGACGGCGGGCGCTCGAGCAGGTCCAGCAGCGCGCCGGCCGCGATGGGAGCGGCGGCGGCCACGCTCACCGAGGCGGCATGCTGGTGGGTATGCGAGCCGTGCTCGGCCCGCATCAGCGCGCCGAGCGGCAGCTGGTCTTCGGGGTCTTCGGCCAGGGCCACGTCGAATACCAGCTCCGGGTCGATGGCCCCGCGCACCGCGCGCACCAGCGGAACGCGCGGATTGCGCAGTGCGATGCGCTCTGCGATGCGCGCCAGGACGTCGGCTTTATCCTCGCCCGGGTGAGCTTCCTGTCCGAGCTGGTCGAGCTTGTTCAGCACCACCAGCGAGGCGGCCTCGAATCGCGCCGGCGGATCGGCATGGGTGTCCACGGTCTCGAAGTAGTTCGCCGCATCCACCACCTCGATCAGCCCGGCGGGCCGGATGTTCTTCGCCTGGCTGAAGCGGATCAGCCGGGCCAGGGACAGCGGTTCGGCCACCCCGCTGGCCTCGATGATGATCACGTCCAGCCGCAGCCGCGGCGCGGCGAGCCTGGCCAGGGCCTCGTCCAGTCCCCCGGAATCGTCCAGGCAGCACACGCAGCCGCCAGTGATGGATTGCGCGGCGTCCACCTGCCCGGTGATCAGCCCGGCGTCGACATTGATGGCCCCGAAATCGTTGACCACCACCCCGATCCGCGCCCCCGGGGTGCGCAGCAGGTGGTTGAGCACGGTGGTTTTGCCGGCCCCCAAGTATCCGGTCAGCGCGATCACCGGAATCTGCCTGCGTGCCATCTATCCACCTGGACCTTTCATGCGGTGCTCGCCGGTGCTGCGGAAGCCGCGAGCGGGAAATTCTTCAACCGCTCCCACCCTAGTACGCCGCGCGCCGCCGCGTTGTCCGGTTAAAGCACCGATGGCCGCCGGCGAACCCCGGAATACGGGGAGAGCCGGCGGCCAGCGGAAAGGCAAAGCGGCAAAAGCTACTGCAGCATCGTACGATCGTCGAGCTGCGCGCCCTTGATCTTCTCGAATTCGCCCAGCAGGCCCTTGACCGTCATCTTGCTCTTCGCCTCCTGGTCCAGGTCCAGGATGATCTGCCCGTCATGCATCATTATCAGCCTGGTGCCCAGGGCCAGCGCCTGTTCCATATTGTGCGTGACCATCAGCGTGGTCAGCGCATGGCGCTGCACGATCTCGTTGGTCAGCCGCGAGACCAAGGCCGCGCGCTGCGGATCCAGCGCGGCGGTGTGCTCATCGAGCAGCAGGATCTTCGGCTTGGAGAAGGTGGCCATCAGCAGGCTGAGCGCCTGGCGCTGGCCACCCGAGAGCAGCCCGACCTTTGTCTTCAAGCGATTTTCCAGCCCCAGCTCCAGGGACTTGAGCTCCTCGACGAACAGCTTCCGGCGCTTGGCACCCACCCCCATGCCCAAACCGCGGAAGCGGCCGCGGGCGTGGGCCAGGGCCATATTCTCCTCGATGGTCATCGTCGGCGCGGTGCCGGCCATCGGATCCTGGAAGACCCGGCCGATGTACCTGGCGCGGGTGTAGTCGGCCATCTTGGTGACGTTCTTGCCGTCGACGGTGACCGTCCCGGTATCCGGGAAGAGCTTGCCGGCGACCATATTCAGCACCGTGGACTTGCCCGCGCCGTTGGAACCGATGACGGTGACGAATTCGCCGGGCCCGAGGTTCAGGTTGATATTGCGCAGCGCCTTGCGCTCGTTGACGGTTCCCGGGAAGAAGGTCCGTGAGAGGTTGGAAATTTCAAGCATGGCTGCGCACCTCTTCCTGGATCGGCGCGGCGTCCGAATCCTTGCGTTTGAAGGTTTTCACGATCTTCTGGAAGCCCTTCCATTTCGGCAGCAGCAGCGCCACCACCACGAGCACCGCGGAGATCAGCTTCATGTCGTTGACCTCCAGCCCGGCGACCAGCGCGAACTGGATGACCAGCCGGTAGATGACCGCACCGAAGACGACGGCCAGAGCGGCCAGCCAGATGTAGCGCTGGGTGAAGATGGCCTGGCCGACGATCACCGAGGCCAGCCCGATCAGGATCACGCCGATGCCCATGCCCACATCGGCGAAGCCCTGGTACTGGGCGATCGCCGCGCCGGAGAGGGCGACAAAGCCGTTGGACAGGGCCAGGCCCAGGATCTTCTGGCTATCGGTGCTCACCCCGAAGGAGCGGATCATCTCGTGGTTGTCCCCCGTGGCGCGCATCGCCATGCCCATTTCGGTGTGCAGGAACCAGACGATCGCGGCCACGAAGACCAAGGCGACCGCGAAGAGGATGAGGATCGAGCCCGCGGAGCCGAGAATTCCCGCCGTGCGCAGCGGGCTGATCAGCGTGTCCTCGCCCAGCAGCGGCGTATTCGCCTTGCCCATAATGCGCAGGTTGATCGAGTAGAGGGCGATCATCGTCAGAATACCGGCGAGCAGGCCGTCGATCTTGCCCTTGGTATGCAGCAGGCCGGTGATCGCGCCGGCGACCATGCCGGCGAAGAAGGCGAGCAGCGTGGCCAGCCAGGGGTTCATCCCGTTCACGATGCCCACCGAGGCGACGGCGGCACCGGTGGTGAAGCTGCCGTCGACGGTGAGGTCCGGGAAATCCAGGATGCGGAACGTCAGATATACCCCGAGCGCCATCAGGGCGTAGATGAGCCCGAGTTCAACCGCTGTGATCATAATTGGATCCTTGAGTTGTGAGAAGGTTCTTGGTCACGAGGAAGGCGAGGCGTCTACGTGCTCGCCTCGCCTTCCTCGCAGGTGGGTGGTGCTTTGGCCCTAGTAGGTTTCGACCGCCTCGGACTTCAGTTCCTCGGAGAACTCGATGCCGATCTTCGTCGCGGCGGTTTCGTTCAGGTACAGCTCCACCTCGGTGAGGGTTTCCACCGGCATAGTGGCCGGTTCCGCCTCGCCCTTGAGCAGCTTGTCCGCCATCACCGCGGTCTGCTCGCCGAGCTTCTCGTAGTTGATGCCGTAGGTGGCGGTGGCGCCACGCTTTACGGAGTCACCATCGGCGGCGATCACCGGGACCTTCTTGCCCTGCGCGGTCTGCAGCAGGCCTTCCAGCGCGGAGACGACCGCGTTGTCGGTCGGCACGTAGTAGGCGTCGACGTCCAGCGAGTTGGCCGCCTGCTGCACCTCGGAAGGCGCGGAGATGGCGGACTTCTCGATGCTCAGGCCGAGCTCGCCGGCGGCTTCCTCGGCCCACTGGACCTGGATGGCGGAGTTCGCCTCGCCCGAGGAGTAGACGATGCCGACCTTCTTCGCATCCGGGGAGAGCGTCTTGAGCAGTTCCAGCTGCTCCTTGACCGGGTTCTTGTCCGAGGTGCCGGTGACGTTGGCGCCCGGAGCCTCGTTGGAGGCCACAAGCTTCGCGTCCACCGGATCGGTGACCGCGGAGAAGAGCACCGGAATGCTGGTGATCGACTGGGCCGCGGCCTGCGCCGACGGGGTGGCGATCGCCAAGACCAGGTCGATGTCGCTGTCGGCCGCGAGCTTGCCGGCGATCGAGGCGTTGGTGGCCTGGTCGCCCTGCGCGTTATTGTCGTCGTAGGAAATCTTGTCCCCGGTGTAGCCGGCGTCTTCCATGCCCTGCTTGAAGCCCTTGGTGACGGCGTCAAGGGATGGGTGCGAGACATACTGGAAAATGCCGATCTTGACCGGGCCTTCGGCGGCGGCTCCGCCGTCGCCGGAACCCTCGCTGCCGGTGCCCCCTCCGCAAGCGGTCAATGCCAGCGCGCCGGTGGCGGCCACTGCGGCTAATTTCAAAGCGGTGAATCGCTTCATGGTGATCCTTTCAACAAGTTCCCTGTGCGAGTGATGTCCCCGTGCACGGTGGCCCGGTAGCCAGCTCATCGGCGAAGACAAGCGAACCGGGAACTGCCCGAACCACGTGCAGGTGATTACCCACGATCTTACATGTGAAAGACCTCACTTCGCCCATGAACCCGGTGATGCCAAAGACGTTTGCCCCTTGAAACGGCCAATGCCGGACACAAGTGGGCATTTGGCGTGCTCTCGGGCGCACATCCGTATTCGGGGGCGAGAGGCTGCCGGCCTTTCGGTGGACGGATTAAAAAATTGACATCGCCATGCTGTGACGCAAATCAAGGGATTTTGCCGGCGCGTGGCCGGTTTTGCGCCCCCGCGGGCGTGGTGAGTCGCGGTGTCTGCCGGCAGCTGTCTGGCCGGAATAGAATGGGCTCATCATGGCCCTCACCATTTCTTATCCCGAAGCCCTTCCCGTTTCCGCCCGCCGCGCCGACATCCTCGATGCGGTGCGCAAGAACCAGGTGGTGATCATCGCCGGTGAAACGGGGTCCGGCAAGACCACCCAGCTGCCCAAGATGCTGCTCGAGCTCGGGTTGGCCAAGCACGGCATGATCGGGCACACCCAGCCGCGCCGGCTGGCCGCGCGCACCGTGGCCGAGCGCATCGCCGAGGAGCTGGGCACGAGCATCGGCGACGAGGTGGGCTTCCATGTGCGCTTCACCGGGGAGGTCTCGCGCAACACGAAGCTGAAGGTGATGACCGACGGCATCCTGCTCGCCGAAATCCAGCGCGACCGGCTGCTGAAGAAGTACTCGGCGATCATCATCGACGAGGCGCACGAGCGCAGCCTGAACATCGACTTCCTGCTCGGCTACCTCAAGCAGATCATGGTCCAGCGCCCGGAGCTGAAGATCATCATCACCTCCGCAACCATCGACCCCGAACGCTTCGCCGCGCACTTCGGCACCCGGGACGCTGCAGGTGCGCTGGTGCCCGCGCCGATCCTCGAGGTCTCCGGGCGCACCTTCCCGGTGGAGATCCGCTACCGGCCGCTGGAGGCCGGCGGTGAAGAGCCGGACGAGGCGGATGCGAACGCGCTGGAAGAGGAGCGCGACCCGCTGGATGCGGTGACCGACGCGGTGCGCGAGCTGTCCGCCGAGGAGCCCGGAGACATCCTGATCTTCTTCTCCGGGGAGCGCGAGATCCGCGACGCCGCCGACGCCCTGCGCGCGATGGTGGCCGGCAACAAGCGGCTGCCGCGCTACGAGGTGCTGCCGCTGTTCGCCCGGCTCTCGCTGGCCGAACAGCACCGGGTCTTCCATCCGGGGTCCGCGCCGCGGCTGATCCTGGCCACCAACGTGGCCGAAACCTCGCTGACCGTGCCGGGCATCAAGTACGTGATCGACACCGGCACCGCGCGCATTTCGCGCTATTCGCACCGCACCAAGGTCCAGCGCCTGCCCATCGAGCGGGTCTCGCAGGCCAGCGCGAACCAGCGTTCGGGCCGCTGCGGGCGCGTCTCGGAGGGCATCGCGATCCGGCTGTATTCCGAAGAGGACTACGCCGCGCGCCCGGAATTCACCGACCCCGAGATCCTGCGCACCTCGCTGGCCAGCGTGATCCTGCAGATGATCTCCATGGGCGTGGTGGCCACCGCCGCCGACGTGGCCGACTTCGGCTTTGTGCAGCCGCCGGACGCGCGGGCGATCTCCGACGGGGTGAATCTGCTGCGCGAACTGGGCGCGCTGGGCGAAGACAAGCGCGCCCAGGTCACGCAGATCGGCCGCAAGCTCGCCCAACTGCCGCTGGATGTGCGCCTGGGCCGGATGATCCTGGAGTCCGCGGAGCGCGGCGTGGCGAAGGAACTGATGGTGCTCGCCGCCGCGCTGAGCATCCAGGACCCGCGCGAGCGGCCCAGCGAGGACACCGGGCAGCGCGAACGCGCCGCCGAACTGCATAAGCGCTTCGCCGACGAGAAGTCCGACTTCATCGGGCTGCTGAATCTTTGGGCCTACCTGCAGGAGCAGCAGAAGGAGCTGTCCTCCTCCGCCTTCCGCCGGCTGTGCAAGGCCGAGCACATCAACTACCTGCGGGTGCGCGAATGGCAGGACCTGTTCACCCAGCTGCGCCAACTGTCCAAGTCGCTGGACATCACCGTCGCCGCGGCCCCGGTGGACCCGGCGGCCAACGAGGATGCGGTGCACAAGTCACTGCTCTCCGGGCTGCTGGGGCATATCGGGCTCTATGACGAGCGCAAACGCGACTACCAGGGCGCGCGCGGCGGGCGCTTTTCGATTTTCCCCGGCTCCGCGCTGTTCAAGAAGTCCCCGACCTGGGTGATGGCCGCCGAGCTGGTGGAGACCTCCCGGCTCTGGGCGCGCACCGCGGCGGTCATCGACCCCGCCTGGGTGGAGGAGCTCGCCCCGAATCTGCTCAAGCGCAGCTACTCCGAGCCGCATTGGTCCAAGAAAATGGGCTCGGTGATGGGCTACGAGAAGGTCACGCTCTTCGGGCTGCCGATCGTGCTCAAGCGCCGCATGCACTACTGGCGGGTGGATAAGCCGCTGGCCCGCGAGCTGTTCATCCGGCACGCGCTGGTGGAGGGCGACTGGCGCACCCACCACAAGTTCTTCGAGCGCAACCGGGCGGTGCTCGCCGAGGTGGAGGAGCTCGAAACCCGGATGCGCCGCCACGATCTGCGCATCTCCGACGAAGACCTGTTCGACTTCTACGATGCGCGGCTGGGCGAAGAGGTCGTCTCCGAGCGGCACTTCGACCGCTGGTTCAAACGCGCGGCGGCCAAGGATCCGGGCCTGCTGGACTTCGATCCGGCCGCGGTGCTCGCCGGCGACGCACAGCAGCTCGATGAGACCGCGTTCCCGCGCACCTGGTCCCACGGGTCCATCGCGCTGCCGCTGAGCTACGAGTACAACCCGGCCGCCGCCGACGCCGAAGGGGACGGGGTGAGCCTGCAGGTGCCGGTGGTGTTCCTCAACCAGCTCGATCCGGCGCGCTTCGCCTGGCTGATCCCGGGGCTGCGCCACGAGCTGCTCACCGCGCTGATCCGCTCCATGCCCAAGGCGATCCGCAAGAACTTCGTGCCCGCCCCGGATGTGGCAGGCCAGGCGCTGGCCATGCTCGACGCGGACTTCGATCCGGGCAGCGACGACCTCGCCGACTCCCTGGCACTGGTGCTGCGCCGGCTGCGCGGCATCGTGGTGGACCCGGCGATCTTCGACTTCTCCGCGCTGCCCGCGCACCTGCGCTTCGGCTTCGAGGTGGTGGACGCCGCGGGCAAGCCGCTGGGGCACGGCGATGACCTCGCCGCCCTGCAGTACAAGCTGGCCGCGGCGAACCGGGCCGCGCTGTCCAGCCAGGTCAACTCCCCCGCCACCGTGCGCGCCGCGGCCCCGGCGCAGGCCAAGGGCGCGAAGGGATCCAAGGGCACCCCGCCGGCCAAGGCTCCGAAGTCGGCGCCCGGCTCCGGGCAGTGGGACCAGCGCGGGCTGACCGGCTGGCCGAAGCTGCACACGGCCGGGAACGCGCTGCCGGCCCAGGTCACCACCACGGTGATGGGCCAGGAGATCACCGCCTATCCGGGGCTGCACGACGCCGGCAAGGATGCGGCGCTGAGCGTCTACCGCACCGCGGCCGAACGCGATGCCGCGCACCGGGCCGGGATCATCCGGCTGCTGATGCTGCGCCTGCCCCCGGCGGCGAAGTTCGTCATCGGGCACCTGAGCAATGCCGAGCGGCTGGCGTTCAGCCAGAACCCGCACGGGTCGATCGACGAGCTGATCGCCGACTGCACCATGGCCGCGGTGGACAAGCTGGTGCCCGAGGCGCTACCGATGGATGAGGCGGGCTACGAGAAGCTCTTCGAAACCGTGCGCGCCGAGCAGATCGACACGGTCTTCTCGATCACCTCGGTGATCTCCCAGGTGTTCGGCGCCGCGACCCGGGTGGCGAATGCGCTGAAGTCCACCAAGTCGCTGGCGATGTACGCCGCGGTCAGCGACATCCGCTCGCAGCTGGAGCAGCTGATCTACCCCGGGTTCATCGCCGCCACCGGGGCCGCGCACCTGATGCGCCTGCCGCGCTACCTGGCGGGCATCGAATCGCGGTTGGTGAAGCTCAATTCCGGGGCGGTCACCCGCGACGGGCAGTCGCTGACGGTGATCCAGAAGCTGGAGGACGACTACGACGGCGCGCTGGGGCGGGTGCCGGAGGGCGCGCGCACCCCGGCCGGGCTGCGCGAGGTGAAGTGGATGCTCGAGGAGATGCGCATCTCGCTGTTCGCCCAGGAGCTGGGCACCGCCTATTCGGTCAGCGAGAAGCGCATCCGCAAGGCCATCAAGGACGGGCTCGCGGCGCTCTAGCCGCGGGGCCCGCCGGCGGCGATCACCTGCACCGGGTCCTCGTAGACGATGCGGCCCGGATCGGCAGTTTCCAGCCGTTCCCAACGGATCTGGTGCGCATCGAGCAGCAGCAGGTAGGGCTCCACGCGCGCCAGCAGGTGCACGGCGCCGTGCTTGAACCAGGCGGCCGCGCCCGGGTTGAGCGCCCGGTCGTAGACCTGCGGGTCGCTGAGGCTCGGATTCGGGTAGGCCGCGTTGTACCAGTCGTTTCCGGCCCGCCAGCGCGCGTGCTCGGCCGGGCTCAGTTCCCCCTGTGCGCCCAGCTTGTTGACCAGCGCGAAAATGCCGGGGTGCACCCCGCGTTGATTGGGCACCAGCGACTGGTAGCGGATGAACCGCGCAGGCTCAATCGGCGGGCACAAATTCGCTGTGCCCGTCTTCGCGCAGGGCCGCACGCAGCTTGGCCGCGCTCGCGTCCATGCGTGCCGCCTCCGGGTTCAGCATCGCGTTGGACAGGTCGAAATCGGCCAGCGAGTTCGTCGGCCATACATGCACGTGCAGGTGCGGCACCTCAAAACCGGCGATCATCAGCCCGGCGCGCTGCGCGTTGAAGGCGCGTTTCTGCGCGCGGCCGATCTTCGCGGCCACCAGGTTCAGGTGGCTGAGCAGCGCCTCGTCGGCGTCGGTGAATTCGTCGATCTCCGCGCGCGGGACCACCAGGGTGTGCCCGTCGGTCAGCGGTCCGATGGACAGGAACGCGACGCAGCTCTCATCGGACCAGATGAAGCGTCCGGGGATCTCGCCGTCGATAATTTTGGTGAAGAGCGTGCTCATGGCGGCCTTTCTCGGCTCGGTTAGTGACGGTGTTGTTCATCGCTCGTGGCGATCGGAGACTGCGGGTAGGAGCAGTATTGCGACCAGCTGCCCGGGTAGAGGGCGGCCGTGCGGCCCGCGTGCTCGGCGGCGAGCACCTGGTGCGCGGCGGTGACCCCGGAGCCGCAATAGGCCGCCAGCGGAAGGTTCTCCGGCGCGATTTTGGCGAAGGCCGCCGCGAGCCGCTCGGCGGAAAAGAATCTGGCCTGCGCGTCGAGGTTGTCGGTGGTCGGCCGGTTGCGCGCCCCGGGGATATGCCCGGCTACCGGGTCGATCGGCTCCTGGATGCCCAGGTAGCGGGCGGTGGCGCGCGAGTCGATGAGCGTGCCGGAGTAGCTGGTCAGCTCCTGGTATTCGAGCACCGGCATCCCGCCCCAGCTCAGCGCCACCTCCGACGGCTCCCTGGTCTCGATCCCGGTGGCCAGGTGGCCGCCGCGTTCCTTCCACGCATCCAGCCCGCCGTCGAGCACGGCCACGTTCTCAAAGCCGGCATGGCGCAGCAGCCACCAGGCGCGGGCGGCGGCCAGCGCCCCGGAATCGTCGTAGGCGACTACGAAGGAATCCCCTCCGATCCCCCAGCGGCGCGCGGCCGCCTCGAAGTCGGCCGGGTCGGGCAGCGGGTGGCGGCCGGTATGCGCTCCGGCCGCCCCCGAAAGCTCGGTCTCCAGCTCGACGAACACCGCGCCGGGGATATGCCCGGAGGCGTAGTGCTCCTGCCCGTCCTTGCGGCCGAGCACCCAGCGCACATCGAGCAGCACCAGGCTTTCATCGGCTAGCCTGGCGGTGAGTTCTCCGGCGCTGATCAGCGGTTTCATTTTCGGTCTCCCGCCGGTGTTCCGGAATTCTGCCCGCTGCCTTCGGCCAGCTCGTCGAGCAGGTGGGTGGTGCCGGCCTCCAGCCGGCGCAGCACGCTGCCGGTGGCTTCGGCGCGGGCGCCGAGCATGGTGTCGAAGAGGTTCAGCCCGCGTTCGTTGAGCAGCCCGTCGTGGATCGGCACCCAGACCGGCGCGTTCAGCGCGGTGGCGAAGTCCATGGTCTGCCCGATCCTCGCCCACGGGGCCATCAGCGGCAGCAGCAATACCTGCGGGCGGATCCCGATCGGCACCTGGTAGCTGTCCCCCGGGTGGAAGAGCTGCTCGTCGCCCAGCAGGTAGCCGACGTTGGCCACCAGCTCGATCGAGCCGTGGATTCTGGCGTGGGTTCCGCCGAAGGTGCGCACCCGGATGCCGCCGACCACGAAGTCCTCCCCCGCGGCCACCGTGAGAATCTGCGCCCGCTTGGGCGCCGGCAGCTGCTCGCGCAGGATCTGGGCCAGCGCCTCGGGGGCATACACGCGCAGCAGCGAGCTGTCCTGCACCGCGGCGAGGATCTGGCGCTGGTCCGCATGGTCGGGGTGCTGGTGGGTGAGCAGCACGGCGCTGACACCGGCGAAGGCCCCCTGAAGCTGCGAAAAGCTGCCCGGATCCAGCAGCAGCGAACCGTCGATGGTGGTGACTTCCAAGCAGGAATGCCCGCGTAATGTGATGCGCATAGCTTCAGCCTAGGCCGACGGCGCGCCCTCGGCCAGCCACTGACACGCACTCGGCCGAAAAGTTGGCTAAAATTGGGTGGAACGGGGCCGAACGCGTTTCGCCCGCAACAGCTTTTCAGAAGGAATGGTGCAAGTCGATGGTGCAGCCAGAAACCCGCGTCACCAAGCAGCGGCTCGCGGTGGCCGAGGCCCTGGGCGAGGTCGATGATTTTGCGACCGCCCAGGAACTGCACCGCTGGCTGGTGGATACGCAGAAGAAGGTCTCGCTGGCCACCGTCTACCGGCTCCTGCAGTCCATGGCCGACGACGGGCTGGTGGATGTGCTGCGCAGCGGCGACGGCGAGGCGCGCTTCCGCCAGTGCCTCACCGAGGTGCACCACCACCACTTGGTCTGCCGGGTGTGCTCGAAGACCGTGGAGGTGCTCGCCCCGGCGGTGGAGCGCTGGGCCGCGCGCGTCGCGGAGGAAAACGGCTTCACCGACCCGGAGCACACCGTGGAAATCTACGGGCTCTGCGAAGAGTGCCGCCGCAAGGCCAGCTGAACGGCTCCATCGAACCCCAAATGCGAAGGCCGCCCGCCATTTACGGTGGGCGGCCTTCGCGCTGCGCCGAGCGGGCCGGTGGACTAGACCAGGTGCTTGCGCGGGGAACGCAGCGCCTCGATCCCCCGGCAGACCAGGTAGATCACGAAGGATATGGTGGTCACATACGGGCTGATCGGCAGCGAGCCGGCCAGCGCCAGCAGGATCCCGCCGAGCACCGAAATCTCGGCGAAGAGAATCGCCAGGAACACCGTGAGCCCCGGGTTGGAGCTGATCCGCAGGGCCGCGGCGGCCGGGGTGATCAGCAGCGCCAGCACCAGCAGCGCGCCCACCACCTGGATGGCCACGGCCACCGCCAGGGCGAGGATCACCATGAAGATTATCGACAGCCCGCCGGTGCGCACCCCGCGGGCGTTGGCCAGCACCGGGTCCACCGAGGCGAAGGTCAGCGGCCGCCAGACGACCAGCAGCGCGAGCACCACCACCGCGCATAGCGCCAGCATGCCGGAAAGCTGCACATCGTCCACCGCGACGATCTGCCCGGTGAGCAGGCCGAACTTATTGGCGCTGCGCCCCTCGTAGAGCGAGAGGAACAGGATCCCGAGTCCCAGGCCGAAGGGCATCAGCACCCCGGTGATGGAGTTGCGGTCCTTGGCCCGGGTACCCAGCACGCCGAGCACCAGCGCCGCGACCAGCGAGCCGAACACCGAGCCGGTGACCACATCCACGCCGATGAGCAGCGCGAAGGCCGCCCCGGCGAAGGAGAGCTCGGCGATGCCGTGCACCGCGAAGGCCATATCGCGCATCATGATGAAGATGCCGATCAGCCCGCCGACGATGCCCAGCGCCGCCCCGGCGATCAGCGAGTTGGTCACCAGCGGCAGCAGCTGCGCGTAGTCCTCGAAATTCAGCGTGCGCTCCAGGAAGTCTGCGAAATTCATCGCGCGCCTACCTTCCGGTCTCTAGTTCGTGGTCTTCGGGGTGCTCATGCCCATCCGGCGGCAGCGCCCGGTTTCCGTCGCCGCTGACCACCACGATCCGCCCGTTCACGCGCAATACCTGCACCGGGGCGCCATAGAGCGCGCTCAGCACCTCGGATTGCATCACCTCGTCGACGCTGCCCAGGTGGAATTTGCCCTCGGCCAGATAGAGCACCCGGTCCACATAGGGCAGGATCGGGTTGATCTCGTGGGTGACGAAGATGACCGCGGCCCCGTGCTGCACGGCCTGGCGGTGGATCACCTCGCTGATCGCCTGCTGGTGGTGCAGGTCCAGGGAGAGCAGCGGCTCGTCGCAGAGCAGCACGCGCGGATCCCCTGCGAGCGCCTGCGCGGCGCGCAGGCGCTGCTGTTCGCCGCCGGAAAGATCGGAGACCGGGCGGTGCGCGTAGTCCTGCGCGCCGACCAGCTCGAGCAGTTCGTCCACCTTCGCGTGAACCTTTCGGCGGGCCAGCCGGATGCCGGGGCGGTTGCCGTCCACGCCCAGGGCCACCAGGTCGCGGGCGCGCAGGGGCACGTTGTCGCCGAAGGGGCGTTGCTGCGGGATCAGGCCCACCAGCTCCGAGCCGCGGCGCACCGGGTCCCCGGCGATGGACACGGTACCGGCATTCAGGGCCGTGGTGCCGAGCATGGTGTTGATGAAGCTGGTTTTGCCCGAGCCGTTGGGCCCGAGCACCGCCAAGAACTCCCCGGGCTGCACTTGCAAGTCCAGCCCCTCCCACAGCACCCGGGACCCGAAGGCCAGGCGTGCGGCGTCGAAGGTGACAATCGGGGATGTGCTCATGAACCGGCTTTCGCGCTTAAAGAAGACTGCGGCACCGCTGAAGCGGTGCCGCAGTCAATCCTACCAGTTGCGACTGGTTCGCATTACGCGTTTGGCTGTGAGACTAATTGCCGTTCGCCTTGCTCGGTGGAGCGTGGCGCTTCTGCGTCGAGTCGCTGATCTCGCCGACCAGCACCTCGATGATGTCCTCCAGGAACAGCACGCCGATGGTGTGCCCCGCCTCGTCGACCACGGCCGAGAGGTGGTTGCCCTCCTGGCGCATGCTCTCCAGCGCCTCCTCGATTTCCGCGTCCTGCTTGACCACGCCCAGCGGGTGCAGCGGCAGGTCGCGCAGCGGCGCGGTGGAGTGCGCGTCGTCGATCAGCATCACGTCCTTGACATGCCAGTAGCCCACCGGCACCTCGTCGCGGGTGATCAGCATGCGCGAGTAGCCGGTCTTGCCGACCTTCTTCTCGAATTCGCGCGCGGTGGTCTGCCCCCACTCCAGGGTGAACAGGTCATCGACCTGAACCATGCAGGAGGCGGCCGTGACGGTGGAGAATTCCAGCGCCTTGGTCAGCCGCAGCGCATGCTCGTTGCGCAGCGTGCCCTCCTGGGAGGAGGTGTCGATGATCGAGCGGACCTCCGCTGCGGTGTAGGAACTGGTCACCTCATCCTGCGGCTCGACGCCGAAGAGCTTCAGGAACAGGTTCGCCGCGCCGTTGAGCATCGAGATGATCGGCTTGAGCACCTTGGCCACGCCCACCAGCGGCATGGCAAGCACCAGCACCGCCTTGTCGGCGACGGAGACCGAGATGTTCTTCGGCACCATCTCGCCGAAGGTCACGTGCAGGAAGGTCACCAGCACCAGCGCGATGAGGAAGGCGGCGGTGTCCGCGATCTGCTCCGGCATGCCCAGCGCCGTCATCGGCACCTCCAGCAGGTGGTGCAGCGCCGGTTCGGAGATGTTCAGGATCAGCAGCGAGCAGACGGTGATGCCCAGCTGGCAGACCGCGAGCATGATCGAGACGTGCTCCATCGCATACAGCGCGATCTTCGCCCGCTTATTTCCCTCGTCGGCCAGCGGCTCGATCTGCGAGCGGCGCGCGGACATCACCGCAAATTCGCCGGCGACGAAAAACGCATTGACCGCCAGCAGCACGACCAGCCAGGCCAGCCCGATGAAGTCACTCATTGGTCTCCTCCTTGGTGTGCGTGGCAGGTTCGAAGCGCACCTGGGCGATCCGGCGGCCATCGAGCTCGGTCACCGTGAAAATTCCCGCCTCGGTTTGCACCGCATCGTTCAGTTCGGCCAAACGCCCCAGCTCGGAGAGCATGAACCCGCCGATGGTGTCGTAGGCCGAATCGTCGGCGATGATATCGCTCGCGAAGTGTTCGTTGACCTGGTCCGGGCGGTACATGCCGGGGAACAGCCACTTGCCGTCCGGCTGGGTGACCGCCTCTTCCTCGTCCTCGTCGTGCTCATCGGAGACCTCTCCGACGATCTCTTCGACCAGATCTTCCAGGGTGACCAGCCCGGCGGTTCCGCCGTACTCGTCCATCACGATGGCCACCTGGAATTCCGCGGCGCGCAGCTGCTCGAGCAGCACGTCTAGGTGGATGGTTTCCGGCACGTAGAGCGCATCGCGCGCAAATTCGCCGACCTGCAGCGCCGCGCGGCGTTCGCGCGGCACCGAGACCACGGCCTTGACATGGCAGATGCCCTGGATGTCATCGCTCGATCCCTCGGTGACCGGGAACCGGGAGAACCCGGTGTCCGCGCTCATCAGGATCAGTTCGGATAGTGCCGCCTCGGACTCGATGGTGGACATCGAGGTGCGTGGGGTCATCACATCGGCCGCGGTGCGTTCGGAGAATTCGATGGTCGATTCCACGAAGCGCGCGGTTTGGATGTCCAGCGTGCCGAGTTCCGCCGAACGGCGCACCAGCGAGGCGAGCTCCTGGGCGCTGCGGGCGGCCGAAATTTCTTCCTTGGCCTCCAGCCCGAAGAATTTGCGCAGCACCGAGTTCGAAAAGCCGTTGAGCAGCACAATGGCGGGCTTGAAGATGGCGGTGAAGATCAGCTGCGGGCGGGCCAGCGCCTTGCCCACGGCCATGGCCTTCGCGATGGCCAGGTTCTTGGGCACCAGCTCGCCGATCAGCATCGAGAGCAGCGTGGCGATCACCATGGAGATGACCACCGAGATCGCCTTGGAGCTGGCTCCCACCACGCCGAGGTTCTCGAGCACCGGGGCCAGGAGCTTGCTCATCGCCGGTTCGAGCACATAGCCGGTGAGCAGGGTGGTCAGGGTGATGCCCAGCTGGCAGCTGGAAAGCTGGGTGGAGAGCGAGGTCAGGCACTGCAAAAGAGCTTTGGAACCGCGTTCGCCGCGATCGATGGCCTGTTGAACGGTGCTTTTATCGAGGGCAACGAGGGAGAATTCCACGGCCACGAAGAAGCCGGTGCCCAGAATCAGCAGCAGGCCGAAAAGTATGTAGATCCATTCCATGGGCGGCTAACCACGCCCCGGGGCTGGATGGGTTAAGTTGCGTCTAATTTGCCGTAAGCGGCAACTAGAAGGCTCCAATTGGGAGGCGGAGCCTTCGGGACGATGGCAAAGGTGGCCGGCACTGCGCCCGCGGGCGGCGGTCCGGCTAGGAGAATGAGATTCCATAGTGCGACTCATTCTATCCAATGATCCTGCTTCGCGCACAATAGCCACGCACGCACGACCAGCGGCACGGGAAACAAGCTAAATGGGCAGTGTTAAGCGCCACTTTCGTGAGATTCCTGACGACTCGTGGCAAATCCCTTGGAAAAGTCACTAGACTGGGGCGCAGGTCTAGAAATCTTGTGAGTATCGGTGGCCATTATTCACGTCCTCGGGCTACCACCGGCTCAAGCTAGAACAACGTAGAAATCAGGGAAGAGGCGTTGCACGTGCCAGAGCAAGCACACCACCGACTTACTGAAGAGTTTGGTGGAAACGAGTGGCTAGTAGACGAGCTGTACCAGCAGTATCTCGTCGATAAGAACTCGGTCGATAAGAAATGGTGGGACATTTTCGAGTCCCTCACCACCGAAAACAACGCACCGGCAGCACCAGCGGCCAAGGCCGCGCCGAGCGCGCCGCCGGCGGCAGCGGCGAAACCTGCTCCTGCAGCCAACGGCCAGGGCGCGCCACGCGCCGCGGCCGAGGCGCGCAGCACCGAATCGGCTCCCGCGCCAGCCGCGGCCAAAGCCGAACCAGCAGCAAAGGAAGCAGCGCCGAAGACTGCTCCGATTCCGGCCCAGGCTCCGAAGGCTACGCCTTCCACCGAGCTGTACGGCGAGGAGAAGCGCACCCCGTTGCGCGGGCCAATGAAGGCCATCGCAACCAATATGGATGCTTCGCTCACCGTGCCGACCGCCACCACCGTGCGCGCGGTTCCGGCCAAGGTGATGATCGATAACCGCATCGTCATCAACAACCACCTCAAGCGCGCCCGCGGCGGCAAGATCTCCTTCACCCACCTGATCGGCTTCGCCGTGATTCGCGCGCTGAAGCAGATCCCGTCGATGAACGTCACCTACGACGTGATCGACAAGAAGCCGACCGCCGTCCAGCCGGCCCACGTGAACTTCGGCATCGCGATCGACATGCCAAAGCCGGACGGCTCGCGCATGCTCGCGGTCCCGAATATCAAGGTCGCCGAGACCCTGAGCTTCAACGAGTTCTGGGCCACCTACGAAGACCTGATCAAGCGCGCCCGCAATAACAAGCTGACCGCCGACGACTACTCCGGCACCACCGTGTCGCTGACCAACCCCGGCGGCATCGGCACCGTGCACTCGGTGCCGCGCCTGTCCAAGGGCCAGGCCGCGATCATCGGCGTCGGCGCGCTGGAATACCCGGCCGAGTACCGCGGATCATCCGAGAAGACCGTCGCGTCCCTGGGCATCGGCAAGCACATCACGCTGACCTCCACCTATGACCACCGCGTCATCCAGGGTGCCGGTTCGGGCGAATTCCTGAAGCTGGTCGAGGCGCTGCTGCTCGGCGAGCAGGGCTTCTACGATGAGATCTTCGAGCAGCTGCGCATCCCTTACGAGCCGGTGCGCTGGGCCATCGACAACCAGGTCGACGTCGACCTGGCGGTCAACAAGGTCGCCCGCATCCAGCACCTGATCAACTCCTACCGCGTGCGCGGCCACCTGATGGCCGATACCAACCCGCTGGAATACATCCAGCGCAAGCACCCGGACCTGGACATCCAGACCTATGGGCTGACCCTGTGGGATCTGGATCGCGAATGGGTTGCCGGCGGACTGGGCGGCAAGAACCGCGCGCTGCTGCGCGACGTGCTGGGCATCCTGCGCGACGCCTACTGCCGCACCACCGGCACCGAGTACATGCACCTGCAGAACCCGGAAGAACGCGAGTGGTTCCAGGCGAAGCTGGAGTCCGGCTACGCGAAGCCGACCCGCGACGAACAGCTGCGCATCCTCTCCAAGCTGAACGCCGCCGAGGCCTTCGAAACCTTCTTGCAGACCAAGTTCGTCGGCCAGAAGCGCTTCTCCCTGGAGGGCGGTGAATCGCTGATTCCATTGCTCGATGCGATCATTTCCGACGCGGCCGACGAGCAGCTGGACGAGGTCGCGATCGGCATGGCGCACCGCGGCCGGCTGAACGTGCTGACCAACATCGCCGGCAAGACCTACGCGCAGGTCTTCCGCGAATTCGAGGGCACCGCAACCCCGGGCTCCGTCCAGGGTTCGGGCGATGTGAAGTACCACCTGGGCACCGAGGGTTCCTACACCTCGGACGCCGGCAACGCCACCAAGGTCTATCTGGCGGCCAACCCATCGCACCTGGAAGCCGTGGATCCGGTGCTCGAGGGCATCACCCGCGCGAAGCTGGACCGCATGGGCTCGAAGAACAACGTGCTGCCGATCCTGGTGCACGGCGACGCGGCCTTCGCCGGCCAGGGCGTCGTCTCCGAGGTGCTCGCGATGAGCCAGCTGCCGGGCTACAAGACCGGCGGCACCGTGCACGTGATCGTGAACAACCAGATCGGCTTCACCACCGCTCCGAGTTCTTCGCGCTCTTCGGTGTACGCCACCGATGTGGCACGCACCGTGCAGGCACCGATCTTCCACGTCAACGGGGATGACCCGGAGGCAGTGGTGCACGTGGGCCAGATGGCCTTCGAGTACCGCCAGAAGTTCGGCAAGGACGTGGTCATCGACCTCATCTGCTACCGCCGCCGCGGCCACAACGAGGGCGACGATCCCTCGATGACCCAGCCGATCATGTACAACCTGATCGAAGCGAAGCGCTCCACCCGCAAGCTGTACACCGAGGCCCTGGTCGGCCGCGGTGACATCACGCAGGAAGAAGCCGAAAACGTGCTGGCCGAATACAAGGAGAATCTGGAGCGCATCTTCTCCGAGACGCATGCCGCCCAGACCTCCCCGATCCCGATCATCACCCCGGGTTCGACCATCAACGACCTGGAGAAGCCTTTCGCGCAGGCCGCCGACGAGAACACCGTCGATGGCGCCCGCGGTTCGGCGATCAGCGAGCAGACGCTGGCGAAGATCGGCGCGGCCCACCTGGCGGTGCCCGAAGACTTCACCATGCACACCAAGCTCAAGGCACTGCTCGAACGCCGCGAGAAGATGTCCCGCGAAGGCGGCATCGACTGGGGCTTCGCCGAGCTGGCGGCCCTCGGCTCGCTGTCCATGGAAGGCGTGCCGGTTCGCCTGGCAGGCCAGGACTCGCGCCGCGGCACCTTCGTGCAGCGCCACTCGGTCTTCCACGACCGCGAGAACGACAACGAGTGGTACCCGCTGCACCACCTGAGCGATGACCAGGCACCGCTGTGGATCTACGACTCGCTGCTTTCCGAATACGCGGCCCTCGGCTTCGAATACGGCTACTCGGTGGAACGCCCGAATGCATTGGTCTTGTGGGAAGCGCAGTTCGGCGACTTCGTCAACGGCGCGCAGACCGTGATCGACGAGTTCATCTCCTCGGCCGAGCAGAAGTGGTCGCAGTCCACCTCCCTGGTGATGCTGCTGCCGCACGGCTACGAAGGCCAGGGCCCGGACCACTCCTCGGCGCGCATCGAACGCTTCTTGCAGATGTGCGCGGAGAACAACATGGTGGTCGCCCAGCCTTCGAACGGTGCCAACCACTTCCACCTGCTGCGCCGCCAGGCCTACGCCCGGCCACGCAAGCCGCTGATCGTCTTCACCCCGAAGCAGCTGCTGCGCCTGAAGGCCGCGGCCACCTCGGTGGAGGACTTCACCACCGGCGGCTTCCAGGAGGTCATCGGCGACAAGTCGATCGCCAATGCGGAGGCCGTGGAGAAGGTGCTGCTGGTTTCCGGTCGCCTGTACTACGATCTGCTCGCCGCGCGCACCAAGGCGCAGGATGAGAAGGTCGCGATCGTCCGCGTCGAGCAGCTCTACCCGGCTCCGGCCGAGCAGATCGCTGCCGAGCTGGCCAAGTACCCGAACGCCACGGTTTCGTGGGTTCAGGACGAACCAGCCAACCAGGGCCCATGGCCGTTCTTCGGCCTGTACGTCGCCCCGGAGCTGGAGAAGAAGGTCACCCTGGTCTCGCGTCCGGCCTCGGCCGCGACCTCTGCCGGTACCGCCAAGCGCCACGATGCCGAAGCCGCGGTGCTGCTGAAGCAGGCCTTCGCCCGCTAGCCGACACGCTCGGTTCAACGGCGCACAGCCGGCGAACCCGACCCCGTCATCACGGAGCCGGGTTCGCCGGCTGTGGCATTTAACCCGCTTTGTCCTCCCCGATCCGGCAAGTCAACACTGCTAAGGTTGACGAAGATTCAGATTTCCCAACGAAAGGTCGCCAAGTTGGAGTTTCGCACCATCCGCATCACCGCCATCGGCGATGAGCTACTTGCAGGACATGGTGACCCGCGTGCGCTGGGCTGGTTTGGCCGCGTGATGGCTCGGACCCAGGACCCGGCATTGCGTTTGCAGTCCTTCGTGCTCGCCAGCCCCGCCGAAGGTTCCGAGGCCCTGGCCGAACGCTGGATGGGGGAAGCCTCCCGCCGTTTCGGCGATCAGGTGGAAAACCGTCTGGTCATCGCGCTCTCCGATCGCGACGTCGACCTCGGGCTGACCACCGCGCGCAGCCGGCTGAACCTGGCAAACATTCTCGACTCGGCCTCGCAGATGAGCATCAAGGCCTTGCTCGTCGGCCCGGCCCCGGGCTTGGATGATGCACGCAACGAACGCGTCGCGGAACTGAACCGGGTCTATTCGGATGTGGCCCTGCGCCGCAACCACCACTACATCGACACCTTCACGCCCTTGCGGGCGCACTCGCAGTGGCGCAGCGACCTGACGGCTTCCGGCGGAGTGCCCGGACAGGCCGGCTATGGGCTGATGGCGTGGCTGGTGCTGCACCGCGGCTGGTACTCCTGGCTGGAGTTGCCCGAACCCGACGCCAGCTAAGCCGTCGGGCAGCAGATCGCGGCCCATGCCTCTGGTTAGGGAAATCACATCAAGGTGTGAAAGACTACTAGCCGACCCGGGAGATCGGGAAGAGAAATATTGATCGCGCAAAGGAGTCACCATGTCGAAGCGTTCGCGTAAGCGTAAAGATCGCAAGCGTGGCGGTGCCAACCATGGCAAGCGCCCAAACAGCTAAGCGATGCGAGTAAAAAGAACCCCGTAGCATTCGAAGTTTTCGAAGGATACGGGGTTTTTCTTATGCCCTTGGCCGCCTGCGCCTCGCGCCGGCGGCAAAAGCGCGACAATCAGTGTCCGGATTCGATCCGAATCTGCGAAATACGCGTGATGATATTCGCCTTCAGCTGCTGCGGGGCATGCTCCTGGCAGCTGCGGCGCACCACCGAACGGATAATGCATTCCAGGTCGTACTGCTCGGTGCATTCCGGGCAGTGATCCAGGTGTGCCTTGACGTCTTTGAGGTCATTCAGCGTCAACGCGCCGTCCAGGTATTCATAGATGCGCACCATGCGGTCATCGGCGCAATCCCCCAATGAGTTACAGTCCATCGCTACTTCTCTGCTTTCTTCGCTGTGGCCTTGGTTTTGCTCTCCGCCGGCTTGATGCCGCGGTCGGCTGCATAATCTGCGAGTAGTTCACGCAACGACTTGCGTCCGCGATGCAGCCGGGACATCACCGTGCCGATCGGCACCCCGAGGATTTCGGCCGCTTCCTTGTAGCTGAAGCCCTCGACGTCCACGAAGTAGACAGCCATCCTGAAGTCCTCGCCGATGGACTGCAGCGCAGCCTTCACATCGGAGTCCGGCAGGTGGTCCAAGGCCTCGGCCTCGGCGGAGCGCAACCCGGTGGAGGAATGCTCCATCGCGGCGGCCATCTGCCAGTCCTCGACCGTGTCGGTGGAGGTGCGTTGCGGCTCGCGCTGCCGCTTGCGGTACAGGTTGATGTAGGTGTTCGTCAGAATCCGGTACAGCCAAGCCTTCAGATTCGTGCCGGGCTTGTACTGATGGAATGCCGAGTAGGCCTTCGTGAAGGCCTCCTGCACCAAATCTTCGGCGTCCGACGGGTTGCGCGCCATGCGCAGCGCCGCCGAGTACAGCTGGTCGACATAGCCCAGCGCATCGCGTTCGAAGCGCTCGCGACGTTGTTGATCGGTCTCCTTGCTCACATCGGGCAAGTCCGTGTCCACGGTGTTATCAGTCATCACCACAGAGTCTACGCGCTTGGCCCGATGGCTGGACAGGGTGCGGCTCACACCGGGGCAAGCCGTCTGCTGCGTCTGAATGTCTTCAATCGTCGTCACACTTATCTCAACCGCGGTAGCTATGCGGATATTCCCGCCACGCTCTCGGCTAGAATTGTGCCAAGAGTCCGACGGCTGATTTGAAGGAAGTGCGATTATCTCTGTGAGCACTCATGGAAGCGAGCTGAACTGGTGGGAGGCACCTTTTGCCTCCGGCGCGCTGGATGCGACGGTGAGCGTTCCGGCGTCGAAATCCTTGACCAACCGGTATCTGGTGTTGGCCGCGCTGGCAGATTCACCCTCCACGATCCACAACACGCTGATCAGCCGCGATACGGAACTGATGCTGCGTGCTCTGGAGCAGTTCGGCGTGCGCGTTCAGCGAACCGCGCAGGAGGACGGCTCCACCACGGTGGTGCTCACCCCCGGTGGCCCCGCGGGCGCCGAAACCCCGCGCGTGGACTGCGGGTTGGCCGGCACCGTGATGCGCTTTGTGCCCGCACTGGCGGCAGTCACCGGGGCGAAGGTCCACTTTGACGGGGACCCCGCCGCCCGGGTGCGCCCGATGGCCCCGGTGCTCGACGCGCTGGCCGCGCTCGGCGTCGAATTCGATTTCCACGCACAGCCCTCCATGCTGCCCTTCACCATGGATGCCTCCGCGGTGGCCGCGCGCGAATCGGTCACCATCGACGCTTCGGCCAGCTCCCAATTCATTTCCGCGATGCTGCTCATCGGGCATGCGCTGCCCGGCGGGCTGCACCTGCGGGCCGCCGCAGGGCATATCGCCAGCCCCGACCACATCCTGATGACCGTGGCCACGCTGCGCGAGCTAGGCGTTGCGGTCTCGGAAGACGCCGACGGGCGCGGCTGGCAGATCGCCCCCGGCGCCATCGCCGGCTTCACCGTCACCGTGGAACCCGACCTGTCCAATGCCGGACCGTTCCTGGCCGCGGCGCTGGCCACCGCGGGCACCGTACGGGTGCCTTTCTGGCCCGAAAACACCACCCAGGTCGGGGGCAAATGGGTGCAGATCCTTAGCGCCATGGGCGCCGAGGTCTCGCGCTCCGCGGACGGGGTGCTCTCGGTGCGCGGTTCCGGAACCATCCACGGGATCGACTACGCGGACGCCTCCGAGCTGGCTCCCACCCTGGCGGCGCTGTGCGTGCTGGCCGATGCGCCGAGTACGCTGCACGGCATCGGGCATCTGCGCGGCCACGAAACCGACCGGCTCGCCGCGCTGGAAACCGAGCTGTCCAAGGTGGGCGCCCGGGTGCGCGCCACCGAGGATGGGCTGCGCATCGAACCCGGGGCGCTGCAGGCGGCGGATCTGCACAGCTATGAGGATCACCGGATGGCCACCGCCGGCGCGCTGCTGGGTCTGGCCATCGACGGGGTGCGCGTGGAGAACATCGCCACCACCGCAAAAACCATGCCCGATTTCCCGCAGCTCTGGGCGCAGATGGCCGGCACCGCAGCGCCCGGCGCACCGGGTCAGGCAGGCTGATGAGCTACAGCGAATACGACGATTTCACGGTGCGGGTCCGGCCCAACAAGAAGGGCTCCCGCCCGCGCACCAAGGAGCGCCCGGCCTACGAGAAGGCGGTCATCGGACGCATCATCACCGTGGACCGCGGCCGCTACACGGCGATCCTGGACGAGGACACGCCCGAGGAGCGGATCGTGGTCGCCGCGCGCGCCCGCGAGCTGCGCCGCCAGGCGGTGGTGCCCGGGGATCTGGTGGCGCTGGTCGGCGACACCAGCGGCAAGCCGGACACCCTGGCACGGCTGGTGCGCATCGAGGAACGCACCACGCTGCTGCGCCGCAGCGCCGATGACACCGACGCGACCGCGCGGGTGGTCGTGGCGAATGTCGACAAGCTGGTGATCGTGGTCGCCGCCGCCAACCCCGAGCCGCGCACCGGCTTCGTGGACCGCGCCCTGGTGGCCGCCTATGACGCGGGCATCCAGCCGGTGCTCTGCGTGACCAAAGCCGATGTGAAGGACCCTGCCGAATTCCTGGGCCACTACGAGGGGCTGGCACTGCCGGTAGTCATCTCGCGCACCACCGGGGATGAGGCCACCGGCGTGGATGCGCGCGGTGCCGACGGATCCAGCGCCCGGCTCGCGGTCGGCGCGCTGGAGGAACTCGAAGAACTGCTCTCGGGCTGCGTTTCGGTGGTGCTCGGCCATTCCGGGGTGGGCAAGTCCACGCTGGTCAACGCGCTGACCGGGTCCACCCGTGCCACCGGGCAGGTGAACTCGGTGACCGGCCGCGGCCGGCACACCTCATCGAATGCGCTGGCGCTGCGCCTGGGCGAGGCCGCCGGCGGCTGGCTGATCGACACCCCCGGCATCCGGTCCTTCGGGCTGGGCCTGGTGGATCCGGACAATATCCTGGGCGCTTTCGAGGAGCTGGCAGATATCGCCACCGGCTGCCCGCGCGGCTGCAACCACCAGGCCAACGCCGCCGGCTGCGCGCTGGAAGCCTGGGTGCAGGATCCGCAAACGCCTCCGGCCGCCGCCTCCCGGCTGGCTTCCTACCGCCGACTGATCACCACCGAGGACACCACGCACGAGAAGGAGCTGGGCGCGCTCTAGCGCCACCACACCATGGCCGAATACACCTTGCAGCAAGACCTTGAATTCGCCTTGGCGATGGCCGATAAGGTCGATGCGCTCACCTTGGCCCGCTACGGTTCCAACGACCTGCGGGTGGAAACCAAACCCGATATGACCCCGGTCTCCGACGCGGACCGCGGCGCCGAGGAACTGATCCTCGCAGAGCTCGCCGCGCACCGCCCCGAAGATTCGGTGCTCGGCGAGGAATTCGGGGTGCACGGCACCGGGTCCCGGCGCTGGGTCATCGACCCGATCGACGGGACGAAGAACTTCGTGCGCCGCGTGCCGGTGTGGGCGACGCTGATCGCGCTGCTCATCGACGACGAGCCGGTGCTCGGCGTGGTTTCCGCTCCGGCGCTATCCCGCCGCTGGCATGCGGCCACCGGGCTGGGGGCATTCGTCACCGAGCCGGGCAGCGAAGGCCAACGCCGCTTGGCGGTCTCGGCGGTGGCCGAACTGCCCGACGCCTCGCTGTCCTACGCCTCGCTGAACGGCTGGAAGGAACGCGGCAAGCTCGATGGCCTGCTCGAACTGCTTGGGACGGCCTGGCGCACCCGCGGCTACGGCGACTTCCTGTCCTACGCGCTGGTCGCCGAGGGCGCGGTGGACGCCGCCTTCGAACCGGAACTGGAACTCTACGACATGGCCGCGCTGGTCCCCGTCGTGCGCGAGGCCGGCGGCCGCTTCACCTCCATCGCCGGCGTAGAGGGCTGCCACGACGGCAATGCGCTGGCCAGCAACGCGAAATTGCACGACGCGATCCTGCCCTACCTGAACCGCGGCTAGCCATGCCCGGATATGATCCGCGCAAGCTGACCACCAGCGAGGAAGACTACCTCAAGGCGCTGTACCTGCTCACCGAGTGGGAAGAGACCCCGGTCGGCACCGGTGCGCTGGCCGACCAGCTGGGCCTATCCCCCGCCTCGGCCACCGCGATGGTGCAGAAGCTGGCGGCTAAGAACCTGGTGGACCATATCCCGCGCGGGGCCATCTCGCTTCGCGCCACCGGGCGGCGCGAAGCGCTGCGCATGGTGCGCCGGCACCGCATCCTGGAGACCTTCCTGCGCGATGAGCTCGGCTATGGCTGGGATGAGGTCCACGACGAGGCCGAACAGCTCGAGCATACCGTCACCGACCGATTCATCGACGCACTGCACGCACGGCTGGGCCACCCGGCGGTAGACCCGCACGGAGACGCAATTCCCTCGGCCGCCGGTGTGCTCGCAGCACGCGATGCGCAACGGCTGGACCGCTTCGACGGACCGCGCGCGGTCATCTGCCGGGTCAGCGACGAGGACCCGGAATTCCTGCGCCGCGCCAAGGACCTGGGACTCGTCCCCGGAGCGGTTATCGAGATTCCGCACGGCTTGGATTACATCTCGGCATCGCTGATCTGGGTTCGCGAACTGTGATCCGCAGGCAGACCGTCTACCGGCTCTTTGCGGTAGCAATTGGCGGCGCACTCGGAGCCTACGCCCGGGTCGGGATGGACATGCTCCTGCCAGCCAACGAGTGGGCCGCGTCGACCTTGCTGGTCAATGTGCTGGGCAGCACCGCCCTGGCCGGGCTGAGCGCCTACGGCGCCCGCAGGCCATTGAATCCGCTGCTCCAGCTGGCCGCCGGTACCGGTTTCTTTGGCGCATTCACCACCCTGTCCACCGTGCTGCTGCTCTTCACCGCGATGAGCGCCACCGGCTACCTGGGCTATTTGGCCCTGACCGTCACGCTGTGCCTTGCCGCGGTCTTCACCACCCACCGAGTGATGCTCCGTCTGGTACCAGCATCCAAGGGCCGCCCATGATCGGACTCTTGCTGCTGGCTGGGGCGCTAGGCGCGGTGGGACGATACCTGCTTGACCGAGCGCTTCCCGCCACCCATGACGATACCCACAGCCTCTGGCGTGGCTGGCCGCTGGGAATCCTCACCGCCAACATCATCGGCACCTTCGCGCTGGGCCTTTTCCTTGGCTATGCGCACGCTCACGGACTAGAGCTCACCCGGGACAGCTTCGCTGGCACCTTATCTGCCGCGGACCGTTTATGGTTGCTGACTGCCGGGTTCTGCGGTTCGCTGACCACTGCAAGCACCCTCTTCGTCGGCTTCCACCTGCTCTACGAGGTAAACCGCGCCCGCGCCATCATGTTCCTGTTAGGCACGCTGGTATTTGCCGGAATCGCCGGGCTGCTGGGCTGGTTGCTGAACGTCTAAACCTCGCCTGGCGGGTACGAGCAAGGGCCCGGTCAGTTGACCGAGCCCCTCATTACTAGCCGTGAAAACTTAGCGTGCCGCGCGGCGTCCACGATTTTGGCTGCGCTTGGCATCCTGCACAGGGGGCGGGGTGGCCGGACCGCGCTTCTCGCGGTCATGTGGAACCACGTATCCGCCGGTGGCCAGGATCAGGATTGCGCTAATGCCGGTCAACGACAGCATCGCGATCGCCCAGATTTGCGATTGATCGGTGAATGAATGATCCACGCTCAGCCAGAGCACGTAGGCACCGACCAGGTAGAACAGATGAATGAGCATCAAGCGTGTGCGCAAGCGGAGCCGGAACTTCGCCTTAGGCGAGAAGAACAGCGCCCAGATGATCAACAACGGCACTACGACCACGAGGATCGATGGAATCGTCGGCCACGGAATGAAAGCAATGGCGGCCAGCGCAGCGGCGAAAAGCAAACCAACTTCGAGGAGGAATGCGGCCACAGCATAGAGTGCCGAAATTACCGGTGATACCCGCTGGGAACCGTTTTTACCCATCGTTTTCGATCTCACTCCGTTTCAGCGATCTGGCCGTCGGCTTGGCCGTTCTGTTTAAGTCTAAGTGCTAAACCATAGCCCCGCGACATGACTCGCTCGCAAGGCTCCTTGTTACCTATCTTAACCACACATGGCAGGGGCCCTGGAAGCGGTGTTTCGACGACTGCTGGCGACAGGAGTTTTCGGTGTTGTAAACGTTGCGCAATCAACGATCATCACTCTGGTCACTGCTATGTTCCGCGCGATTGCAGTCCATAGGTGACCGGTATTCGTCCGCCCTATCCGCTGGTATATTGATCGCAGGAATTGTCGGCCGAATGCGTTGCCCACGAAACCTCTGAGAAGTTGGTTAAGGTACTGCAACTCCGGGCACTAATTGTCGTCCCCGACCGATACACTCGTGTCGATGTCTACTGAAGAACTCGTGAAGAAATTAGCTCCGCTCCCCTTGGTAGTTGCCTTGTCCCTCGCCGGCTGCACCGCATATGAAGTAACCCCGGGACCGCGGACGATGCCCGCCGTCGAGAAGAGACCCGAAGCTAGCACCGATTCCACCGAGCTGCGCTACTACGCCAATGAGCTCACCACGCCGGAGGACCCGCAGAAATGGGCCGACGAGAAAATAAACCAGTATCTCAATGGTCAGGGAGCTCGAAGTTTCGCGGCTTTCAAGGGCTGGACTCCGCAGCACGGAACCATCGGCTGGGAATCACCGGAGACAGGTTTACTCGTGATCACCGTCCAGGACGCCTTCTGGGTCAACCTTCAAGCCGCGCATGCATACGCCGAGGCCGTGATGTCGGGGGTGGGATATGAGTCGCCGGAGCTGCAACGCGTCACGTTGACAACGCAGGATGGTAGCAATAGCGTTACCATTCTTCGCGAGGATGTCCCGGGCCTGTATTGAAAGAAACTAACGGAACTGTGAGGCTTGTTTGTAGCTGGTCTGGGACTGGCTGGCAGGATAGGTACTGGCCGTTCCGCCCCTCGAATGTGACTCTTTACGGGACTGACCCTCACGGTGTCATTGAATCGACTTGTCCGTTCGCGGGGGTGGGCAGCCGGTACCCGTCCGGCCCACCACGGTAGCTTGATTAGAAGATTGTCCGCCCTCACGGGCGTGACCCCTCACAGTTCTGTTCCGTCGTGATTCCTACCCGGACTGGTACCGGCCAATAACGGCCACCAACCAAGTCCATCTCAAGAGGAAAAGCACGGTGACCGCTTTGTCTATCGTCTCTCATTGCCACCCATTTGTCGTGGGTGTCGACACTCACGCACGCAACCATGTTTACGCCATCCTCGACGCCGCCAACGGCGCGTTACTGGATACGCAGTCATTCCCGACCACCGCGGCCGGTATCAATCGGGCCATCAAATGGGTCGCTCGCCGCTCCAACGCCGACGCCGACACTCTCTGGGTCATCGAGGGGGCAGCGT